>CAZERP010000018.1:2491-9785 GCA_964514805.1 Microcaldota archaeon
AAAAAATTAGTAAGTAAAAAAAAAGAGAAGGAAAGGGAAGAAGTTTATTCTTTGTCTTCGTCAGAGTCTTCTTTTTGTTTGTCTGACTTTGATGATGCTACGTCTGCTTGGATGTTTTCTTCTACGTCGAATACTTCGGTTAGTTCGGTTTTGTAGATTTCTACTCTTTTAATTGGGTAGATTTTCTTTAATTTTCCTTGTAGTTCGAGTCCAGCTTTGCCGTAGAGAACGTCTTGGATAAATGCTGCGAAGTCAGTTGACTTGGTTTTTTCACTTGTCCATTCTTTTGCAGTGTTTCTTAGCATTGTGCATTTTGGTGCTGATGCTGATCCGTTGGTTACGATTAGGATTTTGACTGTGAAGTCTACGCCGTCTTTGCTTTTTACGACTAGTACGTTGTAGAGTAGTCTTCTTCCTTTTCTTCCGAGTGTTTGGATGTATTCACGTGCGATTGAGTGTCCGATGAATTTTGTATACGCAGTTTTACCTTTTACTGTTTCTACACGTAGTTTTACGTTTGTGTAGATGTGTGAGAGGTCTCTTGTGATTTCCTTTAGGGGGATTTTGATGATGCGGTTTATGATGTGGTCATCGTCTTGTGATGGTACTTGTGCTACTTCGCTTTCGTTGAATAGTTTTGGCGCTAGTACGTGGTACCATGTTTTGGTTTTCCAAGTGTCTACTGTTTTCTTTTTTACATCTGCCATATTAATATCACCTTAAGTTTATTTGACGAGTAGGGCTGCTTTTTCTGGGTCGTATTTCCAGCCTGCTGGTAGTTTCTTTCCGCGGTAGTATCTTACTAGGCGTTTTACTTTGGATTCGACGTCAGTTAGTTTCTTTTTGTTTGAGTCGTCTCTTGTGTTTTTGCCTAAGTGTTTGCGGATGTTCATTGCTCGTCTGATTAAGTCGATTAAGTCGCTTGGGTATTGGCCTGCGGCTTTTCTTGATTTGAGTACTTGTGAAATGGTTTTGCCAGTTAATAGTTTGACGCTTGGGATTGCGTATTGGTCTCTTAGTACTTGTCCGATTTGTGCTTCGGTTTTTCCTGTTTTGGCTATTTCTACTACTAAGTCTTCGATTTCAGCTTGGGTCATTGTTACCCATGTTGGTTTTGCTGCGTTTGTTGGTTTTGTTGAGCTTGATTTTCCTTTTTTGCGTGTGTGCATTTTTGCCATATTTTTACTTATTACACCTTTTATTTAACAAATATTTCTCAATTTGCCTTTCATTTTTTTTATTCTCATTTTTTTTATAGTTTGAAGGTTGTTTCTAGGTTTTCGCCTGCTTGCAAGTTGATTTGCTTTGCGCGGCATATTTTTTTAATGTCTTCTTGAACGTCGGTTAGTAGTTCGAGTGTTTTTTCGTCGGTTTTTATTTCGATTAGTGTGAGTTCTTGTGCTAGTGATACTTGTGCGTCTGCTTTGAATTTTCTGCAGCGTCTGATTATTTCGTGTAGTGTTTCTGTTATTTGTACTTCTTTGTCGAATTTGGTTTTTTGTGTTTTTGGATATTCGGTTAAGTGTATTGATTTTTGTTTTTCGGTGGTTGCGAATCCTAGTTTGTGGTATAGTTCTTCTGATAGGTATGGTGTGAATGGCGCTAGTAGTTTTAGTACGGTGTTGAATACTTGTAGGATTGTGTGTTGGGCGCCTTGTTTGTTTATGTTGTCGTAGATTCTGTATTTGATGTCTTCTAGGTAGTAGTCGCAGAAGTCGTTCCAGAATAGTTGGTGGATTGCGTTGATTGCGTCGAAGTATGCGTAGTTTTCCATTGACGTGTTTACTTTTTGTACTGTGGCGTCGAGTTTGGCGAGCATCCATTTGTCGACTACGGTTAAGTGTGGGTTTTCGGTAGGAGTAAAGTCTGCGGCTACGGTTTGTGCGAGTTTGGCTGCGTTGTAGACTTTTTTGATGAAGTTTGAGGCGTATTCTATGTCTTTGTATGAGAATGGTCTGTCTTTGGCGAATGCGCCGCTCATTGCTGCCCATTGTCTGAGCGCGTCGCTTGGGTACTTTGCTAATAGTAGCGCAGGGTCTTCGTAGTTTCCGAGGGATTTACTCATTTTCTTTCCGTCGGTTCCGAGGACGTTTCCGTTTATTAGTAGTGTTTCGAATGGCGCTTTGCCGGTTAGTTGTAGGCATCTTGTGATTGTGTAGAATGCCCATGTTCGTATGATTTCAAGGCCTTGTGGTCTTAAGCTTGCGGGGTAGACTTTTTCCATTAGGTTGTGGTTGTCTGGCCAGCCTGCGTTGATGAGTGGTGTGATTGATGAGTCGACCCAGCAGTCTGCGACTGCGGTTTCTCCGATGTATTCTCCGCCGCATTTGCATTTGTGGTGTGTTGTTTCTAGTGCGGGGTTTACTGGTAGTTCTTTTTCGTTTGGAATGTGTACTGCTTGGCATTTGTTGCAGTTGTAGAATGGTAGTGGTGTTCCGTAGATTCTTGATCTTGAGATTACCCAGTCGTAGTCTACGAATTCTGCCCAGTCTTTTAGGTATTGCAGTGAGAATTCGGGTATCCAGCGCATTTCGCTTCCGGTTTTTACGACTTGTTCTTTGTTGTTGAGTTTGATGAACCATTGTGACGTTGCTAGGAATTCGGTTGGTTTTTTGCAGCGGTCGTGTACTTTTACGACTTGATTGTTGATTGTTTCTTGTTTGATTAAGAGTTGTTTTTCTCGTAGTAATTCTATGATTTTTTCTCTGGCTGCGTTTACGGATAGGCCGTCGATTGTGCCGTTTGAATTTTTGATTTTTCCGTTTTCATCCATTGCTTCGATGAGTTGTAGGTTGTGGCGATACATCCACATTGCATCGAGTTTGTCTCCGAATGTGCATGTCATTAGAGCGCCGGTTCCGAATGTCGCGTCTACGTCGTGTTCTGCGATTATTTTTACTTCTTTGTTGTAAATTGGAGTGATTGCAGTTTTTCCGATTAAATCTTTGTATCTGGCATCGGTTGGGTTGACTAGCATTGCGACGCATGCGTGGATTAGTTCGGGTCTGCTTGTTGCGATTGTTAGTGGTTTACCTGTTTCTTTTATGGTAAAGTTAATGTAATTTAGTTTGGAGGTTCTTTCTTCGTCTTCTGTTTCTGCTTTTGCGATTGCGCTTCTGCAGTTTGTGCAGTACATTACGGGGTGTTTTGCTTTGTAGACGTCTCCTGCTTTGTATGATTGTAGTAATGAGTGCTGTACTTTTTTGTGGTAGCTAGCGTCTTTGGTTTTGTATTCTAGTGTCCAGTCTGGTGAGAATCCCATTTGTTGCATTTGGAGTCTCATTTTTTCAATGTTTTCTTCTGTGAATTCTACGCATTTTGCTAGAAATTCTGCGCGTGGCATGTTTCTGCCGTGTTGTTTTTCGACTTTTACTTCTGTTGGGAAGCCTTGGCAGTCCCATCCTTGTGGGTAGAATACTTCGTGGCCAGTCATTCTTTTGTATCTGGCTGCGAAGTCAAAGTATGAGTAGGAAAGCATGTGCCCCATGTGTAGGGCGCCGCTTGTAAATGGAGGGGGGGAGTCAATTGAGTAGGTTTTCTTTTTGCTTTTTTCGTTGAACTTGTATGTTTCTTGAACTTGCCAGTATTGGTTGTATTTGTCGCGTATTGCGTTCCAATCTGGTTTGCTTTCAAGAGGTTCTAAAGTCATCGAAAAACCTTTACTTCTTTTCTTTTTTGTCTTGTTTGGTTGAAGCGTCTTTTAGCCACTTGAGTTTTGAAGCTTTGCGTTTCATTACAAGTACGTTGACTTTGTATTTTTTGTTTGGAATGTAGGTACTTGAACCGTCTTTTTTAAAGAGGCGAATTCCTCTTCCTGGTATTTGTTTAGCCATTTTTGAATTTCACCTTAGTTTACTTCTTCTTCTTGACTCTTTTTCTGCGTAGTGGTCTTGCTTCACGTTCGCTTTCGGTTAATAGTAAGTAGTCTCCGATTCGGATTGCTCCTTTGATGTTTCTGCGAATGAGTCTTCCTTTGTCTCTTCCGGTTAGGACTTTGCAGAGTACTTGGGTTACTTCTCCGAATACTCCGGTTCTGCCTACTACTTCTGAGACTTGGGCTAGTACTCCTTCTACTTCTAGTTCTGGAGCTGTTGGTTTTTGTGGTATTGTTGTTACTGGTTTGGTTTCTTTTGGTTCGTCCTGTTTGACAGGTTCTTTTGTTTCAGTCATTAAATATTACACCCTCTAAGGAAGTTTATTGTTTTGTTGGGGCGAATTTAGTTGAGAGTTCTTTTAAGCTTGCTTCTTGTGCGCCTGCGGTTACTACTGCTACTGCTGCGGTTCCTACTTTGAGGCCTGCTGCTTTTCCGAGGTCAGTTTTTGCGTTTACGAAACAGAATGCGATTCCTTTTTCTTGGCAGATTGATGGTAAGTGCATTACTACTTCTTCTGGTTCAACGTCTGCTGCGATTACTACTAGTTTTGCTTCTCCGCGTTCGATTGCTTTGGTTGCTTCGTTTGTTCCTTTGCGTAGTCCTTTTGAGGCTTTTGCTGCTTCAATTACAGCGAGTGCCTTTGCTTGGGCGTCTGCTGGAGTTTCGAATTTTACATAACTTTTTGCCATTTTTTTGTATACACACCTTTAAAATCGCGTTTTAAATTCTAAGACTTTTAAAGCCGCCACTTTCAACTGATCACCTAGTTGTAAAGTATTTACTTTGTGTTTGTTTATCTTAGAAATTAAAAGCTCATTTTTTTAATTTCATATTTTTTTCTTCTAATTTTTACAGTCATATTTTCCGCCTTCACGTGCTCAGGCTTCTAAAAAAAGTAATTTCCTGTAAAAACTTGTTATATATTAATGGAAAAATAGAGTTTAAAAAACCCTACATTGGAGGGGAAAAAGGAAGAAAAAGCACTATGTTGTACTTATTTGCATGGGTATTTTTAGAACGGTTAAGGAAAGTCCAAAGCATGAAACTTCTTTGCATCCGCTTATTCGTGATGCAGTAGTTAAGTTGAGTGGTCTTACGCAAGGTATTTCAATTAAGCATCAAGTTGAGGGCACTAGTAATACAGGTAATTTGATTAGTGACATTGCAGTTGATGTTAATGGAGTTAAACTTTCTATTGGTGGAGAGATTACTCAAGAGGATGCGGCTAAGTTTTTGAAGGCGCAGCCTATAGTAAGAGAGCAAGAGGTTTCGCCTATTAAGCAGAGACGTGAGCTTAGAATTAGTAACATTCAACGTAGGCTTGTGCAAATTGAAGGCGCGTACACTAAAGGAATTACTTTGTTAAATCCTGGCGCGACGATGACGCCCTCGCTTCAGAAGGTGAAAGTAGACCACCCAGATACTAAGTTAATTCATGATGCTATTTTGAACATTTTACCTGATGAGTTAAAGGATGCTAATTTGCATGTTATGAGTGATGATGGCAAGTGGAAGTTTGTTTTGACTCACAGTATACCTACGTCTCAATTGAGCGCGAAGGAGAAAGAACGTTTTGGTAGAGTGCAAACTTTAAGAGCAGAAGTTGCTCAACTTAACGCGCCATTAGTTAAAGCATTGAAATTACCTACAAATGAATTATTAAGTGGCCCCGTGGCTAATCATCACCGCACAGTTGTAGTTATTGACGGAGAACATTATGTCCATGATTTAATTCGCTATAGACATTTTAAACCTAAGACAGAAGGGTTAAGCCAAGAGGATGCTATTAGACAAGTTTTAAGTACGGCTGGTTTTAAGGGCGAGGTCAAAATTGATAAAACATTAGAAGGTATTTTTATTAGTGCTACTACTCCGATTAAGTTAAACAAGCTTGATTCTACCGTAGCAGGCAGTGTTCGTGTTGCAGGGGAAGCTTATCGTGATTTGTGTCATGAGATTTCAAGGTTGGAGCGCCCTTGGCTTTACATTAAAAGAGATAATGAAGCAGAACGATTTGGTTTGCAAGAGCGTATTGAAGCAATACCAGTTACGGCGCCTAAGCCGCTTCCAGTGATTACTACTCTTGCGCGTAAAATTAAAGCAGCTACTGATTCAGCGCAGTATACTGATACTACTTTGAAGTTAGATTTAGTACCCGGCGGCGCAGTGTTAAACGGAACTGTTAGGTTTACAGCTGCGCAAGCACGGGCGTTAACTGGACGCCGTGATGAAGATGATATTAGCGCGGCATTACCTGCGGCGTTTAATACTACTACTCAAAGGGCGGCTAAGGATTGTCACGTTACGTGTGAGAAAACTGATTCTGGTTGGGCAGTAAAAATTAGTAAACGTTTTGATCACAATAGTTTGGAACCTGCTGAGTTGAAAGTTTTAGCAGATGCGGCACGTAATCATGCGATTAATCGTGACGCACATGAAGATATTATGTTTCATATTTCTCCGGAGATTGATCGCGCGCGTGAGATGATTAGTCACCTTGCTAGACGTTTGACGACATCTAAAATGGGTTTTGAGGTTAATAGTGCAACGTCTGCGCGGGTTACTTTAGTAGCGCCTAAAGGTAAGGGTACAATTGAGGCAAGTAAGTTTAATGATTTGATTAATAAGTATGGTTTAACTGGTAGGGTTGATTTTAAACGATCGGATAGTAGTGATACTATTAAGGTTGATTTTAATTTAAGTGGCGCAAATAAACCGCTTATTGTTAGAGCGGCTAAAGCAAAGGATGCTTTTGATAGGTATCGTAAGGTGCTTGAAGTTCCAGGAGTTTTAACTCTCGGAAGTGTAACTGTTTAAGGGACGTGAATTAATTTGGTAGCTAAAGTAACAGTTAAGAAGTTAATAGATAGAATTCACGGTACTATTTCAAGTAACGATAAATTTCGCCAAGTACACACTATCATTGAACCTAAAGCAGGCAAGCTTGTACTTAAACATAGTTTTGTACTTAGTCATGCAGATGCGGCGGCGCTTTTAGGTAAAGAAGGCGTCAATCATAATGATACAGCTTTAGTGGAACGTCATCTAGTGAATGATTTTAAAGATTTTAGTCGAAATGTACATGTTACTACTGGCGAGCATAGTTTTAATGTGACTATGATTACTAGTCATCCTTTTGATTCTTTTACTAAAGTTGACGCCGAAAAACTTAAGGAGATCGATGCGTATGCGCAGTTGATGCGTACTATTCGAGATAAATCTATTGAACCAGATCATCCGTTGTATCGGTTTTTTATTCCTTTGATGTCAACTCAGACGAATATTGCTATGCCTCAAGTTAAACTTGATCAAGTTAAGGGCAGTGATCGTTTTGAGATGACGGTTGGACTTACTAATAAGGAAACTGAATTTCCACATAATAGAAACTTAAGATTGTTAAAGGAAAGTGTAAAAGCAAG
>CAZERP010000018.1:9885-13634 GCA_964514805.1 Microcaldota archaeon
TATGCAGTTGCTTAGTAATTTGGATTATTTGGTTCTCGTAAAAGAGTTGAATGAGAAGCTAGCTGGGGCATATGTGAATAAAGTTTATTTGCTTGAGGATGGGAGTTATCGTTTTAAGTTTCATAAAAAAGATGTCGGAGAATTGAACTTGATTATTGAGGTCGGAGTTAGGGTTAATTTTGCGACTGAGTTTAGTAAAACTGCTGATGATCAAGATGCGCTTGTGAATATTTGCAGGCAGTATTTGGATAATGCTAAGGTCAAAGAAGTTAAGCAGTTGAATTTTGATCGTATTTTTGCTTTGGAGTTTAATAATAAGACGCTTGTTTTTGAGATGTTTGGAGACGGGAATGTTTTGTTATTAGATGGAGAAACTATAGCGTACACTGGTGAGAAGGCGCAGTATAGCGCGCGTACGATTAAGCGCGGAGAAAAATACTTGTTGCCGCCGAGTAGTAAAGTTAGTCCACTTGAAGTTAAACCTTCTGACTTAGGCGAAGCTATGGGTAAGGTTGTTTCTTCTCTTTCTAAGATTGTTAATCTTTCTCCGTTTTATTTAGAGGAAGCGTGTACTCGCGCGGGTGTTGAGTATGCGCGTAAGATTGATGAATTAAATGAAGTGGAGCGTAAGGCAGTTTGTAAGTGTATTCGTGAGCTTAGTGAAGAGTTTTCACCTAGAGTTTACATTAACGAAAATAGCGTAGAGTTTTTTGCTCCTTTTGTTTTAAAGAAGCTTGAGAACTTGGAGAGTAAAACTTTTGATTGTTTTAGCGATTGCGTCGGTTTTTACTTTACTAGCGTAAAAAGAGTTAGTAGGGCTGCGAGCGTTAATGCTAAGAAGCGAGAAGATAAAGTTAAGAGTTTAGAGCGCAGATTACAAGCGCAAGTTGATTCCATCAAGGAGTTTGAAGTGAAGGAAGGCGAAGCTACTAGTAAAGCTAATTGGCTTTTGATTCATGCAAGTGAAGTTGAAGAGTTGGCAAAAATTGCGAAAGAAAATCCTGATACGTTAAAAAGTTTAAAGAAAGTCGAAAAAAAAGGAAGTGAATTAATCATAAATGTCACAGAATAAATTTGGCACTAGAGTACACGCAGATGCAATGATTGCGCGCGGAGCAGTTAGTGATATTGCTACTCTTTTGAAGAGTAATGGTACGATAAGTAAAAAACATGTAGATGTACGTCATACTTTTTTTGTTACTTTTGAAGGGCTTACAAGGCATGCTAATGCAGAGTTGATGTCTGATCGCACACATAGTCAAGAGTTGGGCGCGGATGCGGTTCGCGCGTTGAGTGAATTTGCGACAGGTAAGAAAAGCGCGAGAGAAGTTAGTGCGATAATTAAGTTACCTGTTTCTGAACCAGTTCCCTTACACCCAAACACTATTACCCCTAGAGACATACATGGAGTGATTTTGAATAGACTTAGGAATGTCGGCTTAGGTGGCGCGAAGGTGACTGTGAATAAAACTACTGCAGATGAAGTGTGGCAAGTTGAAATAAGACATACTCATAAAATTTCTGAATTGCCCGCGCGCAGTAAAGCGGCTTTTGAAGCAGCGTTGGATCCTAATCCAATTAATGCATTGAAAGCTAGAGCATACAGAGTTGCGTTTTGAAATAGAATAGGTTTTAGCCTATTAGTATGAATTGCATTTTTTCTTTGTTGTCTAGTTTGCATAGGCCGATGCGTTCGAATTGTATTATGTCTCCATTGTTTAGTTTTGTGCATGCGTTTTGGCATTTTGCGTTGTTTGTTACGAGGCTTTTTTCGTTGAATTCTTCTGCGTCGTTTAGTAGTTCGGATAGTGCGTAGATTGTGCAGTTGGTGTGTTCTTTGGTTTTGGCGCTGACCCATTGTATTTTTTTGCTGCCTGGTATTAGGTCGAATCCTGCGTATTCGCATTCTAGTAGTTCATGGTCTTTTTTGATTACTTTTAGGTTGTAGTGTTCTTTGAGGCGGAATGTTTCTCCTGTTTTTATTGTGTCTGCGTCGAGTTTGGATATATAGAATTTGTTTTCGTATTTTACGTCGTGACCGTGGACTTTTTTGACTCCGCTTTTTTCTTCTTGTGGTAGGCCTACTACGATTACTTCTACTGGGTTGATTACGGCAAAGTAGTGTGGCGCGGTGGGTTCGGTTAGTTTTCTGTTTTCTACTAGTAGGCGATCCCATGAAGGCTCGCTTTCTACTTTGGATATTCCGAATTGTAGTACGAAGCTTTTGATTGCTTGTGGGAGTACTCCTCTTCTACGTAAACCTGCGAGGGTTGGTAGTCTTGGGTCGTCCCATCCCCAGAGTTTGCCGCTTTCTACTAGTGGTTTTAGTGCGCGTTTGGATATTGGGGCGCCTTTGATTGCAAGTCTTGATATTGAGATTAGTTCTGGTTTGCGTAGTTTTAGTTTGTCTAGGAGATACATGTATGTTTCGTTTCTTAGGTCGTATTCTTTTGAACGTAGCGCGTGTGTTGTACCTGTGATTGAGTCCATTACGGCCCCTTCGAAGTCGTATGTTGGCCAGACGCGATATTTGGCTCCTTGTCTATAGTGTTGTGCTTCGAGTATTCGCCATAATGATGGATCTCGCATAGCAGTGTTTTGTGAGTTTAAATCTCCTTTGAGTAGTACTACGCAGGTTCCTGCTTTGGCTTTGCCGTTTAGCATGTCATTCCAAAGTTTTAAGTTATCTGCAGCGTTTCGCGCGCGGCATGGGCATGGTTTTTGTTTCATGCGCATTTCGGATATTTTTTCTGCAGGGCATGTGCAGACATATGCGTCGTTTTGTTTGAAGAGTTGTTCTTGTAGCGCGTAGAGTTTTGGCATTGAGTCTGATGCATATATTTCTTCGTCGAAATTTAAGCCTAGCCATTTTAGGTCTGTTTGGATTGCGTTTACGTATTCTTCGCTTTCTTTTTCTGGGTTGGTGTCATCCCATCTTAGTATGAATTTGCCACCGTATTCTTCGATTATTGCTTGTGATAACAAAGCTGCTTTGGCGTGTCCGATGTGTGGGTAGCCGTTTGGTTCTGGTGGAAATCTAACTACTACTTTGCCGGGCGTTGCGTTTGGAATGGCTAACTTCTTTTCTTCTACTTTTTTCTCTTCGTATTTGTAGTTTTGCATTTCTTTTTCTATTTTATCTTTGGAGAGTGCGTTTACGCGTGTGCATTCTTTGGAGATTTCGGCCATTGTTTTTTTCATGTCTTTTTTTGCGTCAGGGTATTCTCCTATGACTTTTCCAACAATGCTTCCGGGTTGCGCGCTGCCGTAGTCGAAAGCGTTTTTCAAAACGTGTTTGCGAATAACATCAATTAAATCCATAAAATATCAACTTGATTAGTTGTTAAGTAAGAGAAGGGCAAGTTGAGTTTTTTAGGCTATCTACCGCGCTCTATCATGCGTTTGTTAATTTGCATCGCCCGTAGTACTCTTTCTTCGTTTTTTCGTTTTATTCTTTCTGGGTCATTAACCATTTGTCTATAATCACGTATTACTTTTAACGCGCCTTGAGTGTGGTGCTCTACATTATTATTGAAAAGTCTAAGTGCTGGAAAATCGGGGTCGCGTACTACGATTCTTTTTTTAGAGCCTGAAGTTATTACTTCAAACATATCTACGTGCACAGGAATGTGCTGGCGAGTGCATTCGTGAATTAAGTTTTCTAGTTGGTTTAAATCTTCATGGTTTAAATCGTCATCACCATAATTTGCTAAGTCAGATGCAGTTGGTGATTTTTCCCCTGCGACGCG
>CAZERP010000019.1:0-9904 GCA_964514805.1 Microcaldota archaeon
ACTACAGAGGCGAACTAAATATACTACTAATCAACCACGGCAAAGAAACCTGGACCTGCACACCAAACGAAAGAATAGCCCAAATGATATTCGCACCCGTCACAAGAGCAAAACTAGTCACAGTCGACGAACTCACAGAAACACAAAGAGGAACCGGCGGATTTGGATCAACCGGAAAACACTAAAGTTTTTTCTCGTCTTTTACGTTTTCTATTGTGATTGATGGACTGCGTTCGAATTTATCGAAATGTTTAACGAACTGCCCATTCAAAAATTTATGATACGCAGCAAGGCCAATCATAGCCGCGTTATCAGTGCACATTTTCTTACTAGGGAAATATACTGGAATGCCAAGTTCTTTACATTTCTCTCTAAATTTAACTCTAATACGTAAGTTTGCACTTACTCCCCCTCCGAATACGATCATCTTCGGTTGCATCTTCTTTGCGGCTTTCATAGACTTAATAAGAAGACAATCGACTACTGCTTCTTGAAAAGACGCGCAGTAATCAGGAATAATCCCCGCAAAATCCTTACCTAGCTCCTTCTTCAAATTATTAGTATTGTACAAACACGCAGTTTTAAGCCCAGAGAAACTAAAGTTAAAATCATCCGTGTCACGCATAGGCCTTGGCAAAGGATACTTCTTAGGATTACCCGTTTCAGACAAACGAGATATTACTGGACCACCCGGATAACCTAAGTCAAGCATACGAGAAACTTTATCAAACGCTTCTCCAGCTGCATCATCAACAGTTTGACCTAGTAACTTATACTCTCCGATTTTTTCCGCCCAAACAATTTCAGTATGACCACCAGAAACACACACGGCCATAAAAGGAAACAGTACTTCTTTCATCCCGGCGTAGTTTTTACCTTTCTTATTCTTCAAAAGAGTTGATAATGCGTGCCCTTCCATGTGATTAACCGCAATAATAGGAATACCTAAATCTGCAGAGAGTTGTTTTGCTTTTCTAACTCCAACTTCAAGTGCAGGAGCTAAACCAGGGCCATAAGTAACTGCAACTGCGCTTAACTGATTCATACTTTTTAACCCCGATCGCTTAAACGCTAGCTTTACAGTTCCATCTATCATTTCCTCATGCGCCCTACGCGCTAATGTGGGCACTACTCCGCCCCACGCCTTATGAATATCAATCTGCGAAGAAACAACATTTGATAAAACACAGTCATTTCTAAGCACAGCTACAGAAGTATCATCGCACGACGTGTCAATAGCAAGAATATAGGTCGGTTTCATAATAATTTCTAGGGGCTTTAAAGTAAATTAAGCATTATCTTTTACGTTTTAATAATTAGAAATTTCGTACTCAAATCTCCTTACAGTTTCTCCTTTGCTTGTAATGTTTATTTTTACTACTACTGCGTCTTTAAAGTAAGGCTCTATATGACTGGCCACTTTGTTCGCCCATTCGATTACCACTACATGTGGCTTGCAAAACATTTCACGCGGCTTAAGCTCATCAATCTCACTAGCCTCATAAAACCTATACGTATCCAAGTGATGCAACTTCATTGGAATCTTGCCAACACGTCCATTGTACTCGCGGCAAATAGTAAAAGTCGGAGACACTACCACATCCTTAACATGTAGTTTTTTCGCAAGTTGCTTAGTAAAATAAGTCTTACCTGCGCCAAGTTCTCCCTGAAGTAAAATAATCACGTTCTTTTTACACAAGTCTTTTCGAATTTTTTCAAAAATCTCAGTTACAAATGCGTCTGTTTCTTCCAAATTCTTTGCCAACGTTACTTTGGGTCTTTTGAATTCCATTGCGCCTTCGCGTAAAATATAAATATTATCCAAAGTAGTGTCAACAATTGTACTGGGCTTTCGCTTAGGCAACTTGCCCGCGTCAATTATTAAATCAACTAGCGCTTGCTGCTTCTTACTAGTGTTATTCAAAATATCCTTTATGGTGTACGGAGTTTTCTTATATGATGCATTAGCAGAAGTCGCAGTAATTGGCCGTTTGTACGCTTCAAGTAAATCTAAAACTAGATGGTGCGCGGGGACGCGAATACCTTGAGTCCCAAGACTACTCTCAACTCCTTTAGCAACTTTATGCTTTCCTTTTGACACTACTGTAATCGGCCCGGGCAAAAAATTATCGTAAATATTTTGTGCAGTCTTATTAATCTCAACATACTCGGCCGCCATTTTCTTACCCGTCACAGCAATTGAAATAGCCTTGTCCTGTCTCTTAGTTTTATACGCTAGTAATTTATCAATAGCTTTTTGACTCGTAGCATCCGCTCCAATCCCATAACACGTCTCAGTAGGATAAATAACCAAACCACCGTTTTGTAAAACTACTTTTGCTTTTTCAATTACTGTACTGTGATTCCTACTAGTGAGCTTAATTACTTGCATAATAAGTATAATGAAATTACAAATTAATATGCACTTACTTCAATTCCCTTTTTAAAATTCAACTCGCTAAATTTATTCACACTTAAAAAAACTAAAAGGAGATTTTCATGAATTCAAAACAAGACTTTTCAACCGTAAGAAAATTCATCGAGCACAACTACCGCCACTTTAACGCGGCAAGTCTACTCGACGCAGCAAAAGCATACGAAAAACACCTAGAAAACGGCGGCAAAATGATGATCACACTCGCAGGCGCAATGAGCACAGCAGAACTAGGCATCACACTCGCGGAAATGATTCGCCAAGACAAAGTACAAATTATAACCTGCACAGGTGCAAACCTAGAAGAAGACCTCTTCAACTTAGTCGCACACACTCACTACAAAAGAGTACCAAACTACCGCTACCTAACTAAAGAAGACGAAAAAGAACTACTCGACCACCACTTAAACAGAGTAACTGATACTTGCATTCCAGAAGAAGAAGCAATGAGAAAAATCGAAAAAGCAGTACTCAAATACAGACTAAAAGCGCAAGCAGAAGGAAAAAGATACTTCCCACACGAATACATGTACCAACTAATTAAAAGCAAAGACTTAGAACACGAATACGAAATCGACGTCAAAGACTCATGGCTAGTAGCCGCATGCGAAAAAAACATCCCAATAATCGTACCAGGATGGGAAGACTCAACCCTTGGAAACATGTTCGTCGGAAGCTACAAAACAGGAATCATTAAGGATTTAGGAATTGTTAAATCTGGACTAGAATACATGTCATTCCTCGCAGACTGGTACATGGAAAACACCAAAAAATCATCAGTAGGCTTCTTCCAAATCGGAGGAGGAATCGCAGGAGACTTCCCAATCTGCGTAGTACCAATGCTAGACCAAGACATGAAAAAGAAAGCACGACTCTGGGGATACTTCTGCCAAATATCAGATTCAACAACATCATACGGAAGCTACAGTGGAGCAGTGCCAAACGAAAAAATCACCTGGGGCAAACTCGGAATCGACACGCCATCATTCATAATCGAAAGCGACGCAACAATCGTAGCACCACTAATATTCGCCTACATACTAGGCAAATAACCTTTTTCAGTGTTGAGTAAAATGGAGTAGCGTATACTCCGATTAAAAAGTTACGCTACTTTACTGCGAAACGTTTATTTCTCAAAACTGGCTTAAAGTTCTCGCCGTTTCGGTCAGTTGCGCGTATTAAGTGTAAATCCCCTGTTTTCGGGTGTATGAAAAAATGCGTAGCTCTTACATCACCGGTAGCATTTTCTTCTTTTACTCTTTCTCTTAAAAGTTTTAGTTCTTCCTTAGCGCCGGTTTTAGCCCGGTTACTAAACTTTTCTGTTAGCTTTCCTGCTTCTAGTGCTACGCGCGCTCCTGCTATTAGTGGTATTACTGCTCCGGAAATAGCTACTACGGGATGATCTGCGGTTATTGCGATACTATAGCCTATAGCGCTTGCGGGTCCAATTGTACTTAAATTTGCCATTGTTCCCAATCGGTCATTACTTTTTAAATCTTTTTCAACCTGTAAAATTTTTTTTACTGCGGCTCGGGCTTCATGGTTTAAGTTATCATGTTTCACTATTTTTATTGCTGTTGCGTTCATTTCAGATTACCTCTTACTTAGGTACAATACTCTTGATATTATAACTATTTGGTGGCGATATTTATTCGAATTTAATGAATTCTTACTATTTAGCGGATAGTTTCAAATTATAGTGGCATCTAGGGATACGAACTTTTATTGTAGAGTCAGAGCTACTTGCTAATGTGGCGTTTGTTACTTTCTCTTCTTACTTTAAGTTACTACTAATTTTACACTAGAAACCTTCTTTATCTTCCTAAGCTCTACGAGTAACTTTCTAACTTTCTCTCCATTGCCTTCGACGATTATTGTTTCGATGCACTTATTTTCAGTAAAATGACAATGCATCTGCGTACGAATAACTTCTTCAAAACGATGCCTAATATGCGAAATAGTACTACTAGCCTTCTCATCATGTAAAACAATAATCGCCGCATGAACATGACCCTTCAACTTACTTTCACTTGTAAGCTCTTCAATCAAACAATTAATACTACTACGAATAACTTCACTCTTACTCTTAACCTCAAGTAAAGTAGCCGCCTCATCGATCCTACTAATGTCCTCTTGAAAGAGTGAAAAACTAACTATTGGCATCTTAAAAATTACCTCTAAAATTATTAACTAAATAAATACGAAGAGTAAAAAGTTATTAACAAATCGTTTAAATATTAATAACCGTCTTTTTTGTTACATGTACTCAATTGACATCTGGCTTTACACTCTTGTAAGCGTAATTTTAGTAAGCTTAGTCTCACTAATCGGAATCTTCACTTTAACCCTCAAAGAAAAACGATTTAGAGAACTACTTCACTACTTCGTAGCATTCTCCGTAGGCGCGCTATTCGGAGACGCATTCATACACCTAATACCAGAAGCATACGAAACCTACGAACCAATCACAACTTCACTTGGAATAATCGCAGGAATTCTAATCTTCTTCTTAGTAGAAAAAGTAATCCACTGGAGACACTGCCACGAAGAAAAACACGTACACGCATTCGCATACGTAAACCTAATCGGAGACGCTCTGCATAATTTTATTGACGGAATAGTAATCGCAACAAGCTTTATTGTATCAGTCCCAGCAGGAATAGCAACAACCGTAGCCGTAGTCGTACACGAAATACCCCAAGAAATCGGAGACTTCGCAATACTACTCAAAGCAGGAATGACTAAATTCCAAGCCCTCAAATTCAACTTCCTATCTGCACTAGCAGCAATCGTAGGCGCAGTACTAACTCTCGCATTCGCAACAGACTACTTAACCCAATACCTAGTACCCCTAGCAATCGGAAGCTTCATCTACCTAGCAGGATCAGACCTAGTACCACAACTACACGAAGAATCAACAGACCTAAAACACACTCTACTTCACATCGCATGCATGGCTCTAGGAGTAGCAATAATGCTGGCTGTCAAATTGTACTTCGGCTAACTTTTTACCCTTTTAATTCATATTTTTATACGTGCGTTTCCCTTCTAATTACTAGAAAAAACGACTAATGCTAAGACAACCAATCGTAACAGTACTAGGTCACGTAGACCACGGCAAAACGAGCTTATTAGACTCTATTCGTAAGAGTAACGTTCAAGGCCGCGAAGCCGGAGCAATTACTCAGCACGTAGGTGCAAGCGAAGTGCCACTCGACGTAGTGCGAGCAAGATGCGGCTCTCTAATCGAACAAATGAAAGTCAAATTCTCAATCCCCGGATTACTATTCATCGACACCCCCGGACACGAAGCATTCGCCAACCTCCGTAAAAGAGGAGGTTCAATTGCAGACATTGCAATCCTTGTAATCGACGCAAACCAAGGAGTACAAAACCAAACCAAAGAAGCAATAGAAATCCTAAAAGAATACAAAACCCCATTCGTAGTCGCCGCCACAAAAATCGACGCCATGACCGGCTGGCACGCAAACAAAAACGAACCATTCAGAGAAACTATAAAAAAACAAAGACAAGACGTCCAAAACAACCTAGACGTAAAACTCTACGAACTAGTCGGACAACTATCAGAATACGGATTCCAAAGCGAACGATTCGACAGAGTAGAAGACTTCACTAAACAAATACTCATAATCCCCGTATCTGCAAGAACCGGAGAAGGCCTACCTGAATTATTAACTTTCGTAGCTGGTCTTGCACAAAAATTCCTCGAAAAAAGACTAGAACTACACGAAAAAACCCCCGGCAAAGGAAGCATCCTAGAAGTAAGAGAAGAAAAAGGACTAGGCAAAACACTAGACGTAATCTTATACGATGGAATTATACGCGAAGGAGACGAAATAGCATTCCTAACTCTAAGCGGCAAAGCCACCACAAGCAAAGTCAAAGCACTACTAAAACCCAAACCACTAGACGAAATGCGAGACCCAAGAGAAAAATTCAAATCAGTTTCACTTGTAAGTGCAGCTAGTGGAGTAAAAATTGCCTGCGAAGAAGCAGACATCGCAGTAGCCGGATCAGAAATCTACGTAGTACACAAAGACGCAACCGCACTCATAGAAGACCTAGAAGGCGAATTCCAAGAAATCGCATTCGACCACGACGCAACCGAAGGAATCGTACTCAAAGCAGACACACTTGGAAGCCTAGAAGCAATATCCAAACTATTCGCCAAAGAAAAAATCACAATCAGACGAGCAGCCATCGGATCACTATCCAAACAAGACATACTAGAAGCAGCAAGCGTCAAAGAAAACGACAAATTCCTAGGAGTAGTATTCTCATTCAACTCGCCCATAACAAACGACGTTTTAAGTGAAGCAGAAAAACTAAACGTAAAAGTCTTCGACGAAAAAGTAGTCTACAACCTAATAGAAGGATACAAACGCTGGGTAGAAGACGAAAAAATACGAGATAAAAAAGAAGCATTCACAAGCCTAACAATGCCCGCCAAACTCTATGCAATGCCAGGCTGCTGCTTTAGAGTATCAAGCCCAGTAGTATGCGGAGTAGAAGTACAAATCGGATCAGTCAAAAAAGACGCCAAAGTAATGAACGCACAAGGAGAAGAACTCGGCACCATACAAGGAATACAACACGAAACGCAAGCAATCGCCGAAGCCAAGAGGGGCCAACCCGTCGCAATGAGCATACAAGGACCCACATATGGTCGTCAAATTAAAGAAAAAATGATATTCTATACAAGTCCAACCAAAGACGAAATCACATTACTAACAACCAAATACCAAACAACACTAACACCAGAAGAACTCGAACTACTAAAAGAAATCAGAAAAATCAAATACGGCTGGTAAACAAACCTTTCTTTTTACTGTAAAAGAAACGTTTGATCAAAAGAAAACCCGCGAACTACATTCACTCCCAAAAACAGTAATCTACTATCTTTTTATTCTCTAATTCTTCGTATTATTTTAACAATCCTGTGCTGATTCAGCACGCTTTTCACGGAAGAGAACTTGAAGTTAATTCAAGTGCGTTGTACTGTGAACTAATTTAGGTGAAATAAATAAAAATGAAAATAGTATTCGGCGATCAAAAGAGTGGACACTCCTTCCAAAAAGAACTAGAAAAAGGAGCAGAAAAACAACTAATCGGTAAAAAACTAGGAGACGAAATCGAAGGCGGAATAATCGGCCTAGAAGGATACAAACTCAAAATCACAGGCGGAAGCGACAAAGACGGCTTCCCAATGAGAAGCGGAATCAAAGTACGCGGCAAAGTACTCATGTCAAACGGCGCAGGAGTATCAAAAATGAAATTCGGAATGAAAGTCAAAAAAAGAGTAGCAGGACAAACCGTAACCGAAAACACAGCTCAAATCAACTGCAAAGTAACAACCGCAGGACCAAAACCATTCGCAGACCTAGGATTCGTACCAAAACCAAAAGAAGCAAAACCAGCAGAAGCAAAAAAATAAACTAAAACTTCTTTTTTCTCCCTTTCCTTCACTTCAAACTTTCTAATTCTTTTAATGAAGCAAGTGTTTTATTCCAATTATATTTAGTTTTAATCGCGTCTAGTGCATTCTTTGACTTTTCCTTCCAAACCTTTTCGTTTGAAAGTTCATCTACAGCTTCCTTAAACTCAACGCCATTAGACTCACGAGTGATAACTCCAAAATCTTCCTTCTTAACTAAATCACTCCACTCGCCAACACTTGGCGCTACTACAGGTAAGCCTGCGGCAGCATACGTAAAGATTTTGATTGGCATTGCAACTTGACGCGAAAGAGTATTAGTAGAAGGAACAACGCCAATAGTACTTACGCTTAGTAATTCGCTTAATTCTTTCTCACTAAGTTTACCTTTAAAATCAACACCGATTTTTTCATGCGCGATACGTTTTTCGACATCTGCTTTGAGCTGTCCATCTCCAGCAATTACACATTTAGCTGGACTTGCAACTTTACAAAAATCAAGATACGCGTCTATATTCTCCCAATGAGATAAAGAACCAGCGTATACTACATTTGCATTCTTTGAAAATCGAGCTACGTTATTTTGTAAATTAGCTCCATTCATAGCCACTACAACTTTACTACTCGTAGCACCTTTGCTTGTTAAGTATTTCTTTAATGAATTCGAAACTGATAGTAACAGCGCGCTTTTAGTAATCGCTTCTTTTTCAAGTTCCTTTAAATGTTCAACTACAGTTTGACTAGGATTCATGGGCGTATTTTCTTCATACTCTGCCCATTGCACGCCTTGAACATCAGTAACAAGCGGAATGCCTTTGTCTTCGCAAACTTTAGCAATTGCCCCGCCATGATTTAAACTACTAGCCAAAACTACGTCTGGTTTAAACGAGTCAATTTCTTCCAAAACTACATCTCTTGCAAGTTTTCTATAAGCGTAATATTTTGACAACTCGCCAAGCATAGCACTCTTGGCAATATACGTCATTACTACGTCCGGGCGAGCAAGTACTTGAACTTTACTAGCGTAATGTTCTGCTAAATTTACAACTTTAACTGTGTGCTCTTTTTGCAAAAACGATGACATTGCGCTAGTACGGCCAGCTGCGCCTAAAACGCCCTTAAAATCACAAACCAACAGAATCTTCATATTAACACTTTAACCTTTAAAATTTAAAAAACGCTCAATTAAACCAAACCTTGTGCTTTTCTAGCTTTTATAAATTCTTTTAACATATCGCAAACATCTGGTGCAATTTCAACCTGCTTATTGCCCATCCTTGTTTCAACTGCTTTTTGAAAACTAGTTTTATCTCCTTTCAAATAACGCTCTACTGTACTTTTAGGCACCCAAAAGAAAGTCTTACCTTCAGCTTCCCAAGTTTCTTTTAATCTACTTTCTGGATTACCTATAAAATGAAAACCGACTGCAGGATTAGGAGCAGCAGGATTTAGCGCTATGAATCCTCTTTTCATTCCTTGTTTTAATTTCAAACCAGCTTCGCTTAATTGTTCTCTTTTTGCTTCACTAACTAAACTAGTATTAGGCCTTGCAAGTCCAGCTGGAACTGTCGCCATACCTTTATGCGTACCGCCAAGTTGATTACTTCTAATTCCAAGCAAAATTTGACTATTATCTGCGCTAGTAACAATAGCCATAACTCCAGTAAGTGACGGAAATAACGAATACTCTTCACTAGTTCCAAGCACCGTAGCGCCACTACCAAAACGACGCGCTTTCTTCTCTACACTACTCGTAGCTCGTCCACGGGTAATTTCAACTTCACTTTTACTTTCTGCGGCTAATTCTTGCAACTGTCTTCTGCGTAATTCATTGCGAATTGCAACTCCAGGTAACCTAGCCGTTTTACCAATTTCAGCAAGCTCATCAACTGCCTTAAAGCCAGTCACTTTAACTGGATCTTTTGTAAAACCACTAAGCCTAGAATAAAGCGGCCAAGTAGCCCTACTAGTAACATACGTAGTCTTACCTTTACCTGCTAAAAGAACATGCTCTT
>CAZERP010000019.1:9914-12664 GCA_964514805.1 Microcaldota archaeon
TTGTCCATTATAAAAAATCGGAACCCGCTCAACATCCTCGTGTTTCGTACCAAAACTTTCCTTAAGTACATCGCGAGTTTTTGCCTTGCTAGGTACTTTAGATGTTCTAACTAAAACAAGGGGAGTTTGCAAACTATGCCTTTGATTATCCGTAACTTGCATTCCCGCAAGACGATCATCTACAGCTTGCTCTTCACCAATGCGCCGTAGTTCTTTTTTGATACGTTCCATAATTAATTCACTTTAGTTTTTTGGCGCCTTGCCATTCTGATTGTGTGTTTATGTATACGCCTAGTCCTAGTTCGAATCCGGCTAGTGAAGTTGTACGGGGAATGCATTCAATGTGGAAGTGGAAATCTTTGCAGGACTTTGAAGCGTTATAAAAATTCAAGTTATAATCTGGACATACTTTCAAAAGATGTTTTACTGTTTCTTTAATCGCAAGGCCAAACTCACGCTCAGGTAAAAGCGTCATGTTACGGCAATGAGTTTTTGGAATAAGCCAAACCTCAAAAGGAAAACGCGCAACCGGCGGACGTACACAAGTAAAATGCCTATTTTGAAAAACAACCGGACTACTACGCATAACCGTACAATAAAAACATTTTTTCTGCTTTTTCATATGCTCTGCGTAATGACGTTCCTTTTTTTCAAGTACAGGGGGAACAAAATTCAAAGAAACAATTTGACTATGCTCATGAGGAATACTAGCCCCCGCTAGCCTACCGTGATTTTTGAAAAGATAAACGCACTTAGCAACGGGGTCAGCTTCAAGTTCATTAAAACGACTCTTATACGCGAGTATTATCAAATCCAAACCTTCGACTCCAAGATCTTGCAACTGCAAATCATGATCACGGACTTCAACAATGACTTCATGGCGCCCAACTGCCGGCATGGAATCAAACCAATGTTCATGCTTAAAGCCATTACTCTGCGAAACAAACGGAAACAAATTATCAAAAGCGCGAACCTTCCACTTATCACTAGAAGGAAGCATCAAACGAGTATGCGGCGTGTTATCCTCTTGCCCCGCATCAAAAGGACACGTCAACTTTTTATCCTTAAACAACTGAGGACGCTTACTACGACGCGTAGCTAAAATAACCACGTCACCCTTAGTAGGGTCAATACGAACCTCTTGCTTCATAAGAAATAGTAACAATTCTCTGCTTGAAAAAGGTATTTGAACTAAGTAATCCCTAATAACTTAAGTAACTTTAAACAAACACCTTCTCTACTGGGAAGGGTTTGGAAGGTAATTTACATATATGGCAGTTCAACTCGAAAAAATAAAAGACAAACTAATTGTATCAGATCCCTCAAGCGTAGGATCACTCCAACGAAGCTACTTTGGCACGCAACAAACCAAAGACAAAACCAAACTAGAGCTCGAACCATTCGAAGCACTCTACTTAATAGACGTACGAGGCGCAAAATGCACAGAGCACGCAAGCGAAATAACCTTCAACACAGTAGCCGCGCCATACAAAGACCAACCAAAATTCCTAGCCAAATACTTCTGCTACCGCGACTGGAGAGACCGCGGCTTAATCGCCAAACAATTCGAAAAAACAAACCAAGACTACCAAAACAACCCCGCAGTAAAATACCCTGGAGTAGACTTCACGCCCCCCAAAATAAAAAGCCAAGCACTATACTTCACAGACGACCTAACAAGCATAATCGACAACGACGAAGAAGGCGAAGCACTCTACGGAGAATACTGGTTTGGACAATACGGTACATACAAAAGCAAAAAACACGGGCGACTACTCAAACTCGACGCCTACGAAACACTATTCCTCGCAAACCACGGTAAACTTAAACTCGACGAGAAAAAAGAAAAAATCGAACGCGAAGCCAAAAAAAGAAGACAAGATTTCGACTCACTCTATGAAGTATACGAAGACCTACGCCTAAGAGGCTTCGTACTAAAAACCGGATTCAAATTCGGAACACACTTTAGGCTATACTTCCCAGGCGCCAAACCTCTACTTACAAACGATGAATGGATGCATAGCAAACACGTAATCCACGTCTTCCCACGAGACTTAAAATTAATCATATCCGAATGGGCAAGGGCAATACGCGTCGCGCACAGCGTAAGAAAAACATTCATCCTTGCAATACCGGGCAAAAAGAAAGAATCCAAAGCAGAACTAGACTTCCTACTATATCATAGAACCGGCGCCCAAATTGACAATCCTAAAACAAACGCGCCAAAATTCGCAATGCTCGCGCTATCTGAAGAAGAAGAAATCTCAGGACAAGACCTAGCACAAGCAATCGCTGCAGCAAGAAAAATAGGACTACAACTAGTAGTGTCAATATGCGATCGTGAAACTAGTGTAACTCATTACAAAGTTACAAAAATCGAACTAGAAAAAAGCGCATATGAATACTACGAAATCGAATGGCTCCAACCCTAAACACCTTTATTCGAACTCAGGAGGTTTTGGCGGTACGTATTGAATTTTGTAAACTTCAACGAACGAACCAGTTTCACTATCCTTAATAATATCGCCAAACTTTTCCTTCAAATCCTTTTGAACATTGAAAAAATGCTTAGGGTCTTTTGCAAAAAACTCAATACCAAAATCCCAACTGCCAAGCGTAGAATGCGCAAAAATGATATTTGGCGACTCGCGAATATAATCAATAAACTCTTGCTCACGTTCTCCCGTTAAATTTTGAAAACGCAAGTGAACATAACCCCAAGTAGAATAACCTAACTTAGGAAGATTAAC
>CAZERP010000020.1:0-2201 GCA_964514805.1 Microcaldota archaeon
AAAAACTCGCTGACTTTCCAATAGCTAAAGAAGGTATTGGAGAATTAATGGAAGTTCTAGACTACGCAAACGAATTTGGAATCCGCGAGAGAATTCAATTCGACCCCTCACTTGCAAGAGGACTAGCGTATTACACAGGAATAATTTACGAAGGTTTCTTGATTAATAGTGAAATTACTAGTTCAATCTGCTCCGGTGGACGCTACGACGAATTAAGTGGAAAATTTGCAGGCAAAACGGACAAAGTACCCGCAGTTGGAATTTCATTTGGACTAGACGTCTTAGTAGAAGCAATAAAACTAGGCAACAGTACAACCCTCCGCCAGGATACAAAGAAAAGCCCAGCCGAAGTATTCGTAATTCCAATTAAAACACTACCTCAGTCAATTAAAATTGCAAACGAATTAAGAGCGGCAGGAGTAAACACGGCACTTGATTTAATGCAACGTTCAATTGGTAAGAATATGGACTTCGCTTCCAAACAAGGAACTCCCTACGTATTAATCGTAGGGCCCAAAGAACTAGAAACCGGCAAAATCACACTCAAAAACATGACCACCGGCGAAGAAAAAAAACTCACAATAAAAGAAACAATCAAAGAAATCAAAAACTAACCGAATATTTTTTGTTTTAGTTTCTTTTTTTTATTTTCGTCTAATAGACATTCGTACATCATGAATCTTAGTGGTACTGGTACGCGGAAGTCTCTTTTTCTGTTTAATTGCAAGAGTTCATCCAGCGTCATTAGTTTTAGTTCTATTTTTTCTCCGCCATCGGGATTAGGTTTAGCTACTTTTTTGCATGAGCGGGCAACGTATAGGTATTCTTTGAATTGTAGCAAACCATATGAGTCGAATTCTTCAATTAGTTCAAAATCATCACTAGTATACCCCGTTTCTTCTAGTAGTTCTCTTTTAGCCGCGTCGAGTGGCTTTTCATTTACTTCTAATCGACCACCGGCTAGTCCAAAGAACTTACCATTAACAGGTTGCTCTTGCTCAACGACTATAATTTTACCATCAACTTCAGCAAGTACATCGACTGACGGCCTACGTGCAACTGTTTCAAAAGTAGTTGTTGAACTATCATATAGCTTCTGAGGCCACTGGTAAATATCTACAAGTACGCCAGAGAAGACTTTCTTAGCGCTACTAGGAATGGGCATGATATTTAAAAGAGTAAACGAAGATAAAAAAGCTCGCCACTAGTCAATTTCGCGGGTTTGTCGTTGAAGTTGTTTTAGTCGATTCGTTCCAACTAGTCTATGAAATGCGTGTGCATATTGCCCGACGGTCCCATTGGCTACATCTAAGTTGGCATTAGAAAATAACCGTCTAGCTTGAGGTGAGATTGGTTCTAGCGCCATCATACGTACATCTGCCCCATGCTTTTGAGATAAGTATTTGAAAACTTTAGCGCCGAATTGTGCGCCAACTCCTTTATTTCCATTGGGCAAATTGTAGTCACTGCCCTCGCGCCAATATCTCCCATAAGGAAACATCCTAAAAATAGCTAAACCCGTAGAATCTTGTTGTATTTCAAAAAAAGGAAGTTGAGCTTTAATTTGACTAGTACCCGTTTTTTTACGTATAGTTCTTTCAATTAGAAATTGCGGTTTAGATGTTGCTTCTTCAATTTCAGCTTGTTCAAGTGCAGTTAGGCTAAATCTAGTTTTGTTGATAGTGAAATGATGGACTCCTCGGCCAGTATGGTCGTGAGGTTCAAAGTAATGTAAAATTCGTAGTGGAGTAGAGTTTGACATAAAAGTAGTTAATTGAATTGGCAAATATAAAGTTTAATTTGGATTAGTGGAAGTGTGGGGAGGTGTTAAAAGTAGACCCACCCCGTAGTTCCACTATTCCGATTAGTGGAAGTTAGGACTAGGGCACTAGTTTTTGATATGTGCGTTTTTGTTCATCCCCCAGAAAAAAAGCGAGTTATAGTCCGAAAGGTTTATATACTCTGAACGTGTCATGATATTGTCATGACAGGATCATTATCTTGTCGCGATTGCTTCAAGACATAATCAAGAACGTTTTTGGAGTATTTAAAGATTTAGCTTAGATGCAATGACCTTTTATGAACGAAACAGAACGCAATGAGTTTGAAGTTTTGTCAAGCGAGTTTAAGGAATTTAACTCTAAGATGAAAGACCCACTAGTCGTGGGCGCTCTTTTGAACAAGCTTTCAGAAGAAAGACA
>CAZERP010000020.1:2211-12642 GCA_964514805.1 Microcaldota archaeon
TACTCAAACAAATCCTAGAAAAGCTCGATAGAATCAGTTCTTTCGAAGCAAGGATTGAATCAATTGAGAGCAAAATTCAACATAATAATCAAACAAACACTCCCCTCGAAGAAGTTCATGCAACTGCGCCAAGCGCGCCAGTAATACTCGCCAAAGTCGACGAAGATATAGTTACCTTCGTTAGAAGTACAGGTCGGGTTTGCGCACAGATGGTTGCAGAGAAGTTCAAGTACAGAGGTAAAAATGCGGCAAGCGCCAGACTTAATCGTCTGGTCGATAAAGGCCACCTGACTAAACAACAGGTAGGTAGAGAGATTTATTTCCTCCCAAAATGATTTGATACTCATTCTGGGCAAATGTAAGAAATTCGGCTTAAGCGTTCATCCCCCGTTCGTTTTCATAGAATCCGCCGGTACTTGCATTTGCCTATCATCCCCCCCTCAATTCCTCTAATGCTTATATACTTAACTGACAACTACCCCCCTCACTTCTAGTATTTATAGTTTAAATGAGTATAGAAAAAAAGCCCCCTTACTTCCACTAATTGTTTTAATCTTTTAGAGCTACTAGATGAGTATGACTTTTGATCATGTGGCCCTCTCACAAACGAAAGATAAGCTACTAGTTTACACTGCAATGTCAAAGCACTTATTCTATTACCGAATGCACGTTTCTAAGTTCGTAATTGAAAACGGCGCAGTTCCACTAAACCCATTCATGATCTATGAATACTTTCTACTAGATACAGTTGATCGAGACCAAGTAAGAGCTGGAAATAACACTATTGTACGCAAATGTGACGAAATGTGGGTCTTTGGCGCTGTGAGTAATGGAGTTTTAGCTGAGATTAAGATAGCAAAAGCAAACAATAAGCCCATTAAGTACTTTAGAATTGCAAAGCCACACGCGATTATTCCTTGTGAAAAGAATGAAGTAGAAATGGAAAAAGACGTAGAAGAATTCAGAAACGAACTTTAACCGGCGATCTATTCTGTTCGTATTGCGTCGATTGGTTTTTGCATTGCGGCTTGTCTTGCTGGTAGTACTCCGGATGCCATTCCTATGAAAAATGAGAATAACAACGCGCCAATTAATAGTTCAAGTGGGAAATCCGCTCTTAGTAAGTTTGAACCTAACGCGCTTTGAGCTCCAAATTCAACTAGTTTAGCTAAAAGCATACCAAAAATACAGCCGAGTATTCCTCCTGCGAGTCCAAGTAGTCCAGATTCTAAAATGAATATTAACAAAATATCACTATTACGCGCGCCGATAGCTTTCATGATTCCAATCTCTTTAGTTCTTTCAACTACGCTAGTGTACATAGTGTTCATGATTCCAACTCCTCCGACTAGTAGGGAGATAGCTGCGATTCCAATTACAATAGCTTGTACTACGGAGAATATGTTGTTGAAGCTTTGGATTATTTGTTCGCTGGTTTGTACTGCGAAGTCTTCTTTTCCTGCTTTTAATTGTCTGTGTCTTCTCACTGCTTCTTTTACTTTTTCAACTAAGTCTTTTGGTTTTACGCCTGGGTCAAGTTTACCGATTATTCCATAGTAGCTTTTTTCATTAAAGAGTTCTTTAGCTTCATCTAAGGGAATTACGATTCCATTATCGATGTTTGGATTACCTACTTTTTTGTTAATACCTACAACTTTGAATTCCTTGCCGTTTAAAGTAATTGAATCACCCACATGAACGGGTTTTTTGAAGAACTTACCATAAGCGACTGAATTTCCAATTACTGCCTTAGCGCCCCCGCCCCTAGGTAAATAAGACCCTTCGACTGGGCTAATGTCATAGAATTCTAGCGCCGCAGTTTTACTTTGATCTACTGGAAATCCAAAAAGAGCAATGGACTTAGCTTGTTCGTCGAATTTGGATTGAGCCATTTTAAAAATAACTGGACTTACAAGAGAAACGCCACTTACTCGTTTAAAAGTATCCGCATCAGAATCATCTAGTACTACGCTTGAGTAAAGCGCGTTTGGACCTGCTCCCGCTTGTCCACGAACTAATAGTAATTTGTCTGCGCCAATTCTTGCAAATTCGCTATTAATTGCACCTTGAAGTCCTTGACCAATTGAAATAAGTGCAATTACTGCTGCAATACCTATGAAAATTCCGACTAAAGTAAGTAAAGTTCTAGTTTTACGATGAGTAAAATTAGTAACTGCAAGTTGAGCAAAATCTTTAACTTTTATTAAATCTACGGCCATAGCTAAAAATCACTCGTATCTTATTGCTTCTAGTGGTTTTTGCATTGAAGCTCTGCGCGCTGGAAGTGCGCCCGAAATACTGCCAATTACGTACGAAAATAGTAATGCGCCTATAATTACCACCGGGTCAAATTCAGCAGTTAAAAGATTAGTACCTAAGGCATATGTAGCGGCTACTTCAATTAGTTTAGCTAGTATTACTCCAAATATTACTCCTATGACTCCACCTGCAAGTCCAAGTAGTCCAGATTCTATTAAAAATATTGCAAGAATGTCGCCATTACGTGCGCCGATTGACTTCATGATTCCGATTTCGCGTGTTCTTTCAAGTACGCTAGTATACATGGTATTCATGATGTTAATTCCGCCGACTATAAGTGAAATTGCGGCGATTCCTACTATAATTGCTTGAACTATACCTAAGATGTTGTTAAAACTTTCAATGATCTGGTCAGTTGTTTGGACTGCGAAGTCTTCTTCGCCTTCTTTTACGTCTCGTACGCTTCGTAGTTTTTTCTTTACTTTTTCGATTAAATTTTTAGGCGAGTTACCGGGGTCCACTGTGGCAATTACGTAAGTGTAGCCTGCGGTTGGAAAGAGCTCTTGCATTTTGTCAAGAGAAATTGTGACTCCATTATCATTGGATGGATCGCCTGTTTTCTTTAGAATTCCGCCAACTTGAAATGGTTTTCCGTTAATTTTTAGAGTGTCGCTGATTCTTACTTTCTTTTCAAAAAAAGTACCATCTGCAATAGCGCTGCCGATTAAAACTTTAGAGCTTGACGGTTTAGTTAGCGTAGTGCCGTCGACTACATTTATATCTAAAAATTCCCACGCGGGCCGCTTTTCGCCCGTTACTGGGACTCCGACTGCAAATGTGTCTTTTTGTAAGCCGGCAAATTCTAATTGAATGCTTTTGAATAATATTGGGCTAACTTCATCTACACCAGTTACAGATCTGAATGCGCGAACGTCACTATCACCCAAATTAACTGCGGCGACTCCGCCCGTAAAGGAAATTCCGCTTTGACCGGGTACTAGAATGAGTTTGTTAGCGCCGATTCGTGCAAATTCCCCATTTATTGTGGTTTGTAGTCCTTGGCCGATTGAAATTAAACCAACTACGGCGGCTATACCTATGAAGATTCCCACTAGGGTCAGGAATGTTCTGGTTCTCCTGTGAGAAAAGTTGACAAACGCTAGGTTGAAAAAGTCTAGCAGTTTGCTTAAATTGAGTGCCATAGGGATTAGCCGCGCAGTTTTAAGTTTTTATTGTTTTTTCTTTAATCTAGGTAACACGTACTTGTAACCAACATAGCCTAGTATTGCAAGCACTATGATTATAGTGACTATTCCAGGGCCAGCTTGTTTTTCTAAGTCGTATCTTAGCGCGTCTGCTTGGCTGTAAATTGGAATGCTTACCCACTCGGTTTGATTGTAGTCCATTCCGGTTTGGTCTTTAAAGTGTAAGATTACAGGTAATGATACGAAGTCTTTAGCATCGGATGAAGTAAATACGTTAAATTCTACTGTGTCGTCTTCTTCTCCGTTAATTGAACTTACGTATTGCACATTGTTGCCTACGACTGAAACCATTTTGTCAGTTGATTGAACTACGCCGGGAATTGCAGTAACTTCAACTGCTTTTACAGATGATGCTCCTCTGTTTACTATTCTTAGTACTACTTTTCCATTTTGTCCACTCTTGTAGACTGTGCTTTGGTCAAGGAGGACTTTAACATCTGAAGGGCTGCGAACTACAACTCCTAAAGTGTCTTTTAGCTCATATTCAGTTCCAACTGAATCTTGGTAGTTGATAGTTAGTGGAATTTTGTATAGTTTTGAAACTGCGTCTGATGATGCAGTTAACATATATACTACATTTAGTTTTTCGCCGGGGTTTAGTTGATTAATTACTTTTTGTGCGTTTGATTGGAATGGCGCGATTGGCAGGTCAGTTGATACAAAATCTAGTTTTACGCGTACGTTTCTTAGTAGTAGTCCAGTTGGGTTTGATACTTCTACGTTGAGTGTTGAAACGCCACCAGGTGGTAAGAATTCAGGGTTTAAGCTGACTTGACTTATTACGAGTTGTGCTGAACTTGGTTGAACGTTTACTGGAATTTCAATTTTACTCCAAGGGTTAAGTTCTGATTTGCATTCGACTACTAAATCATTTGATCCAATTGGCGCTTTTTCATCTACTCTAAGTTTTAATTGAACAGTAATTTCTTGTCCTTCGCTTACTGTTCCGAAGTTCTTTACTTTATCTTCTTCAGTTGAAATAAACGGATATGAATCGCCGAGTTGACATTGAACTTGATCTACACTACCGGCAGCAGTTCTTTTGAACACCACCCATGCATCAAGTGGTCTTCCTGGCTCTGCTGGAAGTGGTTGGAATTTACTCGTAGCTTGATATTGTAAGCCTGGGCCAAATAGCGCACTTGTGGCTGCTGAACTAAATACAGGCAATAGGAATAGTCCTAAAACCAAAAATAAAAACAATTTTCTCATAATTTTTTCAATTCACCTATTAAATATTTTTCACGCTTTTTCTTTTAGTTTGAAATTTTCGCTTTCTATTAAACCATCTTTAATTTTTACTATTCTAGATGCTTGAGCTGCGACATGCATATCGTGGGTTACGATTACTAGCGTTTTGCCTTCTGCATGTAAGTCTTTAAAGAGGTTTAAAACATCCGCGCCAGTTTTAGAGTCTAAGTTACCCGTTGGTTCATCCGCAAGTATTAAACTTGGGTTAACTACTAGCGCTCTTGCTATAGCTACTCTTTGCTGCTCTCCCCCAGAGAGCTCTACTGGTCTATGATTTGCTCTTTTTTCTAAGCCTACTCTTGCTAACATTTTTAGTGCTCTTGATCTACGTTCCGCTACTGGTACGTGACTAAAAATTAATGGGAGTTCTACATTTTCTACTGCGGATAGTGCGGAAATTAAGTTAAACTTTTGGAACACGAATCCAATAGTACTACCACGAGATACTGCTAAGTCGCTTTCAGTCATGTCAGAAATATTAACGCCGTTTAGTTTTACACTACCATGAGTAGGCAAATCTAATGCACCAACTAAACCCATTAAGGTGCTTTTTCCACTTCCAGATGGGCCGATTATAGATACGAATTCACCAGAGTTAACCTTCATACTTACCCCGGCTAGCGCTTTGACTTTGACCGTGCCTAAGTCGTAGATTTTTTGTACACTAGTTAGTTCAACAACGGGAGTGGAATCTTTGTTTTTCATATTAAAAATCATAACCTTTTTAGTCGATTAATTTAGAAATTTTACTGATCGTACTTCTTCTTTTTTCTTTTGGCATTAAAAATAATTTATCACGTAGTGTTTTGAGTATTTCCATATCACTTGCAACATCCATAGCATCTGATGCGCTTAAGTTTTTCAATATTGAAATGAACACTGGAAGCATAATGGACATTGACGCATCTCCGTGTGTCGCAAGAGCGGTTTTTTTGTTTTCAAAAGCTTTCAAACCGGCAGGAGTTATTACATACGTAACTTCTCGTCCCGCTTGGTTTTTAGTTGCTTTGATAAAACCATCTTTTACTAATCTAGCTAAAAGTGGGTAAACTGTTCCGGGAGATGGAGTCCATTTATCCCGAGTAATTGTACTTAATTCATCGCAGATGAGTTTACCTGAGATTTCGCCTCTGTGAGCTCTGCTGAGTATGAATACTTCTAATAGGCCGGAAATTATTGGCTTGCACTCTAGATTATACTTCATCGTAACTTAATTAATATCGAAACCGATATAAATACGTATCGGGACCGATATCAAGGCAATTAGTAAAATAAAAGTGAGGGTTTTTATTCAAAGCAACACTAATTTTCTTTAGATAAATGACTCCGGAAATAAGCCCAGTAGAAATATCGATAGCAACTAATTTTACAATCCTAAAAGAACTAATAGAAAGCCGAAACGTCGCCGGCCTAAAAGAACTAGGCGTAAAAAGCTCCAAAGAAGCACTAACCCTTAACGACTCAAGACTAGTAGAAATAGCCGTAATTGCATACGCAATAAGCAAACTAATCGAAAAACCATACATCTACAACACGCCAAAATGGAAAACATTCAACAAACGTATAACAGAACACTTAGAAAAGGGCTTCCACTGCGCAACAGATGGAAAAGACTGCGACAAACACCTAACTGAACTAATAGATGACACTGAAAGTTACTCGGAAGAAACCGGCCGATTCGTAATGAACGTAATAGAAAAAGCCAGAATCAAAGCAGCTATGCAAATATACGCCCACGGTGCTTCAATTAACCAAGCCATTGAACTAACTGGTGCAGATAAATGGGAACTCCTAACTTACATGGGAGGAACCCGCATTGCAGATAACTACCCCTCTAAAAGCGTAAAAGAAAGAATGAAAATAGCACAGGAGATTTTCAAAAACGGAGTTGACGAATAAATGTACGTAATCTGTGACTCTGGACCATTAATTTCACTATCAAATAACTGCCTATTTAGCATACTCCCCTTCCTATCCCAAAGAAGTAAGGTTGACTTCATAATTCCATCCGGAGTAGAAAACGAAATAGTAAACACGCCAATTCGAATTTCAAAATACGCATTTGCAGCAATGCGATTCAAAAAAGCCATAACCGCCCAAGAAATAACCGTAATCAAACCAAAAAACCTACTAGCTCAAAAAATCAAAAACACTGCAAACAACATATTCTCAATTAAAGGTAAACCACTTCAAATTGTACACGAAGGAGAAGCCGAATGCTTAGCATTATATCAAGACTACAAATGCCAAGCACTCGTAATTGATGAAAAAACGACTAAACTTCTAATCGAAGCTCCCGAGAAACTACGTGACATTATGCAACACGAATACGGCGAAAAAATAGACTTCAACGCTAAAGCGATGCGCGAATTTGCTAAATTAACTCAAGGAGTAAAAATTCTAAGATCAACGGAACTTACTGCAATAGCCGCGCAAAAAGGCTACTTCGACATGTTCCCAAAACCAAGAGACGCACTCGCAGCAGCACTAATATCACTCAAAAACGCAGGCTGCTCAATAACAGAAGGAGAAATAGACGAACTAGCCAAAACCCCGTTGTGATTTCATATGTATAGAATTTTATGTTTCGGAGATAGTATCACATATGGCACTTGGGATAGCTTACATATAGGTTGGAGTGGGCGCCTTAGGGAACAAGTAGAGAAAGACGGAGATAGAAATAGGCTTTTCAACTTAGGAATTTCAGGCGAAACGACGACACAACTACTAAAAAGAATCAAAAATGAATGTCAAGCCCGGGTAGATACAAGAAAACCATACAAATACATAATTACTATTGCAACTGGAACTAACGATGCTAAAGGAAGACCAAATCCACTAACTGAAGAAGAACTTAAAAATAAAATAAAAATATACAAAAAAGAACTTAAAAAGTGTATAAAAATAGCACAACAATTTACTACCGAAGTTTACGTAATTGGCTTAACACCAGTAGATGAAACCAAAACCAGCCCAGGTCAATTTACAAGCGGACCAGCTTACTTTAGCAACAAAGCTGGAAGTGAATTTAATCAAGCCGCTAAAAGCGCAGCTATGAACATGAATACTAAATTTATTGACGTACGTGAAGCATTTGAAAAACAAAACTTCATTAAACTATTAGCAGATGGTTTGCACCCTAATAGCAAAGGATACGACTTAATGTACGAAGTTATAAGAAAAGAATTAAACCTTTAAGGAACGAACACAGTTCGTGGGTTTCTTTTTGATCAACCCTTTTCTTTACACTAAAAGAAAAAGGTTGGAATGGACTTGGCGGGAATTGAACCCGCAGTCGCTTCGTTGCGAACGAAGTATGTTACCATTACACTACAAGCCCGTTGTCTTTGTAGACTGAGAATTAGTTAAGTTTATTGGGAATGATAATGTTGAAAAAGGCTACTACGCTAAGTTAGTTATGTCTTGTACTTTTTGTGATGTTGCCAATAGTAAATTGAAGGTAGCTAAAGTGATTGAAAGTACCCACGCGCTTGCTTTTTTAGATAAGTACCCCGTAGTTGAAGGCCATTGCTTAGTTATTCCAAAGAAGCACTACGAAAATTTATGGTCCCTTCCCGAAGTAGAATTAACTGATTACATACAATTAGTTGCAAAAGTTCAGAAGTTAATTACAAGTAATTTAAATTGCGAAGGTGCGGACCTTCGGCAACATTACCGCCCGTTCCTAGAAGAAAGTGAGTTAACAAAACACCACATACACTTTCATATACTGCCAAGAACGTATAATGACGAGATTTTTCAAAAGAGTTTAAAGTACCACGAAAGCCTCAGAACCAAACCAACCCTAAAAGAACTAGAAAAAACAGCACAAAACATAATTAAAAATAAAAAAACGCCCCTTTGCAGACCCGCACAAGCGCAAAGCGACGATTAACTAATAGTTAAATTTTTTTTATTCGCAGATGTTTTTGACTGTTTTTATTTCTATTTTGTTTGCGCCGAATTTTAGGTTATTGCCGCCAACTAGTATTACTTGATCTGATTGTTTTAGTTTTTCTTCATCTACTAATGAGCACATTGCAGTTTTAGTCATTTCATCTGAGCTCTTAGCGTTTTTAATTACTGACGGGTGAACTCCGTACACTAATGCAAGGTGACGAATAGCACTTTCTTCTGTGCATTTAGCGTAGATTGGTGTTTTGCTTCTAAATGAAGCTAGTAAGCGCGCAGTTGAGCCCTTGCGAGTTAATACGATAAAAGCAGCTGGCTTTAGAACAGTTGCAATTTCTACCGCATGCTTAGCAAGCGCAGTAGTTATCTCGTCCATCCAAGTGACGTATTCAATAGAATTGTTTTCAAGTTGCATTGAATTTTCTGCTTCGAGTGCAATTCTAGTCATTACATTAACACACTCAACCGGGTATGCTCCTTTTGCAGTTTCTCCGCTAAGCATTACTACATCAGTACCATCTAGTATCGCATTAGCAACGTCGCTAACCTCCGCACGTGTAGGCCTTGGGTTCGTTATCATACTTTGTAGCATCTGTGTAGCGGTGATTGATATTTTGCCGTATGCGCGGCATTTGCGTATGATTTCTTTTTGTACAAGGGGCACTTTTTCGGCTGGGATTTCTATGCCTAAGTCTCCTCTTGCGATCATTATTCCTTCGCAGGCTTGTAATATTTCATCCAGGTTTTTAACTCCGGCAGAGTTTTCTATTTTAGCGATGACTTTAATTTCAGAGTTAGCGTCTTTTAAGAGTTTTTTAACTGCCATGACATCTTTTGCGTTACGTACAAATGAGTGGGCTATGAAGTCTAGTTTGTTTTGGATTGCAAAGTCTATGAAAAGTTTGTCTTTTTTTGAAAGTGAAGCCATTGGAAAGTCGGTTCCGGGAACGTTTACTGTTTTTCGACTGCCAAGTACGGCGTCGTTTTGAACTATGCAAGTTAGTTCTTTATCCGTTTTGCTTTTTACGAGAAGAGCAACTTCTCCATCGTCGATTAAAATTTTACTATTAATTGCAACGTGTTTGCAAAAATCAGAGTAATTAACGAAAATTACCGTGTTAGTTGTAAAGTCAGTGTCACTGCCTGCACTTAATTTTATAGTGTCGCCTTTTTTGAGTGAAAGTTCATTTGTTGTTTTTGTAGTTCTAACTTCTGGTCCTTTGGTGTCAACTAAAATTGCGATTGCGCTTGAAACTTCTCTGATTTTTTTAATCAATGGCAAGGATTGTTCGACATCTTGGTGCGCAGTGTTAATGCGAACGCAATTCATGCCGGCTAAGTAGAGTTGTTTGATTAATTCTACAGATGCGTTTGAAGACAATGTAGCTATGATTTTAGTTTGTTTATCCATAAAGTAAACTCCTCTTTTTTTTTAAATATATTATAATTTTTTAAATAACTCGATGTGATTTGCCATAACGTTTTCATCACTAGTCGCCTTAGGATCTATCCACTTATATGCGTCGTGATCATTACTAAGTATAACTTGACTTGAAAGCGCCTTGCATTTGAAAAAAAGCCCAATTATTTGCCACTCTTCTCCTTTTACAACTGGCCGCCATTCAGTAACATGAAAAACACTACCAATATCCACCGTTAAACCCGTTTCTTCCATTACCTCTCGTTTAAGCGCAACATCTAAAGACTCGCCAGGAGTAATCCTACCGCCCGGTACGTCAAATCG
>CAZERP010000021.1:0-11727 GCA_964514805.1 Microcaldota archaeon
CAATGGAAATAACCCTAAGCAAATAAAACCTTCCTTCCCTTCTCTTTCCTTATTTACTAATTCTTTAACCTAAAACTAGTAATGCCTTAATTGGCTGCTATTGTATGTGTTTAAATTCACGCGCCGTATTATTGATTTTACGGTGATTTGTGAAATTTAAAATGAAAAAATTAATACTCGCAACCTTTGCACTAGTGTCTTTGTTAACTACTGTGCATGCAGTTGCATACGATACGCTACAAGTTGAAAGAATAAATGGCTGGTCAGCTACTGTTTTTACTGACTCGCAAAATCAAACTGAAATGGATGGAACTGTCGACGTAATCCGCGTAACTTCAACAGTAAATAATGCTTTTAGATTTACCGCTCCAGTTCAAGCTAATGTAAATGAATTCTTCTATGTCGCAGGAGCAAACACGACAAGCAGAGTAGGTCGATTCGTAGGCAAATTCATATATTCTACTCAAGGCAATCGCTACGTAACTTCAGAAAAATCCCAAGTCGCGTATGGGGATATAGGGGTTAGATTTGGTTTTTTCAACTCGGGAGGAGTAGTAAATGCAACGATGCCTTACTATTACAGAGGAGATGCATTTAGAGTCGCAAAAATCTACTTCGATACTAAAGATAGATGGGGAGTACAATATGCAGGGGGAAATAATGTCACTCGCGTTAATATGCATATTTATGAGTCAATAATTAACCAATCAAACCCGGGAGTTATTAACTGGGGCTATTGGAATGCTACTTATGATGTAGGTAATCAAACATTTCGTTCAGGCGCAGCCCAAGAAATTGTCACTGAAAACTTAACTGCATATCAAGTAGCTGTACCATATTACTTACAACGAAACTTAGCGCCTGGTTTTATATCGCCACATGGTAGTATATTAGATGCCGTAGCTGAAAATGGGTTTACAATCAGATACTTACGTGATGGGCCAAATTTCGCGCAAATTAATGTAAGTGCTCTTGCTAATCGTACGCTAAATATAAGTCAAGCTGCAAAACCACCTGCTAGGCAGTTTATTCCAAAGTCTTCAAACGCCAAACCAGATTTTGTAAGTGGACTTGTAGGTTGGGTTAAAAATCTCTTCGGAGACTAACAACCTTTTCTTCCCCTTCTTTTCTTTTTCTACTTATGCTGCGCGCTAATCGTTTAATTAATTATTTTTGGCTTAGTGTGAACTGTTTTTTAGAATTAGGATTTTTTTTAAGTTTTAAAAAAGAGAGGAAAAAGGGAAGTTTAGTAGATTTCTGCTTCGCTTCCACCTTCTGATACTTTTCCTAGAATGCGGTGGCCCATTACGTCCATGTATTGGATTTCTTTTCCAGTTTCTACTTCTGATTTTAGTTCTTCTGGAATTGTAACTTCAAAAGTTTCGTAAGTTGTAAGGTCCATTAGTTGAGCTGCTGCGCCGTTAACTGTTACGATTTGAGCTTTTTTGCGTTCTACGATTGGAATTTCAACGTCAGCATCACTTGGCTTGGCGATTGTGTGTTTTGTGCTGTCGACTAGTGAAATTGCTACTACGTTGCATTTAGCTGCTCCGTGTTTTCCTGGTTTGGACTTGTCGATTGATGCGATTCTGCATGGGTGTTCGTCAATGATGACGTATTTGCCTACTCTTAGGTCTCCCATTGAACCGAAAATTTTGTCTGTGCCCATATTAAATATTAACCCTCTAAAAAGTTTTTTTTATTGTGTTTAGATTTTCTTATAAAAAATCAGTTTCTTTTAATTCGCATATGCGAATACATAAAAATAAGGGGTTTTAGGCTTTTTAAGCCTCACGGTTTTAAAAGAATAGTATGAAAAACTATGGTTTTATCGATAGTCATTGTCATTTAGTTCATGATGCTTATGCTAGTCCGCAGGACTATGTCCAAAAAGCTAAGGCGGCTGGTTTGGTTGCTGCGTTAGTTACTACGGGGATGAAAGCAGATCACGCGGGTGTGCTTAAGTTGTGCGCGGCTAATAAGGGCTTTCTTTTTGCGGTTATAGGCGTATCACCTTATGATGCGGTAACTATGTCAAAAGAAGAGCTTGAAACTCACTTGTCTTATATTGAAAAGCATAGGCGAGATATTGTGGCGATTGGAGAGATTGGCTTGGATTTTCATCATTTTACTAAAAAGGAAGATTTTCAAGCCCAAGAGAGGGTGTTTAGAGCGCAGTTAGAACTAGCTAAGCAGTTGGACTTACCTGTAGTTATGCATACTAGAAAAGCAGAACGAGAATCTTTTGAAATATTCAAAGAATACAAAATCGATGGCATGCTTCACTGCTTTTTTTTACACGAAGTAGCAGTTGAAGCAATCAAAACCCCGGGAGTGTTAGTTTCTTTGCCTACTTTGAAAAATAAAGACCGGGATAGAATAATTCGCGACGTTCCATTAGATCGCTTAGTGTGTGAAACAGACTCGCCTTACCTTTGGCCTTCATTTCCAAGTGAACCCCTTAATGTTATTGAAGTTTATGAGCGAATAGCTAGCAAAAAACAGGTAGCGTTAGATGAAGTTAAGCGTCAAGTCTTTGAAAACGTAAACTCGTTTTTCAAACTACACTTATAGCCAAATAGGGGGTAATACCTGCTGGTTTTAAGTGTTTTGAATTACTAATTAGTTCCTATTAAAACACAAAAAAGTTTTTTTTATACGTGTATAAGAGAGTGTATTAATTTTTTCGTTATGGTTTTTGGTAAATTAATGAAAGGCAGCCGCAGAAACATCGCAGTTTTCGTAGACGGGCCAAATATGATCCGCAAGGAACTCGGAATAGACCTTGACAAAATTAAGAAGAAAATTGAAGCCCATGGTCAAATTAAAGTAGCCAAAGTTTTTCTCGATCAGTACGCGTCAGATAAGTTAATCGAAGCAGTTACGAACCAAGGCTACGAACTCGTAATCGTACCAAGCGACGTAGACGTCGCACTAGCCGTCGAAGCAACTAGCTTTATTTACAATGACAAAATAGACGTCATTTGTGTAGTAAGCCGAGATTCTGACTTCCGCCCTGTACTTGCTAAAGTTAAAGCAGCAGGCAAAGAAACAATCGTAGTAGGCGCAGAACCTGACTTTTCAACCGCATTGCAAAACACGGCAGATATAGTCATCAACGCTAAAGCATAAAAGCAGACCGTGCCTAATACAGTAAATATATGAACTTACCTGCTGGGAACGTTATCAAAACAGATGTTGACGTTGCGACTGTTGACTTTTTAGCCCTACTTAAAGAGTTAGGCTTAAAACTATTCAACGGCTACTTGGCAATTGCAATCAAAGGTAATGGCGGAATCGAAGAAGGTACTCTCTTGTTTGATAATGGGAAAATAGTCGCCGCTACGTATGAGTATTTCAAACACGGTAAAACTATGCTTGCAGATAAAGCATTTGTTCGCGTGTTAAACGCTAGCTTTGCAAAACACGGTAGCGTAGATTTAGTTCAGCTCTCAAACGAACAAGTACAACTAGTACTTGCTTTTAATGAAAACGCAATTACAATTCCAAACGAAAAAGACTGGAATGCATTCAAAGGCAAATCATTCTCATCGGGCTATGAAGATGAAATAACGGGCGTCGCAGTGCCGGCGCATGGCGCGGATGTAATGCAAAAATACAAACTAACTGACGTCGACGAGTCAATTGGACCCAAAGCTAAAAACAAAACTCTAAAAGACGAAAAAGACGAACTCTCAGCGCTACTAGAATAAGTATACTTTAAAATAGAATCAATACGTTAAGTGTTTTACAAAAATGGCTAGAATAATCGCAATCGCAAGTGGAAAAGGAGGATGTGGAAAAACATCCATCTCAGTAAACTTAGCAGTCGCACTTGCACAAAGCGGAAAACGCGTCACAGTAGTCGACGCAGACATCGCAATGGCTAACGTAGGAATACTCCTTGGCATTGAAAGAGCGCCAATTTCACTTCACAACGTACTAATGGGAGAAGCCCAAATCAAAGACGCGATATACGACGGCCCGGCTGGAATAAAATACGTACCAAGTGGTTTATCACTTGAAAGAATCAAAAAAGTCGACTACGATAAACTACCCGCGGCAATTTCAGAACTAGAAAAAAACAACGACTATGTCCTAGTAGATTGCCCGCCTGGAATCGAAAAAGACTCAATTGCTGCTTTAAGCTCAGCTCGCGAACTTCTACTTATAATAAACCCAGAACCAATAGCGCTAGCCGACGCGTTAAAAATTAAAACCGTCGCCGAAAAAAACAACGTAAAAGTAATCGGTATAGTAAGCAACATGGTCATCGGAGACAAAAACGAAGTAAAGAAAAACGAACTAGAGACACTCCTAGGCGTTAAAGTAATCGCAGAAATACCCGAAGATATAAACGCCAAACGTGCAAGCGCAGCGCAACAAGCGGCCGTATTAAAAACACCCGCCGCGCCATTTACTAAAGGAATAAACGAACTAGCCGCCTACTTTACTGGCGTAAAAATACAAACATATGTTGAAAAGAAAAGCTTCCTAGACTCAATATTTTCAATATTCAAAAAGAAGTAAAAAAACTTTTGCCTTATTTTTAATTTTTTTTAAAGGGGATATACAAACATCATGAACGAAAACAATCACAAAAGACCATTCGACGTATTAAACGCCGCACTAAATCGCAAAGTCTTAATCAAACTTAAAGGCAACGTAGAAGTAAGAGGAGAACTCGAAAGCTTCGATGTCCACATGAACCTAGTACTCGCAAACGCAGAAGAACTAAACACAGATGGGGATGTTAAAAAGAAAATCGGAACAGTACTCCTAAGAGGAGACACAGTCGTCTACATCTCACCCGGAGTATAAACTCCCGGTATTTTTTTTCAAATAAGCCTAAAAAATAGGCTAAAAAACCTTCTCTTCTCTTCTTATTTAATACAAATAACTAAACTGTCCCTAGCTTAAACTAGGACGAAATCAATGGGCTTGTAGATCAACGGTAGATCGCGTCCTTGGCGTGGACGAGGCTGCGGGTTCAAATCCCGTCAAGTCCATCTGAACCTTTTTTATTTTGTGTAAAATAAAAAATGTTCATCAAAAAACAAAACCTGCTCGCTTTGCGAGCTCCGAAGTGAAACATTTTTGTTTCGTTTTGGGCCTGTAGTCGAATGGTTAAGATGTCGCTTTGACGTAGCGAAGACTCGGGGTTCGATTCCCTGCAGGCCCATAACCTTTTTTTTCTAATTCTTTAAAGTGCTATTCGCTCAAAGTGTAATTTATCTTGTTTAGTGGATGCACTACTCTTTATGTATTGATTGGTTTAAGTAAAAAAATAGCTAGTAATAGAGTTTGTAATTTTTTTGGGATTCATGCTTTGTGTTTGTTTGGCGGAGTTCGAAATTTTAACCGCTTTCGAGGGCGGTACATGAATTTATCTCCACTGCGCAGTTTGAAAAACTTTCCTACTTTGCAAGTTATCTTAAATCGTTAAGACGGTTAAACGCAAAAAATGGACGAAAAGAGCTAGGTACACTCGCTGTGGAGGTCCTAGATTTTCAAGTATTTTCTTTGTTTAGCTGTCGAAATTTAAAATTACGAGCTTTTCGAATAGTTAAGATTTTTCAGCCAACTTTAAGTAATTTGCAAAAAACTTCAACCTCCGGAGAGGCGAGGTACTTAAGCAATTAGTTTAAAGTTATAGAAACAAACACATTTACACTCCCTTAAAATTACAATAGTGTCTCCTTCTATTCTAAACACAGAATACTTTAATAAAAGTATTTTTTTAGATGATTTTGAGTATCACGGCGATTATGAACAAAATTACGGCTGCTGCGATGAGTAGTATCGCGTAAGTTATTTCGTTTGGCGTGTTTAATTCCAAGTCAATTTTAGATTCTTTTGCGTTATTTGGATTAACGTATACTGTTAAACTTTTATTTTTTGGATGCGCGTCGGCTACGCTTTGGGCTATTTCTTTACTTTGCAAGGTATGTAACGTGCCTACTGCTTTTTGTTTGCTTGAGTTGATTTGATATTCGTAATATATGTTTGTTTGATAATATTCAAAACTATCATCGTAATACTTTTCTATAGTAGAATTAGTAACTTTGCCTTCAACTTTAGTCCAAGTTTGAATTAATATAAAATCAGAAATGACGTTTCCACTCATTACGAGTAGTACTCCTACTACAATTAGCCCGCTTATTATTGCAAATTCGTTCATTTTAAATGCAGTTTACTTATTTTGATATCTTTATTATACTACTAGTTCTTTTAATTACATTTATGGCGATTGATTTATTATCTAGTGTACTTGCATGTTTCGTAGCGCTATTTGCAATTATGGACCCATTCGTGTCACTTCCGGCGTATATTGCTTTTACTAGTAAAGAAAAACCAGAAGTAAAAGCGCAAGTCGCGAGGGATTCAGTATTAATCGCGGGTGGTTTGCTTTTCGTGTTTTTAATATTTGGAAAACAATTGCTTGACCTTCTGGGAATTACTATTCCTGCTCTTCAAATTGGCGGCGCTTTAATTTTAACCCTACTCGGAGTAGAATTGGTACTTGGAATTTCTTTCGATAACACTAAAAAGAAGAAAGACGAATTACCACCGTATGCAGTTTTACTAGGAACTCCGCTAATTACTGGGCCAGGAGTCATTACTACATCTATTTTACTTTCAGATAAATTCGGAATGGCATCAGTTGCCGCTGCTGCGATCGTAGCGTTGTTTTTAATTTGGCTTATTTTCAAACAAGCAAAATATATCGAACGCGCGATTGGAATTTCTGGTTTAAAGATAATGTCTAAAATCATGGGAGTAATTTTAGTCGCTACTGCGGCTCAATTTGCGATTACTGGAATTAAAGCAGCATTTGGCGTTTAACAATGGTTATTTACGCGGATTTTCACGTTCATTCTAAGTATGCTTTAGCTGTAAGCAAGGATAATGATTTGGATCACCTTGCAAAATATTCAGATATGAAGGGTTTAGGTATAATTGGTACGGGTGATTTTACTCATCCTCTTTGGTTTAAATCGCTCGAAGAATTAAAGCCAATTGAAGACACTGGTTTTTACTCGTATAAAGATTACAAAGTTAAGTTTGCGTATACTGTTGAGGTTGCTACTTTTGACTCAACTAAACGCGTGCATCATGTTATTCATGCGCCTAATCGAGAAGCGGCCGCGCAGCTAAACGACGTGCTGGGTAAAAGAGCTAAACTTGCTTCGGACGGTAGGCCTATGCTTGCTAAAACAACTTGCGCAGAAATCGTAGAAATATGCAAATCAATAGATTCACAAATGCACATCGTTGCAGCTCACGTTTGGACGCCTTACTTTGGCGCGCTTGGAGCTAAAAGTGGATTTAATTCAATGCAAGACGCATACGCGGACAAAGCAGATGACGTGTTAGGAATTGAAACTGGAATGTCAAGTACGCCTGCTATGAATTGGCGCGTTGAAAGCCTGGATGATTATGTGATTATGAGTGGAAGTGACTGTCACTCATATCACTTGCACCGAATCGGCAGAGAGTGTAACGCTTTTAGTGATGACTGTGATACTTATTCTAAACTGTTCAAAGCAGTTGCACAAAATGATAAAAGTAAATTTTTGTATACTGTTGAGACTGATCCGGGTTATGGTAAGTATCATTTAACTGGGCATATGGATTGTAACTTTTCATGTTCGTACGAAGAGAGTAAAAAACTGAACTTCATTTGCCCCGTGTGCCACAAGAAATTAACTATTGGCGTAGAAAATCGAGTCGAAGAACTTGCAGTACGCGAAGCTGGATATGTAGATGAAAACAGAGTGCCTTTTAGAGTTACTCTTCCGCTTGCGGATTTAATCGCAACTGCCTTGCATTCTGCGCTTACTGTTAAAAAAGTAGGCTTGTTACAAAGCGCTTTGATAGAAAAATTCGGCACGGAATTCAACGTAGTTTTTAATGCAGATTTACGAGAAGTAGAAAAAATAACCGGTCCTGCTGTTGCTAGTGTGATTAAATTAAACCGGGAAGAAAAGATCAAAGTTACTCCCGGTTATGATGGAAAATACGGCGTGTTAAACGTTTAGCGCTTCATCCACCAAAAGATGGTTAGGATGATTGCAAGTACAAACAAGGTAGTTAAGTCTCTAATTATTTGTACGAAATATAATACGAGCAAAGCTGCTGCGCCTAACATCCAAAATGTTAACGGGTCCATTCCAAAAATCGAACCACTAGAGTAAGCAGCTGGTGCTCCTCCTTCTGCTGGCCCTGCGCCTCCACCTGCGTTACCTGCATTTAGAGTAGTAGTTTGTCCAGTTTGAGGGTCAACTTGAACTGCAAAACCACATCTTTTACAAAAGACTACGCTATTTTGCTCATCAACATCAAGTTGTGGATTTCCACAAGTTGGACATGCCATCTCGCCCATTAATCAATAAACACCAAAAAATATAACTAAAAGAAAGAACGTTTGCGTTATATTTAAACACTCTTTTTCTTCAAAGCTTTTGATGTTTTAGATATCGCAAAAGAATATGCGATTAGTGAAATTGAACTAATTATAATTGGCGCGATTAAAAACGCAAACGCTAAGTTAGGTAATAGAAAACCAGCTAATGATACAAATGCGCTGATTTTAAACAAAAGCCCAGCGAGCTTTTGTGTTTTGTTCCATACTACTTCGTCGGATAAAGTCCAAGGCGTTCTAATGCCAACAAAATACGTGCGTTTCGTTTTAGGGAGTAAGTTGCCTATTGAGTAAAATAGCACGAAAAATCCAGGTGCTAACATTTGAGTAATATTCAAACTATTGCCTAAGTTAACGCTTATTACTAGTAAGTGCGCGTATGTCATAAACGCTACGAGAGCTAGTCTAAAAATGTCAAACTCTTTCTCAAATGCGCTGTAATTCTTACCAAAAGGGTCAAATCGCGGTAAGTATTTTAAAAAAACAAACAAAATCAGGGTAATTACGGGCAGTAAGAACAAGCCAAGTTCCTTAGGCATACTTCCATTAGCCACGCCTTGAGTATTCCAATGCGTAACAATCACATCCGGAAGCACGGCGTAATAGTATAGCGAAGCTAAAAATGAAAACAAAACCACTAAAAAAGCCGCCAAATCAAAACGATTCCAATTCATACTAAACTCGCCCTTTAAACACAAAAGTAAATAACAACCAAGTATACAAATCCTTCGGAATGATGACTGATACAACACTTACTGATTTTCAAATGATGAGTGACGGACGGTCTGACCATAACTTATGATGATAGATCGACAGTAAATTGATCGAAAACCGCCCGATAGGAGCGTGCTCCTGCTGCCAAAACACAAGTAGAAGTCGTTTTCGTATTTTAGAAATCACAATTCTAATGTTAGTAGTATTGATTTTATGTTATTTTGTCGTAAGCGTTCGGCTAGCTATTGGGGATTTGTCGCAGGTAATTTGTTATTTGGACTTTTGGCGTTAGTTTGTATTGGTCTTTTATTATTTTCAATTATTTTTGCCATATTGGGCTCGTTGATTTTGAGCGAATCGTTGATCGTTGCGGGCGTTTCTTTAATTATACTTATTTTTGTTCGTTGGTATTACGAGCGTAATTTATACTTAGTTAATTCAATCGAATTGAGTAATAATGAGTTTAAGTTTAAATCATTTTTTGGCCAGGTTACGCGTTTTAAGAAAATTACTCATGTTGAAGTTTTTGATAAGTATTTTGGTAGCCCAGTTTCAGTACATAAATGCATTAGAGTTGTACATGAAAAAGGATCTAATCTAATTATAGATGTAGATGATTTTGAAAATGAAAAAGAGTTAATTCGTTTACTAAAATTAAACAATAAAAATTCAATTTAAATTAACGAATTTTTTAGATCTTACTTTTTTTTGTTTCTTCTCTTTCCCAGGGGTATGCAGTCCAGTCGTTGGTTTCTTTTACGTAAAAGTCTGGTTTAATTTCACTGTGATTTTTGTAGTGTATCGTCGCAATTTTTACTTCTCGCGCGCCTTTTGAAAGTAAGTGCTTTTTGATTAGGACGAGGCTTTTTCCCGTATCTGCAACATCATCAACTACTAGTAGTGTTTTGCCTTTTACTTCAATAGTAATATCTTGCGTAATTTTAGGCTCTTTTGCTGTTTTGCCAATAGCAGTGTAAAATTCAGTTCTAATCACAACAACATTAGCATTGTTTAGCCGGTCAGATAGCAATCTTACGGGTATAAGTCCACCGCGAGAAACTCCAATCAACACGTCTGGTTTGTAATTAATTTTACGTGCTAGTTCGTCAATTAAAGTATCTAATTCTTGCCAGGTGATAAAAGTAATTTTCATAATTAGTAAATAGTAATGTTAGATTAAAAAAGAGAAAAGGGAAAGAAGAGACTTAGCTTATTCGTCTTATTGTAGCTTGTCTTACTTGTTGAACTGCGCCGTTTCTTGCGCCGCCAATTATGTTTAAGGTGGTTGGTTCTTCAAGTAAGTTAAATTGATAGGTGTAGTCGCTCCAAGTGTTTGTGTTTATGTCGAGGTATTGCCATGGCGTTACTCTATTTTGACTTGCTGTGTTGAGCGCCATCCAATATGTTCTGCCGACTTTCTTAGCGTTGATAATTATTTGGTATGTACCTTGCGGGGGCTGTAACGTAAATGTAGAGTATGCGAATTTCTTTGTGAATTCATGGTACTCACCTTTGTTTAAACTAGTTACGTTTCTTATTTCGTTAATTGGAATTACTAGGTCGTCACTAGTTTGTAAATTACAATCATCGTCATTTAAGTTAAGTTTAACTTCAGTAGCGTTTGGGTTTACGAGTGCGTTGTTGTCGTTGCAATCGATATTTGAGTTAAAACCATCTGAGTCAGCGTCTACTGTATCAGGAGTTAGTGGGTTGCAGTCATCGTCTAATCCATTGTATAGTATTTCGCTTCTTCCTGGATTTACGAGTGCATTGTTATCGTTGCAATCATTGTTTACGCTAAATCCATCTCCATCTGCGTCAACCGGGGGGCAGTTTACGGGGTAGTTGCTGTATTTCATTACTCTGCCTGAGTCTTCTGCAATAACTAAAGTTGTTCTTGCGTTTGGACAGCTTTGAATTATCGTAACGCCTTCTTGATCGAAACCGGGAACATCGTATTCGTTTAGTAGAGCGTTGTTAACTGTAATTTCACGAAGTAAGTTATTAGCGTCATAAAGTACGGATAGTGTGTTAGTTTGAGTGTTAAAGTTTAAACCTGCAATATCTCCTCTACCGGCTACGGGAACAAATGAACTTACAAGTCTTGCAGTCCCCGCTACGAAGTCTACATCTACTACGTTTATCGCGCCAGTTTCTTGAACTCCAATGTAAAACAAACCACCGTTTGAACTGTTTGCGTATGGGTGGTAGCCGTTAGGTACAAAAGTTACACCTTCAAGGCCAGAGTTAGTATTAACGGTTGCAGGAATTACACCAGTAAGTGAAACACTTCTAATGCTTTGTCCAGTTGCGGGGTTGAATTTTATTAACGCGTAAGGATACTCGACTAATACGTATACAAATTCAGAATCTGCACTAGTTATAGTTACGCCTTCTAAATCGCCAGGAACATTCCAGTTTACTACATTAGTTCCATCTAAATTCATTTTACTTAAAATTCCGCCATCACTAACTAAGAAAAGCGAGTTGTAATGCGGCTGCCAAACTACTCCACTAGGCTCATAGCCTGCAGGTAAATTAGAGTGGATATCTACGCTCGCATCAGCCGGCCATGCCGTAGCGTTTAC
>CAZERP010000022.1:0-11645 GCA_964514805.1 Microcaldota archaeon
GCCATTCTCTCATAGCCTCTGCGCATTGCTTTCTCATCACAGGGCCAGTAACCTTAACTGGACTATGACCAATGCGACGCATTTCCTTATCACTAATGTAAAGCTCATGAAATCCAAGGAACGCAGCGTCTTCAATTAACGCGCCGTACACTACTTCCTTACACTCAGCCCAATGAATAACCGAAAAACACATAGGGCACGCTTCACACGACGTGTAAATAGTGCAACCCGTTAATTTAAACGTCTTTAATTTCTTACAAGCGGCTCTAATAGCATTAACCTCAGCATGAGCAGAAGGATCATTATCTTTAACAACCGTATTATGCCCCTTAGCAATAACTTTACCCGTACGATCTACGACAATTGCGCCAAATGGACTTTGACCGGCTTTCAAACCACGGCGCATTTCATCAATAGCAAGAGACATAAACTTAGAATTACTAGGCTGCAAGTAAATTATCACTCAATCAGTGCTTTTTTAACTTTCCACAAACACAAAAAAATAGGCAATTAAAAATATGGTCCACGAAATAAAACAAATACTCGGCAAAACAGTAGAAACACTAATCACAGAACTCGACGAAAAAGAAAAAAGACAAGACAAAGTCTTAACCGCGTCAAGAGAAGCTATACGACTATGCGCCCGGGCAATTAGAGACATCCACACTAGTGATGTAAAACTCGCCAAAAAAAGCATCACAGAACTAGAAAGCAAACTCGAAGAACTACGCGCAGTTGAACTTGGCTTCGAACACATAACCAAACAAGCCTACCAAGAATACGCCGAAATAAAACTATTCTTCGCCATATCACAAAAACAAAAAATTCCAACCGCAAAAGAACTAAACATCTCAGTAGAATCATACCTCTCCGGATTTGCCGACTGCGTAGGAGAACTACGAAGAGCCCTTCAATTATCTCTAAAAGATGGCAACAAAAAAGACGCCGAATACTACTTCGAAGCAATGAACGAAATCTACGAAGAACTAATGCTACTAAAATACTCAAAATCATTAGTAGGTTCACTCAAACCCAAACAAGACATGGTAAGAGGACAACTAGAACACGCAAGAAGCGAAATCTTAAAATTTTCAAACTAAACTTTATCACTTAAAACTTTTCCGTCCCGGAGGGACTACAAAAACATGTTAGACATTAAAGTTGTTAGAAAAAACCCAGAAGAAATTAGAAAAAACCTTGAAAAACGTAAGCACACGCCTTACGTAGAAATGTTTGACGAACTAGTCAAACACGACAAAAAATACAGAGAACTACTACTAGAACTTGAAAACCTAAGAGCAGAACACAACAAAGTCTCACGAGAAGTAAGCGTGTTCAAAAAAGCAGGCAAAGAAAAAGAAGCACAAATCGCAATGAAACGCGCCAAAGAAATACCCGAACGCGTCAAAGCCGCCGAACTTGAAATGCAAGAAGCCAAAACCAAAACAGAAATGCTACTCAAAAGAACCCCAAACATACTACACGATTCTGTCCCATACGGAAAAGACGACACGGAAAACAAACTCGTAAAAACTTGGGGCAAACCAAGCAAAGTTGTAACTCCGGGTCATGAAGAAATACTCAACGCGCTAAACGGACTAGACATGGAACGCGGAGCAAAAATCGCCGGCGCTAGATTTTATTTCCTTAAAAACCAATTCGTACTCCTAGACCTAGCAATCCAAAGAATGGCACTAGACCTACTCGCACAAAGAGGATTTACACTCCTTGAAGTTCCACACATGATGAAACGCGCGCCATACGAAGGAGTAACTGATCTTGCAGACTTCGAACAAGTAATGTACAAAATCGAAGGAGAAGACCTATACCTAATCGCCACAAGCGAACACCCAATGATGGCACAACACCAAGACGAAATAATAGAACCAGAACAACTCCCCATCAAATACGGAGGAATCTCCACTTGCTATAGAAAAGAAGCCGGAGCACACGGCAAAGACACCAAAGGAATCTTTCGCGTACACCAATTCAACAAAGTAGAACAAGTAATCATCTGCAAACCAGAAGAAAGCTGGAAACTACACGAAGAACTACTCAAAAACACAGAAGACCTATTCCAACTCCTTGAAATCCCATACCGAGTAGTAAACATCTGCACAGGAGACATAGGAATAGTCGCCGCCAAAAAATACGACATCGAAGCATGGATGCCAGCATCACAAGAATACAGAGAAGTCGCAAGCTGCTCAAACTGCACAGACTACCAAGCCAACCGCTTAAAAATTAGAACACGAGTCAAAAAAGGAAGCGAAGAAAAAATCGCAGTCCACTCACTAAACAACACAATGATAGCAACATCAAGAGCAATAGTCGCACTAGTACAAAACCACCTCCAAAAAGACGGCTCAATCAAAATACCAAAAGCACTACAAAAATACACTGGCTTCACAGAAATCAAAAAACCATAAAAATTCCTTTTTTCCCACTTTTTTTTTAAAAAACGACTTAAACTTGCCGGTTTATAATTTCCAATTTCCCTACTTCTTTTACATATTTTATGGTTAGTTTGCAGCCTAAGTCTCGTGAAATGTACGAGTTCAAAAAACAACTAGAAGAACTCGGCAAATACAGAGGCAGAGGTACTGAATTAATTTCGGTTTACATCACTCCCGGTTATCAAGTAAGTGACGTCGTAGCGAAGCTTCGGGACGAATACGGACAAGCAAGTAACATTAAAAGTAAACTCACACAAAAAAACGTACAAGCCGCGCTCGATAGAGTAATGCATGCTCTCAAGGGAGTAAATAAAGCACCTGAAAACGGCCTAGCAGTCTTTTGTGGTAACGTATCAGAAGTCGAAGGCAAAGACGACATCAAACTAATAGTAGTGCACCCACCAGCGCCAATCAACACCCAATTCTACAGATGCGATTCAACATTTCAATTAGAACCATTACAAGACCTTCTCGGACACGAAGGCGCATATGGCCTAGTAGTAATCGACGGAAGCGAATCCACAATCGCAGTACTAAGAGGAAAATCCACAAAAGTACTAAGAGAAGTAAGAAACTTCGCGCCAAAGAAACAACACCACGGAGGACAATCCGCCGCAAGATATCAACGTATCCACGACAACGAAACCGAAGCATACTACAAAAGAGTCGGAGAAGCAATGGACGCCTTCCTTGAGATTAAGAACTTCCAAGGAGTCATCGTAGGCGGAGCAGGCCCAAACAAAGAAACCTTCATGAAACTCAAACCCTTCAACTACCAACTAAAAATCCTAGGCGTAGTCGACACAGGATACAGCGACGAACAAGGACTAAGAGAACTAGTAGAAAAAAGCGAAGACATCCTAAAAGAACAAAGCGGAGTACTAGAAAAACAACTCTTCGACAGATTCATGAACGCAATCATCCACGACGGCCTTGCAGTCTACGGACTAAAAGACGTACGAGAAGCAATCGAATCAAGAAAAGCAGGCTCACTACTAGTAACCGAAGGACTCGACTTCAAAGAATTCAACGTACCAAACTACGAAGCGCTAAACAAAGAAGTAGAAGACATAGTAGCACTAGCCGAAGAACAAGGAATACCCGTAGAATTCATATCACGCGACACCCACGAAGGCGCACAATTCCACGCGACATTCAGAGGACTAGGCGCATTCCTAAGATATAAATAACAAAGCACTAATTACAACATGTCTACTATTTTTGAAAGACAAGGAACAACTATACAAACGGATCGACACGCAGAAGTATTTCAAAAATTAAACTTACGCCTCCCTGTAATTGATCGCAAAACAACCAGATTTTTCAGACGACCCGCTAGCGCAGGACTAAAACCACTACTAAAAGCAGCAGACGTAAGATTTACAAACTCTGAACTCGGCCCACTTTTACTATTTAAAAGATCAACGGACGAATACGAACGAGAAACCGAAATTGGAAAAAAGTAGGTCAGCTAGTACACGCGCCAGTTGCTCACTTAACATTCGCAAACGGAGAACAAAGAGCCGCGTATAGTCTTCTTAGAAATTACATTTCAATGAACGATTACATAAAAAACGTAGCAGATCGCAAGCAAAGAATAGAACTAGCAGCTCAATTAGGTGGCGCATTAAAACAACTCCACGATAATTTTATAACTCACGGCGACTTACATCCTGAAAACGTAATGCTTGCAATAAACGACGACGGAAGTGTAACTGACCTTAAATTTATAGACTTGCCTCAAGCGCGCATTTTAACTCCAAAAGAGTTTAGAAAAACACGAAAAGTTGATTTCAAGGTTCTACTAAACAAATTAAAATTCTTAAACATCAAACTATCTAAAAGTGAAATACGATCCTTTGCCGAGGCATACGCGCCTCAAGCAAAAGAAAGGAAAATCTGATTATTTATGCAATTTAACTTTAAAGCAAATGAATTCCTAGTCGAAGAAATTACCCTAGATGGAAAAATAATCGAACTAGACAAACCATTTACAAACCAAGAAAAAGACGGCGAATTCATACACTTCGCCATGCAAAAAACCAACTGGACTACTGCAGATGCCGTAAAACAAATCGCAAAAAAAATCAGAGCAGGATCCCAACGATTCAACTGGGCAGGAACAAAAGACAGAAACGCTACCACAACTCAAGTTATTAGCTGCTTTGGAAAAAGCGCACTCGAACCACTAAAAGTTTTAGATGTAAAAGACATCAAAATCCTCGGCATATGGACGTCAAAGAAAAAAATAAAACTAGGAGAACTTAAAGGAAATCGCTTCACAATAACACTCACCAAAACCAACTGCCAAGTACCAGAAATAAACCAAGAAAAAATAGAAGCAAAACTAAAAGAGTTAAACAACTTTACTCCAAACTACTTCGGCGCCCAAAGATTCGGAATTAGAAACAACTCACACCAAGTAGGTGAGTACATACTAAAAGGAAACGTAGAAACGGCAGTATGGGAAATACTAGTAGGCTCACCAGACGCAGAAACAAACGAAATAGCAAAAGCTGCTCGAAGCAAACTAAATGTTCACAAGAACTTTGCACAAGCCTACGAAGAGTTTCCAAGACACTTACACTTAGAACGAGACTTACTCGCTCACCTAAAAAACCACCCGAACGATTTCATCGGCGCATTTAGAAAACTACAAAGACAATCACTCCTCATATTCGTACACGCGTTCCAAAGCGCAATATTCAACGAACTACTTCAACGCAGAATAAAAGAAGACAAAACATTTGAACTAGACGAAGACGCGCTAGTGTGCGAACTAGATGAATTCGGCTTTCCAAACGAAGACAAAACAACCCTTGTTACAAATGAAAACAAAACGCGACTCGAAAAAGAATTCAAAGAAGGAAAAATAGTAGCACTTGACACATTAATCGGAAGCGAAACCAAACTAGACTCCTTGCAAAAAGAACTACTCGCAATTCACAACGTGACGCAGGAGATGTTTAAACTACCTGCAATACCTGAACTTGCAACTAAAGGTAGCTTAAAACCAAGACTAGTCAAAGTAACAAACTTTACCGTAATACAAAACGAACCACTAGTAATACAATTCACACTACCGTCAGGCGCATACGCCACAACACTAATCGAACAACTAATAGAACAAAAATAACCCAAAAACACCTAAAAGACTAAAAAAAACGACTACTCGTTTATAATCTCCTCTAATTGCTAGACTACTACTCTTTAGATTTAACTCCCAAACAAACGCCTCCCCTAAGACGTGAGAATTAAACCAAAAGCGCTACAAGGAGGACGAAAAACAAAAAAATGGTGGAACTAATCGAAATAATCCTAGCAGGAATACTAATAATCTGGCTAGCATGGCACTTCTCAATAGAAGACCCAGTCCAAGAAGAACACGATATAAGAATGGAATCCTACTAACAAAACTTTCAATTTTTAAGACAAAAACCGCGCTTCATCTACTCTTTTAAATCTATTACTCCTCTAAATACTAATAAACAAAACGAAAAACTCTACTTCTAAAAGGCGCCAATTCAAAAGTTAAAAAAAAGCAACGTTTTTACTAGGCCAACACTTTTAGTCGAAAAGAAAACCAAAGAAAAAGATGCGGAGGTCGCATAGTGGCCATTGCGATAGCCTGCTAAGCTATTGAGGTTCTGCCTCGCGTGGGTTCGAATCCCACTCTCCGCGCTTTTCACCCTACTCGCCATTTTACGCGTTCGACCCAAAGCTTAAACTTAACACTACGTCTACTATTTCTTAAAAAAAAGTTTAGTTTAATTAGTAAAAAATGGTCACTTTAAAAAATTCAAGAAAAAAAACTACTACTCTCTCGCTACCAAAGGCGCAGCCACGTAAAAACTTACTTGGACTAATACCCGTAATCGGCACATTAATGCTCGGAACTCACATCGCGACAAACAAAGCACAAGAGTTAATACAAGAAAACCAAATAGAACAACAACAAAAACGCGCAGCCGAAGAACAAACAAGAAAACGCGCGTTTTTACTTTCAACTAGTTTTGAAAAACTAAACCAAGAACTAAACGGACAAAACTTAAGCGAACTAAGAAAAGTCAGACGAAACGTAAGAGCGCTAATAGATGAATACAATCAATTCAAAACAGACGAAAACTACGCGCGATTACAACAAATAGGGCAAATAGAAACAGGCAGAACCGAAGAAATTATCGCCTTCTTTGAAAAAAACTTACGCAAAATAGACCAAATAAAAAAAGCCAAACCCTTGCGCGAACTAAGTGAAGAAGAAAAAAACAAAGCCTTCAAAGGAACCCTCGGCCGAGACAACCAGCGCCACATAGACTACCCCTACTTAATTTCAACAAGAAAACTCGCCGCCAAAGTAGAATTGCAAGTTCCAAAAAGAAACGTCAAAGGCCAAATCGTCACCAAAAACGGCGAACCCGTAATGCAAAACAAAACACACCTCGCGCCCACAAAAGACGAACTAGAACTAATATACCAAACACTAAAAATGTACGAAGACCCAGCCAAAGCCAAATACGACCCAGTTAAATCAATGCAAGCAATCCAAGCAATCAAAACAACCCTTACGAACGCAGGCTACACACTCGCCTCACTACCAGACGAAGAAGACATACCCGAAGAACAAAAACAAACCGCCCTAACATACGACAAATTCACAAAACAACTAGACGCGTCCTGGAACGCGACAACCAAATACTACCTAGACTCAATCAAAAAAGCAGGAATCAAAAGCGCCGTATCACTACCAGACGGATCACTAGAAATATCATTTGGACTACCCAGACCAACTAGAAGCTACATAGTAAACGAACACTCAACCCACAAAAAAAGCACAGCTGCAACCGCAGTAAATCTTCACATAATAAACGGAGTCGGCGCTCCAATAATGGTACCATCCAAAAGCACCGGCAGAGTAATCATCACGCCATCAATGCTAAGAGATCCAAGAAACGGCCTACCTGCCCAAGCAGTATTATCACTATCACAAGAACTAAGCACAGGCGCGCCAGAAGGAATACACGCACGCTTCATACTAAACACCAAAGGAGAACTCGAAGACTTCCAAACCCAAGCACTAGAACAAATACGACGCGCATTTACCACGCCGACAAGTGTAGAAAAAGAAGAATTCAAACTATACGAAGAAAGAACAGCTAAGCTACTACGCGAACAAAAACCAAACAAAAAACCCCCCGTAGTAGAACAACCAGAAGACAAAAGATTCCAAACAACGCTCACTCCTCTATGGTACAAAGACAAAGACGGCAAAATCCAAAAAATGATGATACCACACACAGACATTCGTCCTGAATTTACATTCAAATGGAGTTCACCAGAAAAATACGATGAACACATGCAACAAAAAACCGAGCAAATAAAAAACGCCATAGAGAAAACACGAGAAAAATTCCCGGTACTCACACTAAACGAAAATGGACAAGTAACCCTCTTAGGACTAGAAAAAGAACTAGGCCAAGAAACTTCCACAGAAGAGCCAGTACAAATCGACGAAGATGCGCCGCCTAACCTACCTGTCGTACCAGAAGAAAACCTAAAAATCGACAACAACACCTTACAACTCAAAGGGGACACAGACATACAAGGAAACAACCGCCTAGACTTCACCAAAAGCCACGCCTGGCTAGAACAAGCCCAAAGAAGACGAAAAATGGCCTAACTTGGCTTTTTTTAAACCCAAAAACCCTTCTAATAATTAACAAAAATTTACTTGGTGACTAATTGTAACTCATGCCATTAAAAATCGGAAAAACTGAAAAATACATGCTCCAAACTATTGAAGAAAGAGGAGCTATGCTAATGCACCTAATCGACCCCGACAAAATATACAATGATCAAGCGGTCAAAAGCGCAAAAATAGCAGAAGAAAACGACGCAGACATGATCCTTATAGGAGGAACAATCGGCGCCCAAGGCACCGTATTAGATGAAACGGTAAAAATGATAAAAGAAAACACATCACTACCCGTCCTACTCTTCCCCGGAAACATATCCGGAGTAACCAAATACGCAGACGCAACCTACTTCCTGCAAATGCTTAATTCTCGTGATGTTTATTGGATTTCAACCGCGCAAATACAAGGCGCGCCCTTAATTGCAAAACTAGGAATCGAAGCCATTCCCACCAGTTATTTAGTTGTTGAACCAGGCAGAGCAGTAGGCTGGATCGGAAACGCAAACCTAATCCCAAGAGATCGCGCTGATCTTGCCGCAGCATGCGCACTCGCAGGAAAATACATCGGAGCACACGTAGTACTACTAGAAAGCGGAAGCGGAGCTCCTGAACCAGCGCCACTGCCAATGCTCAAAGCAGTCGCCGCAGCATGCGCAGACGACGCCATTCCAATCCTCGCAGGAGGAGTACGCACAGCAGACCAAGCAGCAGACGTAGTCAAAGCTGGCTTTAAAGGAATACACGTAGGTACTGCATTCGAAGACCTCGAAGGCGCAGCCAAAAAAATAAAATCACTAGCCCAAGCAACACACAAACAAGGCAAAAAACGAGTATAAAACTTACCTCCACTTTCTTTTTCTAATTCTTTAAATACTCGCCAAACCTAACCAACTAATACTATGATAGTTATTGGTCTTAGAAACGGAACTACGCTTGGAGTAAAACTTGCCAAGGAACTCAAATGCAAATACTCTCCTTTATTCATACACGAATTTCCAGACGGCGAATTCAAACTCAGATTCGACGTACCACTAAAAGAACAAGAAGTTATACTAGTACAAAGCTTATCAGTAAAACCTAACGACTACTTAGTCGAACTTTTAATCGCAATTGAAACTGCTAAACAACTAGGCGCAAGCAAAGTCACCGCAGTACTACCCTACTTATGCTACGCACGCCAAGACATTGCCTTCGAACAAGGAGAAGGAGTCTCAGCATTCGTAATAACAGACTTGATAAACTATAGCGGCGCAGATGAAGTCTACACAGTAATGACACACTTACACAGAGTCCCAACCCTACGAAAACTATTCCACTTACCTGGAGAAAACGTAGCGCCCTTCCAAGAAATGGCAGAATGGATTTCAAACAACGCTAACCTAAAAGACGTAGTACTCGTAGGACCAGACTGGGAAAGCAAAAACGTAGTCGACCCAATCGCCCAAATACTAAAAGTCCCCGTAGTATACTTCGAAAAAGTCCGCTCAGGTAACCGTAAAGTTAAGCAAACGCTCAAAGGAAATTACAACGTAAAAGGCAAAACCGCAGTCATCCTAGACGACACTATTTCTACAGGTATGACAATCCAAGGAGCAGCCGTAACACTCAAAAAACTAGGCGCAAAGAAAATCATGGTCGGCACCGTGCACTTAATGGGAGATGAAGGCGCCAAGAGATGCCTAAAACTAACCAAACTATTCGCCGCAAGTGATAGTATTCCAAACAAGTACGTTAAGTATTCATGCGCCGGATCAATAGCAAGAGCAATACAAAAAAACTAGCCTCTTAGAATCGCGTAAATTTGCGCAAGGCTAGAAACTTCCCTCACGTCAATTCCAAACTCTTCACTCAAATTAACATCCCTACTCTGCGCCTGCCGGTGAACAGTACAAACCTCACCCGCGTTTGTAAGCGATGGCCTGCAATCTTGAGTCTCATTAACAAAACTAACTACTTGTACACTTTGACCTAATGGGACTAAAACACGAGTAAAACCACTAGCCTTAGCTGCTTTAACCTTCTCATAAACGCCAGCAACTTGCTTTACCGTGCCATTACTATACAAAGCGCCAGTCACAAGAGTCTTACTATCAAAACCCGCGTCATTCAAAAGAAGCGCAACACCCGCAGCAATAGCAGCGCCCGCGCTACCACCACTAACTTCTCGTACGCCTTTAGCGTTAAAAGAAAAAACCAAATCACTACCGAGCCTATTAGCACGAGTAGTAGGGTCTAAATCACCCGCAGCGTTAGCTGCATTAACAAGCGACTCTTGCGTACCCGCGGCAAAAATAGCGTCCGAAACATCAACTAAAACCTTACCCTTGCCGTTTCTAATACGAGTAATTTCAACACTAACTACTTCGCCACTATCTGCGCCATTAACTGCAGCTAAAGGAACTGTAATTTTAGACTCACGAATAGGCAAAACCGGCTTAAACTGCGTATCATTAACCACTTCAACCTGTGGGGGAATAACGACTTTGCCTTGTTGGAGTTTAGGTGTGGAATCAAAATAAGTAAAACCTGCAAACAAAACAGCAGTTAAAATCAAAGCAATAAAAGCAACTTTCAAAGAATCCATACGTAACAATTAAAACTATTAACCGTTTTATTCATTTCTACCCAAAAATACGAGATGAATAATTTTATGAAAAGTTACCTTGCAATATTTGCCGTACTCGCAGTATCAATACTACTATTCGGTTGCTTAAACTCACAACCAGCTACCAGTACAACGGACTCGCAACAAATACAAAACACGCAACAAATAATCGACGCGCCACTACCAGAAGACAACCTAAACACAACAATACAAGACGCGCCAGAAGTAAACCCAAACGACTACGACAAACTAAACTAACTACTCTTCTCCTCTCTTTTTTTTCTTCTCAAAAACTAATTCTTAAAAAACAAATTTTACAAACTTAGCACTAGACGAGTTAATTTTACAAAAGAAGTAGTAATGCTTTGGACTTGCGTGGTTACTCTGGACATAAACATAAGTTTCAAGCCTTTACTTTTAAACCTCAGTCTTGTATTCTCACGAGCACACCGTTAATTGTGTAGAGTTGCTCCCTTCCGGGCCTAGCTCAATTAGCAAAAAGACAGCGTAACGCAAGGCAAAACGTCGACGGCTCGAAAAGCACGCCACACTAAACTCAGCTTAAGCCTCAAGTAACCTTTCATTTCGCCTAAAGGAATTTGCGACTACCAAGGGATCCTTAGCCCCCCAATTAGCAAATCCAAAGCAACAAAACTAGAAACCCCAACAAATAAAACCCAAACCCCCTGTGAAACCCTTTACTTACAAAACAAGGTTTTGTAAGGCCTTACACAATAAAACCTAATTTCAACCGCATATTGTGCAAGTTTATAAACAAAATAAACGTAAAGCCTAATTATGACACTCATCAGCAAAAAGAAAGGACAAGCATCCGCAGAATACATAGCACTAGTCGCCGGAGGCGCACTATTCGTACTAATAGTAATAGTCG
>CAZERP010000023.1:0-286 GCA_964514805.1 Microcaldota archaeon
AAAACTCATACGCGCGCTATTAGAAAAACATCCACACGCAGAAGTTTCAAAAATATTAAAACAACGTAAATTCTGGGACGTAACATTCCAACCCAAACCAACCTTACTACAACGAATTAAAGCCAAATTCACACACAAAAAGTAAAAGAAAAACCTACTTCTAAAAACAAACCCAAAACTTCACTGGAAAGGCTTTCCCCTCTAGCTTTTGCTTCACCGGAAGCTACGCGTGCTCCTTTTGCTTTATAAAGCGCAAGAAGTTCGTCCAGCATGAGTGCCTGGAAAT
>CAZERP010000023.1:296-11523 GCA_964514805.1 Microcaldota archaeon
AACCAAAACAATTACACTCCTCTTTTTCCTCCACTTTTTTCCACTTCTTTATTGGCAAAAACAAACATGGTGAAAAAATTAAAATATGAAATTTGACGTTACTGGACTCTCATACCAAGAAATACTAAGCGCACTAAACTCATTCGACGGAAGCGAACTAAAAATAACCAAACTAGGCAAAAACGTAATCGCCGAAGTAGAAAGAGTAGCAATGAAAACCACAAACACAATACAAGGAGTTGATTCAATATGTTTCTAGATGATGACTACTTAATCGCAGGACCCGGACTATATCAATACATTACTAAAAAAAGGTGAAAGAACTATGGATGAAATGCAAACAAAACCATCACTAACCGTAAGAGCTAACAAAGACTACGTTGGAACTGGATGGGCAAATGAAGGAAAATATGGCACATACTACACCGTAAAACTTGACAAAGATTTACCTGCAGGAACTACTCTATTTGTAGCCGCTAGAAAAAATAGCCAAATAGAACTTGAAAACTAGCAAAAACTAGTTTTTTTATCTTTTTTTTATTACTCATGTTAAAAAATAATTTATTAGTAAGCGCAATTTTTGCAATTAGACTTTTAGATGAAGAGACTAAAATTGCAGTTTTAAATTACGCAGCGCAAAACAACCGATCGGAATCTGTTGCTTTAAGTGAATTAATTCTTAAAGGACTTGCAAGTAGTCAAATTGAAGTTAAAAAGAATTCAGTACTCGAAAGTAGTGTTTTTTTAGAAGCAGCTTGTTGTGAAAATTAAAAAAAAAGAGGGGAAAGAGTTTTTTTACCAGCTTTTTAGTGGCATGTGTTTTTTGCGACTTTTTACTTCTTCCGCGCGTGCTTTCTTTTTCTCTCTTGAAATGCGTTTGAGTTCGCGTACGTCTTCAACAGTTAATGAGTAAGTGCGGTAGTCGCTGTATGCCCAGTCTACTTTTTTCATGCCTTGTTTTTCTAGTTCTTTTTTGATTCCTGCTAGTTCTGAGCCGGATGCGGTTCTCATTACTAGTACGTGTTGGCATGATGGGCAGACTTTGTATTTTAGTTCAGGATTGAAGAATTGTTCGAATCCACATTTGCTACAATCAATTACAGTAGCCTTAATAGTTTCAACAGAAGTCATAGTTTAATACTAATATATATGACGTTTCTTGAATTTAAAGTAATCGATTTTAAAACCCCCACTATAACGTGAAGGTGTTTTAATCGGTGCTGTTTAGCACGTCTACTCCTGGGAGGTTGCCTTTAGTTAGGTATACTAAAAGTGCGCCGCCTGCAAGGGATGTGTAGTTGATTTTGCCGTCCATGTTGAATTTAGAGTACGCGGATGAGTATGACCCGCCGGCTTGTAGTTTGAACGCTTGGCTTTCGGCGATTACTTTGCAGAGTTCTTTGGTCCCTATTTCAAATCCAGGGTATTCGAATTTTCCGGGTACTCCTTTTAGTAAAAGACTTTTGGATCCTTTGATTACTGCCGCGTATTTTGCTACGGTGCGCATACCTATGTCGAATATTTCGTAGTTTACAGGAAAGTCGGTGATTGCGTATTCTCTTCTTTTTCCATCTACTGAAACTGCAAAGTCGATTGGAGTTAAGATTTTGTCGCCATATTGTGCGAGTAGCGCCTTGGCTCGTTCTAGGTATTGTGGGGAGATTAGTTTTTCTACTGTGCTTTCGTTTGGTTCGCCTAGTTTTACGCCTTTTGCCGTCAAAAATAAGTAGGCAATACTTCCTGATGTGAGGAAGTAGTCTACTTTGCTTGCTTTAGCCTCGAGTAGGTCGAATGTTTCGTCGATTTTTACGCCACCAAGTAGATAGGTAACTGGTCTTTGGGCGTTTGTAGTTACTTGTTTTAGTGATTCTACTTCGCGTTGCATTACTCTGCCTGCACACGTAGGTAATACGATTGGGAATCCTAGCATTGAAGCGTTTTTTCTGTGGGCGTTTGAAAAAGCGTCGCTTACAAAAAAGTCTACTCTTGACGCTAGTCGTCTTACCATTATGCTTTTGGCATGCTCTACTGGTGTTAGTTCTAGATTTTCTTCTGCGAGTAGCCTAACGTTATCTAGGAGTAGTACTTCTCCGTCACTTAGCGCGTCTATTGAGTATAATGCAGATGGTCCGATTACGTCTTCTGTGAATTTGATGAATTTTCCGAGTTTGGAAGCGAGTAGTTGCGCGTGGTCACTTAAGGGTTTGAATTCTTTGTCTCCTGGGCGTCCTTGGTGTGCTAGGATTACTACTCTTGCGCCTTTTTCGCTTAACTCGCGTATTGTTTGCAAGTGAGCGTCGAATCTTTCAGATGGCATTATTTTGCCGTCTGCGCCGTAGCTTGAGTTTAAGTCTACTCTTACGAGTACTTTTTTGCCGTTGAAGTTAAAGTCATCTATTGTTTTCATATGAAAATAAGCACGAGTATTAATTACAGGGGGAAAATTTTAAAGACAATAAGATTAGCATAAGTGTTTTTGAATCCATTTTACAGTTAGTTGTATTCTTTTTTCGAATTCTTCTCCTTCGTATCTGTGCCCTTCGCCGTGGATTAGTTCTAGTTTCTTTTCGGATTGCAAGTTTTCGAATAGTTTTTTGCTTTGACTAACTGGGACTAAGTCGTCTCCGGTTTTGTGAATTATTAGTACGGGAATGTTTACTTGTTTGGCTGCTTTGTAAAAGTCGTATTGTTTGCAGTCTTCGTAGAATCCTTCTGCTTTGATGTCTTCTTTTTCGTGGTTTACTTTATTCCAGTCAAATACGCCACTTACAGTTACTAGTGTTTTAAAGAAATGTGAATTGCTGCACGCGTAGATTGAAATTCCGCCAGAGTAGCTGCTTGAAGTTAAAGCGATTTTATTCAAATTTACGTCTAGTGTTTTAACGTATTCACATATAGCACGCAAGTCGAGTAAAGTTGAGGTCACGTTAATTTGTTGCCAGTTGCCTGTACTTTCTCCAATACCCCTGTAATCAAAACGAATCGAGCCGACCCCTAGTTGCGAAAGTCTTTTTTCTAACTCTATTGCGTGCGACGTGTTTTTTCCACCGGAGTTTGGACCGCCATAGCCACTCATTATTATTACAAATGGACAGTTGCTTTTTGGTAGGTTTACAACTGCACTTAGTTTAACGCCATCTTGAATTGGAATTAAAACCCGCTTAATCATTTTACTGCAACGTAGTTATGGTTTGACGATTTGCATTGCAAATTCTACTAGTTTACTTGAGTAGCCCCATTCGTTGTCGTACCATGAGAATACTTTGAGTAGGTTACCATCCATTACTTTCGTAAGACTACCATCTACTATGCACGTATGAGGGTTGCCGATTATATCCGAAGATACGATTTGATCCATTGTAAATTGCATAATTCCTTTCATTTTGCCTTCGCTTGCTTTTTTCAAAGCTTTGTTTATTTCTTCGGCGGTTACAGTTTTGTTCATTTCTAAGGTTAAGTCAGATATTGAACCGTCTGGAACCGGCGCTCTTATTGAAATGCCGTCCATTTTTCCATTTAACTCTGGTATTACAAGCCCGATTGCTTTAGCTGCGCCCGTACTAGATGGAATTAGAGATAATGCTGCTGCTCTGGCACGGCGCAAGTCGCTGTGAGGTAAATCTAGTATACGTTGATCGTTAGTGTAAGCGTGTATTGTTGTTAGTGTTCCTCTTTTTACTCCGAATTCATCACAAAGGACTTTGAGTAAAGGCGCGATTGAATTAGTAGTACATGACGCCATTGAAACTACTTTCATTTTTGAGTCATATTTGTCAGCGTTTACCCCTAAACAAAAAGTGCCTTCACATTCAGCCGGCGCAGAGATTAGGACTTTTTTGGCGCCTTGATCTAAATGAATGTTAGCCGCGTTTTTCTTAGTGTAAAGTCCAGTACATTCGACTACTAAGTCAACGGAGTACTCTTTCCAGGGTAATTGAGTTGGGTCTTTAATTGCTAGTATTTTGATTTCTTTACCTTTGTAGAATAGAAACGAATCACTTGCAGTTACTTCCTCTTCTAAAACGCCGTGAACTGAGTCATATTTTAGTAAATGGGCAAGCGTTTTAGCATCAGTTAAGTCATTAACCGCCACTATATCATAGTTTTTTACAAAGTCAGAGTTTTTCATAGCAGACCTAAAAAATAGTCTACCTATTCTTCCAAATCCATTAATTGCAACTTTCTTCTTAGCCATTTCTAGTTCAAAACTCCTTATTTTTCGTTAAATATACGAATATAGTTTATTACATAGCGATTTTTTAACTTATTTTTACAAAGTAATACTATCATACCATGGAATTTTACGCTGAAAAACTAGAAGATTGTTTTAAAGAACTTAACTCTTCACAAAACGGACTTACCGTAACGCAAGTTGAATCGAACTTAGCTAAATTTGGCAAAAATGAGTTCGCAAAAACAAAGAAAAAATCCTGGATAGAAATGCTAACCGGACAATTCACGCAATTTGTAATGTTATTACTAATCGCCGCCGGAGTAGTTTCTGCATACTTTGGAGACGTAATCGACGCTGCGTTCATATTCCTAGCAGTTGTTTTAAACGGAATATTTGGATTTATTCAAGAATACAAAGCAGAAAAAAGCCTCGAAGCGCTCAAAAGCTTAGTATCACCAAAAGCTAGAGTTATTCGAAACGGACACGAAACTCAAATACCCTCAGTTGATTTAGTACCAGGAGACATCATAATTTTAGAAGAAGGAGACAAAATACCTGCAGACGCGCGATTAATTTCATCAAATAACTTAGAAGTAAACGAATCCGCATTAACCGGAGAAAGTATGCCAGTTCAAAAGAACGCAAACTGGACAAGCAAAGCCAAAGAAGCACTAGCAGACCGATTAAACTACGCTTACATGGGCACAATTGTAGTAAAAGGCAACGCTAAAGCACTCGTAACAAACACGGGTAATAACAGCGAGTTTGGAAAAATCGCAAAACAAGTATCCGAACAAGAAGATGAAAAAACTCCACTAGAAGTAAAACTAGATGACTTAGGTAAAAACCTTGGAATAATTTCAATAGTAGCCTGCATTTTCATATTCATAGTAGGAGTAATCTACGGCAACCCACTATTTTCAATGTTCTTAACATCAGTAAGCCTTGCCGTAGCCGCAATACCCGAAGGACTACCCGCAGTAGTAACCATTACACTCGCCCTTGGAATGCAACGAATGGTTAAACGCAACGCAGTAGTACGCAAACTAACCGCAATAGAAACACTAGGCTCAACTACCGTAATTTGCACAGATAAAACTGGTACTCTTACTAAAAACGAAATGACCGTAGAAAAAGTAGTTTTTGACAACACAGAAATTAACGTTACCGACGGCACTTTTGAATTAAACTCAAAACCATATGACGCTAAAAAACTCGAAAAATTACTCACCTGCAGCGCGCTATGTAACAACGCTACAGTAAAAGAAGAAAACGGCAAAACATTAACCCTAGGAGACCCAACCGAAGCTGCGCTACTAGTAGCCGCCAGAAAAGGTAAAATCGAAAAGAAAGAACTAACTAACTACAAATTCGTACACGAATTTAGCTTCGACTCACATCGTAAAATGATGAGCGTATTATACGAAACTAAAGGCAAAAATGTACTATTCGTAAAAGGCGCAGCCGAACAAGTACTAGCACTATGCACTAATGTCGAAACTAGCAAAGGAGAAAAGAAACTAACCAAACTACAACTCCAAGAAATAGAACGACAAAACCAAACCCTAGCAAGCGAAGCGATGAGAGTAATTGCACTCGCATACCGCGAACTCCCCGCAAAAACACCAGCGCTAAATCAAAACTCCCTAGAAAAGGACTTAACTTTCCTTGGCTTTGCTGGAATTATTGACCCGGCAAGACCAGAAGCAAAAGAAGCAGTAGCGCTATGCAAAGAAGCTGGAATTAGAGTCATAATGATCACCGGAGATAACCCACTTACCGCGCACGCTATTGCAAGTGAACTTGGAATACAAAACAGCAACGAAGTAATAAGCGGACTTCAAATAGATGAACTAAGTGACGATGAACTTGCCGCCAAAGCAAGAAACGTAAACGTATTCGCACGAGTATCACCCGCACATAAATTAAGAATAGTAGACGCGCTTAAGAAAGATGGCGAAATAGTAGCCATGACTGGAGATGGAGTAAACGACGCACCTGCGCTAAAACGAGCAGACGTCGGAATTGCAATGGGTATTTCTGGAACGGAAGTTGCAAAAGAAGCAAGTAAAATGGTCTTGCTAGATGATAACTTTGCGTCAATAGTTCACGCCGTACGCGAAGGTAGGATAATTTTTGAAAACATTTCCAAAGCAGTAAAATACTTACTATCTTCAAACGCAGGAGTACTACTCACTGTACTAATAACCACAATAGCTAAACTACCTTCACCCTTAGCAGTTGCACAGATTCTTTGGATTAACATGGTAACAGATAGTTTTCCTGCATTAGCACTTGGCGCAGATCCTGGCGATAAACATACTATGAAAAAGCCACCAAGAAATCCTGAAGAACAAGTAATCGCAGTAAAACACTTACCCAAACTAACTGCAAATGCAATACTACTAACAATCTGCGCTTTAACCGCGTTCTTAATTGGCTTAACCCAAAGCTTAGTAATTGCAACTACAATGACGTTCTGTACTATTGTACTTTACCGTTTAATTTCATCAATTTCAATGAGATCCGACGACGAAACTATAATAGAACTAGGTATATTCACAAACCCGTACTTAATCTTAGCAGTTATAATTGCAGGAACAATACAATACTTATTAACAATATTACCAATTGCTAACGAGTTTCTATACACTACCCCGCTTTCTAATCAACAATGGCTACTAGTCATACTACTATCATTGACCGGACTTGTATTCCTTGAAACGTGGAAAGTCATAGCTAAATTAAGAAAAACAATGAAAATATAATCAGTTATTTAAACCAAATAACGTAATTAAAATTAAAACAAAGGATTTGAAAAAAATGCGAGTACTCAGAACTAGTAAAAAACGTATAGGCACATTAAAGTCAAGCGTCTTAAAAGAAGTTGAACAACGCGGAGAAGTAAAAATAACCGTAGACAAAGACGGAGACATTGAAATCACCGGAAACGACGGCGGCCACGAATGGATCACCGAACAAGTACTCAAAGCAATCCTAGAAGGCTTCTTACCACCCAAAGCATACAAATTATTCAACGACGACGTATTCCTAGACATCGTAGACTTAGACGCATCATTTTACCGAAAAGATAATCAAATTGAAAGAGCAAAGGCCAGAATAATCGGCGAAGCAGGCAGCGCTAAGAAAAAACTAGAAGAACTAACCGGAACATTCATCAACGTAAGCAGTAAAAACCAAATCGCTATAATCGGCAGCTTTGAAGACTTAAAACTAGCAAAAGAAGCCATCTTACGTTTACTTGAAGGCGCGCCACACACAAGCGTATACAAATACTTAGAAAACCAAAACCGCAAGAACAAAGTCTTCCTCTAAGAACCGCGCAATATAAAAACCTTAAACCACTTTCTTTTACATTAACACCCTAGTACTCATTTTTGAACAAACAAGACGAGTTGATCATTAACTTATATGGCTGAAAAGGAACTACCACCGGAAAAAATAGAAGCACAACTTTCCAAAGAATTCAAAGAATACAGCGTAGCTGAGTTCTTCAAAAGAAACAGGCAAATGCTTGGTTATAGCGGAAAAGTAAGATCACTAACAACAATTGTTCACGAAATAGTAACAAACTCATTAGACGCTTGTGAAGAAGCTGAAATTCTTCCCGAAATTTACGTCGAAATTCAAGAACTACCAGACGGTCACATTAAAATCATGTGTGAAGATAACGGTACTGGAGTTCCTAAAGCAAACGTAGGACAAGCATTCGGAAAACTCCTTGCAGGAACCAAATTCCACCAACGCAAACAAAAACGTGGACAACAAGGAATCGGAGTATCATACGCCGTACTATTCTCACAAATCACAACCGGTAAAACTACTCACGTAAAAACGGGTATTGGAGATCACAAAGTTTACGAATGTGACATTTCAATCGACGTCAAAACAAACGATCCAGTAATTACAAACGAAAAAGAATCAAGCTCCAAGTACCGCGGAGTAAGAGTAGAATTCGAATTCGCAGAAGTAACATACAACAGAAGCGAATACAGCGTATACGAATACCTACGCAGAGCCGCGCTCGCTAACCCACACGCACAAATTACACTAGTCGAGCCCAGTAAGGAAATAGTAGTCTTCCCACGTGCAAGTACTAAAATTCCAGCAAAACCAGAAGCAGTATTACCCCACCCACTTGGAATTACAACAAGCGACCTTATCGACATGGCCCACGCATCCAAAGCACGTAAAATAGCGTCCTTCTTTACAAGTGAATTCTCAAGATTTTCAAACGACAAAGTCAAAGAACTCCAAGACAAACACCCTGACATTAACCTAGAACGCGCTCCACGCGCACTAACTTGGCCCGAAGCAGAAGCTCTTTGTAAAACAATGCAAGGAATGAAATGGATCGCACCAGAAACAGACGCGTTGCACCCAATTGGACAAGAGCAAATCGAAAAATCACTCAAAAACTTAATTCAACCCGAACAAATGAAAGTAGTTGAACGCAAACCCAAAGTTTTCAGAGGAGGAATTCCATTCCTAGTTGAAGCAGCTGTTTCATACGGTGGAAACTCCGGCGCAGTAGTTGGCGGAACACGTAAAGCAGAAATTCTAAGATTTGCAAACTCAACCCCCTTACTATTTGACGCAGGTAACTGCGCTTTAACCGAAGCAGTTAAAACAATCGACTGGAACAGATACGACATTAAAGACTGGGAAAACCAACCAATCTCAATATTCGTAAACTTAGTTTCAGTATACGTACCATACACCGGCGCAGGAAAACTTGCAGTAAGCGCAGAAGAAGAAATCGTAGCTGAAATTAGAAACGCGTTAATGGAAAGCGCAAGAGAAGTTTCCACATACTTACACGCACTAAAACGCGCCGAAGAACAAGAAGCACGCAGACAAATCTTCTTCAAATACATTGGAGAAGTTGCAGAAGCGCTCAATGACATAACCGGCAAAAGTAAAGTAGAATTAGAAAACAAACTACGCAAAATCGCTGAAGACCGCACCAAGACCATGCTAGAGGAAGACAATGCAGAAGCAGAAAAAGAACTCGAAGCACTGGAAGAAGAAGCAGAAAAAGAAATAGAAGAAGAATAAGACAGGTGGAATGATTATGGCTATTAAAGCGAAAAGTAACAACAAAGAAACTAACGATGAAATGGTTGAAAAAATCAAAGTACTCGGAACCAAACTAGTCAAAGATATAGACGCAGGAGAAAATCCATACTTAGAAATTCCCATTAGAGGAAGTGCAAACACTAAGTTCAACGCAGCCGATAAAAAAATTGAACTTGGAGACAAGAAAGCTAAAAGACACTTGTTTAACGTATCCCATGCGCGTCGTTTCATGCAAACTATGTTAGTCGCGTCATACGTACAAAAAGACCTTCTTGAAAATGACTTAACTGCCACGCTTCGAGACCTTTACTACGCGAAAAAACGCACGATTAAAGGATATAAAGAAGATACGATTGATGAACAGAAAGAATCAGACATTGCAATCGTAGACTTCGAAGTCGCATTAGATACTTTCCGTGAACGTTTACACCTTCGTGCCGAACCTAAAGGAAGAATGGCCGGAGAAATGACGATCACTGACCGAGTTAGAAGCAAAGTTGACACTATTGACCTTTCTAAAATGGGCTCTGGTGGCTGGGCAATTCCATCCATTGTAGAACAAATTGAGTTCAAAAAAGTCGACGTACAATACGTCCTCGTAGCAGAAAAGAACGCGCTCTTCGATCGTCTTAATGAAGATGAGTACTGGAAGAAAAACAACTGCCTAATTATGACTACGGCCGGACAAGCTGCTCGTGGTACAAGAAGATTCCTACAACGTTTAAGTGAAGAGTTAAAACTCCCAGTTTACATTCTAACCGACGCAGACCCTTACGGGTGGTACATCTACTCAACAATCAAGTACGGTTCAATGGCACTCGCCCACGAAAGTGAACGTCTCGGATGTCCTAAGGCAAACTTCCTTGGAATGTCAATATCAGATATTGAACACTACGATCTAAGCTCAGTTACAATTAAAGCTAAAGATGTAGACATTAAACGTGCTCAAGAAATGAAGAACTACGAGTGGTTTAAACAAAAGGGCTGGCAAGCAGAAATTGACAAGTTCTTAGACAAAAAGATCAAAGCTGAAATCCAAGCTCTTTCAAGCAAAAGCTTACAATACGTCTCCAAGACATACTTACCAGAAAAGATCGAAGCCAAAGACTTCCTCCCATAAAATCCTTTCTTCCCCCTTTTTATTCCACTTTTCACTAACTAATTCTTACTTATGTCCAAAGCTTTCAAAAGAGGTTTTATATTTTCTGAACTAGCTGCGCAAAGAAGCGCTAAGATTAACCCTATTTTAATTGGGCATATTAGAGAAGAACAAAAAGCTAGCCGAAATGGACAGACTAAGTGGGACGTAATTAATACGCCATTAAGTGACTATACTTGGGATGGGCTAGGAATTGATTTTGAAGAAAGGCTACTTGAAAAGATTCAAAACCGCACGAGTAGCGCGCCATTAAGAGTATTAGATATTGGAATTGGCACTGGTAAACAGTGGATTAAATTTCTCGAGTCTAATAACTTGACATTAGGTAAGGAAATTGAACTACATGGAACTGCGCTTACAAAGCAAACAGTTCACCCTTTGATACGTAAAAATGTTAGACTAGCTACTGCAAATAATGTTCACCGTAAGTTTCCAGCAGATCATTTTGATATAGTAGTTTCTCGTTTTGGTATGCATTTTCAAGAAAAGGAAGGTTTAGAAGATGCATTACACGTCGTTAAACCTAATGGAGAAATTATAGTCGTAGGGCCGGGAAACAGATCACCACAGCTACAAGAAAATAACCCACATTATACACTTTTAGACTTTGCTAAAAAAGAAAGCAGATGGGGCTACTTAATAAGAAAAAAGTAGTTCAGTGGAAGTTACGTGTGTGCACCTATACTTGCTATATTGTTTGTTGTTTTGTTTGTTTAGATGGACTTTTTTGAGCTGGTGCGAAGCACTATAGGTAAATTGAGTTTTTTTAATAGAAGTACTGTAAAGTCTACTCG
>CAZERP010000024.1:0-11402 GCA_964514805.1 Microcaldota archaeon
TCAACTTGTCTTGGTTTTTTATTAAACCATGGAACTACAAAAATAATTGAGCTTCCGAGTTGGGCTTCAAAACTCGCATGCCCTAAAAAAGTAACATTAGCCATAACTATACTTATCGCCTATTTTTTTGCTTTTATTGGTGTTAGAATGTCAACGTTTTAAAAACCACAAGACCAAATGTATTTAGCATAAAAACATTACCTCGTTTTACAAAAACAATGGTTTAATCCTATAAATAGGCTGATTTTTTGAAATTATGAACGCAAAAGACAAATTATTACATAAATTAAACGCAAAACACTCACGCCCAGAAGGACCTACTTCAAGTCATAGTGGCAAAAGCCAAATTAACAAAAAAGTTATACTTGCAGCAATTGCCGTACTAGTAATAGGCATAGCCTTTTTGTTCATGTTCAATCCAATGAACGCCAAACCCGCAGTACAAACCAACACGACTGTCCAATTAACTAATGAATCTAACGCGTTAGTTTTCGTAATAAAAGACTCAACTTGCACTAAGTGCTTCAAAATCGACGAACTAGTCTCACAAGCATTCTCCGACTTAAACATAACTACGCTAGAGGCCACCAGTCAAGAAGGAAAAGACTTAATCGCAAAATACTCACTAACCAAAGTGCCCGTAGTAGTAATTCAAAACCCAGACAAACTCGACCCCGGCGTAGCAGCAGCCCTACAATCAGTAGCCTTCAAACAACAAGACGCAATGGTACTCTACTCTCCCGCCCCACCATACCTAGAACTTGCAACCGGACAACTCAAAGGAGAAATAAGCCTAACTGTAATCGAAGCAGACAACTGCAAAGACTGCAACAACTTCACCGGCCTAAAAGACCAACTAACGACCCAAGGAATACTCATCACTAACTACACTCAACTAAAACACACCGACGCCCAAGCTAAAAACCTAATGCAAAAATACAAAATAAACTTCGCCCCATTCATCATTTTCTCAAGCGGCCTAGGCGACTACCTACAAATAGCAAAAGCCTGGACATCAATAGGAATAATAGCAAGCGATGGCAACTACGTCCAAACAATCCCCAACCCCCCATTCCTAAACCTAACAACCAGCAGCGTCGAAGGACTAGTAACACTAACATACCTAAACGACTCAACCTGCGCTACTTGCTATGACGTCAAAGTCCACAAAAACGCCCTAGCTCAAGCCCCCCTAGGACTAAGAATAGTAAACGAAACAACCATAGACATTTCAAGCGCGCAAGGAAAAGCACTAATAGCAAAATACAACATAACTCAAGTACCAACCGTAATCGTATCCAAAGACGCCAGTACCTACAAAACATTCACTCAAGTATGGCCACAAGTAGGAATACAAGCACAAGATGGAAGCTACCTAATAGTAGACCTAACTAAACTCAGCGCAATAACTTACAAAGACCTAAAAACCGGCAAAGTAACAACAACGCCAATGCCTACAACCCAATAAGAAAAAAATTTTTACTCCACTTTTTTTTACTTATTTTTTCAAAGCTAATTTAGTAGCAGCGTACACATCGCTTATCGCGCCTTGCTTTACTTTTACAAGCAAACCCTTCTTTTCATAATGCGCAATCAATGGCTTAGTCTGCTTAGCATAAACGTCAAGACGCTCCTTAACTTTCTCCGCACTATCATCCGCGCGTTGAACTAAATCAGATTTACACGCGTCACATTTGCCACTAACTTTAGGCGGGTTACTATTCAAATTAAAAATATGCCCATTCTTACAAGTAAGCCGGCCACTCAAACGCGCAACAAGCTCACTTTTAGGAACTTCAAAATAAACAACCGCGTCAAGCGACTGGCCCTTACTCTTTAAAATTTGATCCAAATCAACAACTTGAGTAAAATTACGAGGATAACCATCCAAAATAAAAGAATCTTCACTCTTAAGACGCTCCTCAACAACTTGCTTAGTCAAAGCATCATTAACAAGCTTACCACTCTCAACAACTGCCTTAACTTCCTTAGCAAGTGCAGTATCTTTACTCATAATACTACGAAAAGCATCGCCTGTCGAAATATGCGGCCACATAAACTCATTACAAAGCATCTTAGCAATAGTACCTTTACCCGCGCCAGGCGCGCCAAGAAAAACAAGTCTCATAAAATCAAATATTCACGTAATACACTTTAAGTGCGTTTAAATTTTAATAGTGTGACTTTAAAACCCAAAAAAGAAAGCTTTAATACCATTAACTCGCCGAATAATTTTACTAATTATTTACCAAAAATAACCTGTAAAAAAACTCTTTAACACGTTTACAAGAAAAAGGGTAAATTTTGAAAAAAACGGGCTCTTAGCTCAGCTTGGCTAGAGCAATTGGCTTTTAACCAATGGGTCAGGGGTTCAAATCCCCTAGAGCCCGCTTTTAATTACAACTAACTACCTAATCTATACTATGAAAACTGTTCTATTCGACACCAACTTCTTCTACGTAAAACTAAGCGGCAGAGACCTATTCGAAGAAGTAGAAAACGCGCTAGATAGCCAAATAGAACTAATCACAATGGACAAATGCATAAAAGAACTAACTGGCTTTGCAAAAGGTAAAACCAAAGAAGCCGCCGGCGCAAGAGTCGCACTTGCAATAATAAAAGGCAAACACTTCGCAATCAAAACCGCAAGCGGAAAAACAGACAACTCAATACTACTCTACGCACAAGAGCACCCCGAAACAATAGTCGCAACAAATGACGTCATCTTACGCAAACGCCTACGCGAAGCAAACATCAAAGTACTAACACTACACGGCGCCTCAAGCCTAGTAGTAGTATGAAAACCACATCGAGGCTTAGGGCTTTTTAAACTCTCTTTCCTCTAATAATTTCACTAAGAGCTTTTGCTTTTTAATTATTTTTTTCACAGCTTTTGCCGTGTAGGTTTTAACTTTTTTTGAACCACGGAGCGCAAGCCTTTCCCTCAATTTTTCCCCTCAATATAATATCAAGTTAATTTTTTTCAAAGAGGTTTGTTATATGTTTAAACTTTTGACATTAAAAGAAGTCGTTCGTATTCCACCAAGACTATTCGGTAAAAAAGTCTCCGAAGGCGCTCTAGAAATTCTAAGAGAACAATACGAAAGAACAGTGTCAAAACGCTTCGGCATCATAGTAAGCCTCCACGACGCACGCATAACATCCAAAGGAAAAATAGTACCGGGAGATGGAAGCGTATTCTGCGACGTTGAATTCGACGCGCTAATCTACCAACCCGTAGTAAACGAAGTAACCCAAGGAAGAGTAAGTGAAATAGTAGAATTCGGAGCATTCGTAAGACTAGGACCAATAGATGGACTAGTACACGTATCCCAAGTAGCAAACGACTACTTTGCCTACGACAAAAAAACCGGAAACCTTACGGGCAAAAACTCAAAGAAAACAGTCAAAAAAGGAGAACTACTCAAAGCCAAAATCGCAACTGTTAGCATGAAAGACACAATTCCAAACAGCAAAATCGCACTAACATGCAGAGCAGATGCATTAAACAAAGGATAAGATTATTCTTAACTAAAAAGGTGTTATTATTTTTATGAGCGATAAAGTTTGCAAACAATGCAGATTAATAGTATCCGGACCACAATGTCCACTATGCCAAGGCACTGACTTCACAAAAGTCTGGGAAGGACAAATATTCATAATCAACCCAGAAACAAGTCAAGTAGCACAAGCAATAGGCGCAAAAACACCCGGAGTATATGCTCTAAAAATAAAATAGATATTTAAATGGTGAATTTATAAAAAAATGAGTTTAAAAATTTTAAGCAAAAAACGCAACGATTTATTTTCAAGAGAAGAAATCACTGCACAAATGCAAGTTGAAAACGCAACTCCATCAAGAAAAGCATCACTCGACGCACTCTGCACCGCAACCGGCGCAGGAAAAGACAAAGTCGTAATCGATGAAATAATCCAAAAATTCGGATCAAAACACGTCGAAATACACGCAAGAGTATACGACTCACCAGAAGCATTAAAGAAATTCGAACTTGAATACAAAACCAAAAGAGTAAAAGACGCAGCTAAACCAGCCGCACAATAAAAACCCCCCGAGGAGTTAAATTACTTATGGCAGCACCAGCAAAAAAAACTAGCAAAGCATACAAAGCAGGCAAACAATGTCCAAAATGCAACTCAAGACTAGCAGAACACAAAGACAGACAAGCATGCGGAAAATGCGGCTACATGCAAAAACGCTAAACTTTTTCTTCCTTTTTTTACTTCTAATATTCTCATGCAAAACATCTTCTCACTAGACGCGCGCATCATAATTAGCGTTTTAATTATAATTTATTTAATCTGCGCAGCAGTTTACAGAAAAACACTTTCTTTACAAAAACACTCTTTATTGAACTCAGTTTTATTTGCATTACCACTAAGTGCGTTGCTTTATTTTGCAGAGCAAACAACTTTTCAAAACACATTTACTAATGAACTACTCTCAATAGGGCCAATATTCGTACTAATTTACTTATTACTCGACGAACTCATCTGGCGTGGCATAGTTGCAAACAAAATCAACTCGCTTATTCACATTCCAATCTACGCGCTAATAACTGCGCTTATATTTTCAAGCACAGTTGAATCATTTTTCTTTAACTTCATAAGCTTACTCACAATCGCAGCAGTTACTACACTAGCACTACTACGCGCAGGGCCACTAGCTGCAATTCTAACTAGAATATTCTCCGTACTGTTCGTACTTGCAGCTTCGCAGTCACAATCTGTAGCGCTATACTCTCTTCTATTATTCGGGCCAATCGCAATAATCTACGCCCAAAACAAAAACATTCGAAAAACACTAAATGAATTAAAATTAAGCGCGCCAGTACAATCCAAAATAGAAATAATAAAACAAACAATAATGCTAATCGCCGCCACTCTTTTCATACTAATGCTAGAAACGCTAGTGCTCTCCGCGGCCAATGCTAATGACACATCTAAAGTTGCTGCCACAATAAACACATTTCCTGTTGTTGCTCTAATCGTAGCAGTTACAATTGGGCCAATTGCCGAAGAAATATTCTTCCGCGGCTTTTTACAACCTCGATTTGGCGTGATATTAACTGCAGTTGCATTCGGAGTGCTTCACTTCGGTTATGGTTCAATAGGTGAAGTCATCGGCGCATTCACAATAGGACTTCTATTCGGGTGGTGGGTTAAATACAAAAACTCTAACCTTTGGCCAGTTATATTAGCTCACGCGCTCTACAACTTACTAGCAATTACAATTGCACTAAACCCAATGAGTTGAAAAAAAAGATTTGAGTAGCGCTAAATACATTCTAGGATTTGAAAGCACAGCTCACACATTCTCAGCCTCAGTTGTAAAAATTACTGGGAAAAAAATCGAAATACTAAGCAACGTACTAGACAAATTCCCTCCGTCCAAACAAGGCTTTATTCCAAGAGAACTCGCAGACCACCACGCAACTGCATTTCCCGTAGTGCTGCGCACGGCGTTAAATGACGCGGATGTAAAACTCGAAGAAATATCTGCAGTTGCATACTCACAAGGTGCAGGAATCGGCCACTCGCTACACGTAGGATATGTAGCGGCAACATCAATCGCAACCGCGCTACGCGTACCATTAGTCCCAGTTAATCATGGAATTGCACACATAGAAATCACACGCAAAGACTGCGCCACAAAAAACCCACTAGTAATATATGTATCCGGCGGTAATACTCAAATTCTAACTAAACAAAAAGACGCATATCACGTATACGGAGAAACACTAGATATGGGCGTTGGCAACATGCTAGATAACCTAGGTAGATTACTTGAGCTCGAAATTCCTGATGCGGTTGGAGTTGCCAGCGAAGCTGCCAAAAAGACTGTAAAGTATGTAGAGTGTCCTTATTCGGTAAAAGGAATGAACGTATCATTTACGGGTATGTTAACTTATACTGAAAAAAAACTAGTGCCCCTAATTAAGAAAAAAGAAATCACTGCTTCGGATGTTTGTTTTTCAATACAAGAAACTGCATTCGCTATGCTATGCGAAATAACCGAACGCGCGCTATGCCACACTAATGCTAAAGAAATAATCCTCTGCGGAGGCAATGCCAGAAACAAACGCTTACAGCAAATGCTCATCGCAATGAGCCAAGCTCACGGAGTTAAAGTGGTAATTCCTCCTTTTGAATACGCGGGGGATAATGCGGCAATGATAACGTATACTGCTGCTCAAATGCTCGTCCACAAAACCAAACTACCGAGTGACATTAGCCCAGAACAAAAAATGCGAACTGATGATGCAGTTGTAAACTGGTAAACCAACTCTATTTTACTCGAAGTAGTGTTTAAAAGCATAAAAATACTAATTTTACACTATGAATATTCCCATGAACTTACCCAAAAAAGCACTTCTTCTCGTAGCACTATGCGCAGTGATTCTAATTGGCGCATTTTACTTCTACTCAACTAACCCTCAGACTTTATCTGCAGCAAATTCCGCAGCTAATTTTCAAGGTAAACAAGTTGACTTAATAGTAGACTCGTCACAAATACCCGACACGTACCTTGCAAAAGGACCTTCACTCAAATTGCCAACTGCGCTTAAAACTTCAATCACCAAGGTAAGTTCTTCAAGCAAAGGTGGAGTGACTAGTGAAAAACTTGCCGCGGCAACGCAGCTATGTCCATCTCAATGGGATGAAGATGGAAAATGTTACAAATACGTAGCATCAAACGTCGCTGCTGCCACAAATACGGATTGTTCAAAACTTACTGGAATTGCAAAATCAACATGTTTACTTAAAGCAAATGCAAAACAAGCAGTCAAACTAACCTGCAACCAAGACGTAGCAGTACCCCAAGACCAAGAAACCAAAGAATGCGGAGAAAAACCACAAACACAACAACCTACAAAAACACCTTCAAACCAAAGCGCGCCAGCAAACGGCAGCTTCAAAAGCGGAAGAACGCCTAGAATCGACTGTTTTCACCAATTCAATGCCGCCGACAACACTATAACTATCGGCTGGCACGAAGATCAACTAGGCGAGCACCATATGTCGCTACACTTAAAATCAGACGGAACCCGCGTTTACAACATTAACCGCGCGTCACGTGAATTCACAAGTGCAGCAATTCAAGTAAATCCAGTAGCAGTATATGACTTAGTAGTAACCGCGCCATACAATGGCAGAACACTAGACTGTCAACAAGAAATAAACCTAGCCGAAGAATCAGTACCAATTCTCGCACCTAGTGCAGATGAAGGCCCATTACTAACTATAACTGATTTACAAGTAAGCGGCGTAACTACAAATAGCGTTACTTTTAATTGGGTGTCACACAGACAATACCAGGGCCCAGCTCAAGTAATCAACCTTGCAAACAATGAATTCAGCGTCCAAGGCGAATTAACTGTTTACAAAGACCTAAACAACAATAACCAACTGGATGTAAACGAACCAATAACATCTACACATTCACAATCAGTTCCAACAACCGTTAATGGACTAACTAGCGATACTACTTACAAAGTAGAAGTCCAATTATGTTCTGGCGCAACTCGCGAAGGATGCGGGCCAATAGTCAAAACAAGCTTTAGGACCAAACCAAATGCCATGCAATCCGCAATTGCCTCTGCAAGTGCAAATGATCAAGCTGATCTTACTTTATTAGACGGCGTTGCAGCTAGTGCAGGACAAAGCGCGCCTCTTGGAGTAAGTGGCGCAAGTTCAGACTCTGCAACTAACTCATTAATCAGAAACGGCTTAATCGGAAGAACCAACTCGCCAGTAATTGGAGTAATCTCAAACGTACGAGATAGACTCAGCGCAGGAATCCAAACTGGACTTGCCCAAGCAGGCGCCCACGACGGAGATGCAATACCAATAGATGAATCATCTATCCCATTAGTGTCACGATTTACTTTATCTGCCGGACAAGCGGCAAACCAAAATGTTGCAAGCGATTTTCAAGCAAAAGGACAACTTCAAACCGGGCTAAACAATTTAGCCGTAAATGGAGCCAAACCAAACCAAATATTACTTGCACTTACTGCAATCACTCAAACTAGAGAAGCATCTAACTTAACACTCTGGCTACTAAAAGCAAACACAGTTGACTTAAATACACAACCAAACAAAAAACTAGCAACATTCACACTTGCCGAAAGAACCAGTTCATTCACCAGCTTAAGAGCAGGAAACTACATAATCGCAGGAAAATTCTGCACTCAACTAAACCGCTGCGAAATTAATGCCAGCACATTCACACTAACTGCAGATGGAAAACTCATCTCAAGACGCGACGTCAGTGAAGCAATACGTGCGCAATTGCAACAACCTGCGGCGCCCGTACAACCAAATCCAAATGAAAACCAGGGTGTTTTACCTGCGGCTGCATTAGTTGTTTCTCCAATTAAAGTAACTAAAGCAGCAACGTTAGGTTTTACTAATAATGTTGACGTTAAATGGAGTACACAACCAAAAGCAAATTACACTTTAGTACTAAAAAGCTCACTCGGGGGACTCGCATTAACTAGTCTAAAAAGTGCAGCAATGACACTAGATAATGCAGTTAAAATAAGCGCCAAACCCGGATCATACAACTTATCCGTATTTGCCTGTGCAGGAAATAAAAACTGCAAACTTTCATACGTCTACTTCAAAGTAGCCGCAAACGGCGCAGTAACAATGGTAAACGCAGCACCTGTCGCAGCAAACGGAGAACTTGCAGGGGTAAACTTAACTGCAACGCAACTACCAAAAGAAGGTCAACATTTTGCAGTAAACGTAACTTGGATTACAAACGTGAACGCAAACGCAACACTCACTGTAACTCGTCTAACTGATGATTCAAACGTACCCGTTGCTGCTCCAGTCGGATACAACAAAGGCAGATCCGTAAAAGTACCAATACATGAAAACGTAGTACCTGCTAACTTCAAAGCAACAATAACTTCATGCACTGCGGCAAACGTTTGCATTACAAACGAAACACAATTCAACGTAAACTCAAACGGCGCAGTTTCAGTAATCGAATGCGACCCACTAACAATGGCACAATGTCCTGCTTTAAACGACGAACAAAGCTATGACTTGACAATAAATTCATACATCTGGGCAGTAAATGGATTAAAGTTAACACTCACAAACCCAAACACTGACGCGATAACAATCACTGAGGTATCTGTCGGAGGAGATCCTGGACAAAACTTCGCGCCAGTAGAACTCCAACCAGATGAAACCAAAGTAATAAACTGGCCATATGGCTGTGGAATAAGTGGATACCAAGCAGGAGATCAATACAACGAAGACCTAGCAATCAAATACGATACATTCCTAGGACCACAAGTCAAATACGCGACAATGCAAGGTGGCTGTTCAGATGTACTAAACCCCGACCAAGAAGGAAACGGAGTAAATGGTGCAAATGCAGAACTAGCATTCAATGCAACACTAACTGGACTTCAAGCTTCGCAAAACAGTCTAGACTTAACTTGGGAAGCAACCCTACCAAACAGTCACAACCTAACCTTATATGAAATAGACTCAAACGCAAGACTAAACCAAATCCAAGCAGGCGACCTAAACGGAGTACGCGTAATTAACATCGCAAGTCCATTCGTCGTAGATGGAGTACTAATGCTAGATGGCAACTCGCCATTTAGACTAAACGTCCCCGGCCTAAAACCAAACACGCTATACCTTGGATTCATGACTCTATGCGCCGCGCCAAACCTCGGATTACAATGCGTAGACTTAGATATACAAGCATTCACAAGAGACGCTTCGCAAGCACAATTCGAATCAGACACTTGCCCAATTAGAAAAGTCAACGGAAGATGCACTGCAAGCGTACAAATAAGCAAAGCAGGAGTCGCACAAGCAAACCGCGTCGAACTCTACCCAAGAGATGTCGCACTAAGAAAATTCATACAACTAACAATGGATAACACCTTAGACCAAGAATGCCTCGAACAAGCATTCGCACTATCCTACGGTGGATTTGACGAACTAAACATCCTATACTCAATCCGCGGATTTGCAGTTCCATTCCAAGTAGAAAACGACATCTACAAACTAGTCAATGCAAACATCGCAGACGGAATTTGCAACTGAAGACTAGATCGCAACGCAGACGGATCATACTGCTTAGGTTACCCAGCAACCGCGGCGCTATGTGACCCTAACGTAAACGACGTAGGCGGATTCCCAGTAATACAAGGACCAGACTTCAACGACCCAGTGCCAGAAGTGCCAGTTAATGGCCAAGATGTGCCAGTAGCTGCAAATGGAGATTCAGGAGATAGAGGTTCATCTGCAAGAATACACAATGGAAATAACAACTACTTACTATTCCCGTGCGAACAAACACACCTATGTCCACCAGAACAAACAACACCTGCATTTGACGATGGTAGTTCAAACGGCGGATTTGTAGACTCAACACCAACACAACCAGTACAACAACCGGTGCAAAAACCAGTAGCTAAACCAACTGTGAAAGAACCTACAAAAGACAAACCAGTCGTTGAAGAATCAAACTTCGTAGACTCGCAAGCAATACTAATCGCGGCAGTAATAACACTCGTCTTACTGCTCGGTGGTTTATTCTTCGCGTTCAAACGCAAGTAAAAAACGCTGCTTTTTAAACCCCTTTCTCCCTTTTCTTATTATCAAAACCAAAACCCCCCAAAAGGCAAAGATAATACAAAATAAATTTTTTTTAATTCGTGTAGAGGCGAATTCAAGTAATTATGAAGACTAAAGTTTACTCCTTAGTTTACAAAGAAAGAGAAAAAGTTTCAAAAATCGTAGAATCTGCCGCCGCAATAATGCGCGAAGGAGGCGTAGTGGCATTCCCAAGTGAAACATGCTACTGCCTTGCAATAGATACTACTAATGCAGCTGCTGTTGACAAATTACTAGCACTAGGTGTACGGCTAGCCCCCTCGCTAAACTTAGTAGTAGCAGATATGCGAATGGCTAAAGAACACTTCGCAATTGCCAAAGACGTCGAGGACGTTACATACAAGTTCACACCAGGTCCGCTTACAATCGTTTCAAAACTATTACCTTCTTCAAAAATATCAAAAGGCTTAATAGAAGATGGCGAGTCAATTGGCTTTAGAATATCTGGAAGTGAAATAGCAAGAATGCTTTCCAACGAACTAAATGCGCCAATCACTGCGGCGGTAGTAGAAGATGCGCCTACAATTTATAACTTAAATGAGTTAAAACTTAAGTTCGATGGCAAAATCGAAGGCATAATCGAAATGGGAAACTTAATCGCAATCATTCCATCAACTATAATTGACATGCGCGGCGTCGAACCCGTACTTATGCGAGAAGGCCCCATTACTTTTGACGAATTCCAAAGAGAACTTGCCCGCGCAAGAGAAGTAAAAAACGTAACTTAA
>CAZERP010000025.1:0-2970 GCA_964514805.1 Microcaldota archaeon
TAGTTTTCTCGTCTCCGTCAAATTTAATACGAAGTACTTTTTTGCATAGTAATATGACGAGTATTTTCTGATCGTTTTTTAGTTTATTAAATGCAGGTAATGTAAAAATCTTACCATCCGTAGACATCTGCGCATAGTCAATCAATAATTCCTTAAGCAACTCAGTACTTACAACTTCATTTTCAGATACAAATAGGTCATCCAAAGTTTCTTTTGATTTCTCAGTTATTTGATAATATTTATCCATGTTTTTAGTAACTATAATACTATGCATTTAATCAGACAAATTTTCTGAGCATTAGCTCGCACGGGTTAAAGTTTTGGGTCACAGTTTATTATCCATTCTATACCGTGTTTGTCTTCTTGGCATTGCGAAGCAAACCAATAGGCTTTGAGTACGTCTATTTGCTTGGCTTTTTGTTCGTGGCGCTGCGCGCTAGAATGTTTTGGACACTTTTGCCCTTAGCTAGTTCGTCGATTTGTTTGTCTAGGTATCTTATTTCTCGCATGAGTGGTTCTTTGATTTCTTGTATTTTGACTCCGCAGATCGTACCGGTGATTTGTGTTCGTAGTGGGTTTAGTTTTGGTGCTTTGGTGAAGAAAGTTTCTACGTCGACTTGCTTTTCTATTTGCGATTCCAATTGTTTTTGTGTGTAGGCTGTAAGCCATCGAATGATTTCATCAACTTCAGCTTTAGTGCGGCCTTTTCGCTGGGCTTTAGCTATGTAGCAAGTGTAGACTTTAGTAAAAGGCATTTTGTAAATACGTTGTGATTCCATTTTTTTCTCTCTTAATACTTTTAATCACTACGAGAATTAAATGCGTTTTGTGTATTTTTGTAAGTAGTTTTTTGCTTGTAGGGCTAGTGATAAGTGAAACTGCTCCCAGCTTTCTTTGTCCGCATCTAAATTAGTTTCTTCCATTAATTCCTTAAGCCGATTTGAAGCTTCTTTAGAAACACGATCAGGGACAATTTCACCATAAACAGTTTTCTGTGTAAATGCCCATTCATGTCCAGAAACCGTCTTCACCCCGGGAAATATGGGCGTAGTAAGCCTAGGAATGTAAAAAATTAAATCAGGCTTTGCTTCTGCTAACTCTTTGGTAGTATCATGCGGTGCTTTGTGACCAAATCCTCTATTGATAATTTCTATGCCGGGCATTTCTTTTTCTAATTTTTTAGCATAATGCGCTACGCTTCCACTAGTAAAACCATGTTGACAAACAAAAGCGACTTTTAATGGAGTAGAACCCATAAGTTAACCTTGTCTTAGTTTGAGTCTTATAGACTGTTTAGCCGTTGGGTATGTTTGGTTCTACTAGTTTTTTGAGTTTTTCGAGGGATTCTTGCCATCCTAGGTAGCACATTTCTGGTGGTATCATGTCGGGGATGCCTTCTTGTGTGATTTTGATTTCTGTTCCGCATGAAACTTTGCGTAGTGTGATGGTTGTTATCATTTGTCCGGGTAAGCCAGGGTTGTCGAATTTGTCTGTGTATTTGATTAGTTCGTTTTCTTTGATGTCGATGATTTTGCCGCCGAAGGCGCTGCTTTTGCCAGTAGTGAAGTTTGTAAATGAAGCGTGGTATTCGCCGTCTTTTTTGAAGTCGAATTTTTGCATTGTGCAGTAAAAGCCGTATGGTGGTATCCAGGATGCGTAGGCGTTAGCGTCGCTAAACGCGCGAAATACTTTCTCCGGAGGAGCAGTAAGAACTCGGTGTAAATTAACAGTATTTGTCATGAAAGTGTTAACGTTAAACTTAAATTTTAAACACAAAGTACGCTTTTTTTGATTTCAATTAGGGTTGTAGGTTTTTCGTGTGTTTTCTAAAGAACGCAGTTATACTTCTTAGTTCGGCGGGTCTTGCGTGTCCGGCTCGGTTTGCGAGTTTTGTTAGAATTTCTGCGCGTATTTCTTGGCGGTTGTCATTTTTTTGTGGCCCGCGGCTAAAAACTTCTGGTTCTGAGCCGGGTTTTATCGTAAATTTATGCCAAGTATATCCTCTTGTACCTTCTGGTTTTATGTGGTAAATTATAGTTGCGGATGGTTCGTGTGCGTCGTTTCTATCATCGTGTATTTCAATTGCGCTGTTTTCGTCATGAAAACTGTGTCTTTTGATTGTAGTGCCTGGTTTTGTGCTGCCGCGAGGTGCTTCTGCAGGGTTAAAACCAACAAGAGTAGCATGAGTGCCATGAGTAAATTCACTGTAAGTCCAAGTCATAAGTTTATTTCGTTAATTGTAAAGTCGTTTGGTCTTTTTTATTATTTGTAGTAGTTTTATGTGTTTAGTGAGGCTTTTTTATTTTTTGTTGGTGTTAGTTTTTTTGTTATGGTTTTTCCGTCTCGTTTGAATGATGCTTTTAGGGGAGTTAGTTTTTCTAGTGCGGGTCATGTTTTAGAGCATGGTGCAGAGTTAGCTAGGCGTATAGATTCTGAAAATGAGTTTAGTCCAAATGCCAGGGCAAGTGAAGAATTAGAAAAGTTGTATACCGCGCATTTAAACGCGGGTAGTAAGATTTTGCCGCGGGACTTAGCTTTGTATGCCGTGCATAAAGTTTATGGAGTTAGTCAAAACAAAATTGGACGACACTTTGATGTAGATCCTACTCGTATAACTGCAGTTATTAGTCGCTGTGAAAAGGCGATAGGCGGTTCGAAAGTAGGAGTACATAAGTTGGAAAAGAATCTTACGGATTCTGCTGCGTATTTGAATTTAGATGATGCGGTATTAAAGGCGCAGGAAGTTGCCGGGGAAATTTTAAATGGTAAGCGTCGAAAGATCGGGCAAAGTAAGCTTGCTTTGGACGATGAACGCGTTGAAGCGTTGCATGAATTGCACGTTAGTGAACCTACTAAAGTTACTAGTAAGATGCTTGTTTTGTATTTACTTGAGCATGCTTTTAACGTAAATCCTGCTTTAATTACCTCTTTTACGCTCCCCTAATGAAAGAGTCCCCGCTTTTTAGCATC
>CAZERP010000025.1:2980-10203 GCA_964514805.1 Microcaldota archaeon
TAAAGATACTAACGCTAAAATTGACGAGTGCATAAAAGCTAAACGGGCTGGTGTGAACGTCGCGGATTTAGCTGAAATTGCAAAGTACGCAGGTGAATCTTTTCGTACCGGGGATAGTGTGATTTATACGGTTAATGCGGTTAAAGATGCTATTTTTGAAAAGGATATGAAAGTAGTTGCTGCAAATATACGTAAACTTCATGAAATTCACCGACGTGATCCTAAGGATGTTAGTTATTTGGAGCTTTTGCTTTACGGCGCGCATCATTTGCATGACTTAACTCCTAAGGCGCTAGCAAAGCATTACAGTATTTCGGAGCCAACGGTAAGAAGTTTGATTGATAAAACACATGCAAGACTACTGCGTAATGGAAAAACGTGATTATTTGTTTAAATGATGCGAAATTACGAATGCGTGGTTTATTTTGATGGCTTGGTCGTTTAGGCTATATGGTTCGCGGCTGTGTACTTTGTGGTTGCGTAGTGTTTGTATAGCGTTTGTTATTTGTAGTGTTTGGTTTTTGACGTGTTCTACTAGTTCTTTAGCTTCTTTGGCGGGTAGTTTGGAGAGTTTTTCGGCCATTCCGTTGTAGTCTTCTTCGTCTATTATTTGGTTGGCGTTTGTGATTAGTTTAGCGTGCGGTTTTAAGTGAGCGGGCAAGGTTTGTAGTATGTGTCTTAGTACTACGTCGGATGCTTTAGAATCGAGTGTTTGCCTTGTTAATTCACGTATAACAGCGGTGTCGCGTTGAATGGCGTCGTTTGCTTGTTGTATGTCTAAACTAACGTCATTACGTGTATCGTTTATTTCGGGCACACGTTTAGCTAGTTTTGCAGGTTTTGTTGTTTTCACCGGTTCGGGTGCTTGTTGTGGTACGTAGTGTTCGTAGTAGGCTAGTAAGTTGGTAGTTAGTGCAGTGGGTTTAGTTCCAGGAGCTGCGTTAAATCCGGTGAAGTGTGGAGCTGATTTTCTAAATCCGGTTTTATTTGGAATGTAGACTATTCTGTGTTCGTCTGGTAGTCCTAGTTCGTCAAGTTGTTTTGCTAATTCTTCGTGCACGCGTCTTGCTTGTTCAGGACTTTTAGCTTTAAAGTCAACTACCGTGCTATTTCCGTGTTCAGTTTTTTTTGGTAGGCTAGTCCATGCGATTGCACTTGCAGCTACATTACCATCTGGGTCGACTAATCTTACGGTGTGAATGTAATCAGGGTTAGGTGTTCTTTTTGCAGTAACTTTAACTTTATACTCAGTCATATGAAAAAAAATAAAGCAGTACGTGTTTTTTAATTTATTTTATTTTGACTAGTTGATACCTTAGGGGCGTGTGTAGATCTCGGTGGTCGCCGTATCGTTAAACAACGAATTGTTGTGCTAGTTCGTGCGCTTTTTTAATTACGGGTAGCTCTTCAATTTCTTCTGGTTGGAGCCAGTAAGCTGCGCTGTAGAGTGGTTGTTTTTTGAATTTACGCATTAGCGTGTACGAATCGCGTATGTTTGCACCTTGAGTTATGTCAAGTGCGAAGTAGTTGTTTGCGCATTCAATTTTGCCATCTGTTGGGGCGCCGTGGAGTTTTAGAACGTGTATTGCGCCGTTTTGGCCTTGGTGTTCGAAGTGTAGTTTGTAGCCTTTAGCCCAGTAGCCATGGTACGGCGCGTTTATTTTTTCTAGTTTAGTCGGCGTGATGTCTGCTACGAATAATGAAGCGTAGTGCCTAAGTTCGGGATACATTTGTTGTACTTTACCTAGGAACGTTTCAATTGGCCGGCGCGTTTTAAGGATGGTAGTTTTTCCTTTGCTTTTGCCTGTGGCTAGTTGTAGTTTTTGAAAGTTAGTGTGCTCTTCTTCTATGAATTTGCCTTCTTGTCTGAAGATGTTTAAAATTTGGTCTGTTTCTTTTGGTAAGTTGTATCGCACGTTGCTGCTAAAAGCCCACCTATCTTCGTTTTCATACCTACGAGATAAGGTTATATGAGATGTTTTTCCATTGGCCCGTTGTAGTAGTTCGATGCCAAGCCCGCCGATGGGAATTATTTCACCTTGTTTGTTTTCAATGTCACGTGGTTCGGACAAAGTTAACTCGATGTCGGTTTTAGAGCCTTGTAGTTTACCTTTTAGTACATGGACTTGAAAATTTCCATGCACTACGTGTGACGCGTAGCTAGGATCAGTGATCAAATCAGTTAATTTAGTGTGAAGTGAATGTAACTCAGGGTAAAGTTTTTTGGCTGCCGCTAGAAATTTTGCTTTATGCGCCGCTTGAAATTCAGTCATTTATTTAGTTCTTAAATGAAAATTAAAGCAGCTTTGCTTTTTTATTGCGTAGGGTTGTTTGTAATCGAACCGTTTTGGCAGATTGCAACATAAGGTATTGCGCCAGTAGCTGGTTGTATTGTTACCGCGTATAGTACTAGCGGGTATTGCGCATTTTCTAGTTTGATTAAATCTAATGGGTTTGGTATTAGTGACCATTTTTTGTAAAAGGCAGCGGCTGTTTTTGAGTCTTGCGCTTTTTCGTTAGCATTTAGTGTAACTTGCGCGTTGAATTTCTTTTCAAAAGTGATTTTCGCGTCATTAAAGCTAGAATCGCATTGATTTTTGAGCGGGTCAAATAGCGAAGTTTGAGTCACAAGAACGCCAAGTATAATTACGCTCGCAAGTAATGCAAAGATAAGTCTAGAATTAATCATAAACAATAAAGGAAGCTAGACGTTATTATTAGCAACAGGCTCTATTCTTGTCGTTTAGCATTAAAACGCAATGGCTTTTTGAGTTTGACTGCCGCGATTACTAAGAGCAACGCGCCGATTACCATAGCATAGTTGTTTTGCATCATTAAACCTACAGCTAGTAGAATTAAACCGATTGTTAAGAAAGGTAAGAACGCGTATAAGCCTTGCCAACCGATGTCAAAACCGGCAATTTGAATATGATCTAAATCCATAAACTTTTTCACTTTCTCATTTGTCTTTTGGTTCCGTAGGCGCCGATGTCGATGAAGGTTCTTTTGTGTGGTTCTAGTAGGTTGTATAGTTCTTTTAGCGCGCTTTGGTTTTGTGCTTCGGTGGGTTTGCATTCTTTTAGTGTTTTGACTAGTACGCCTGCAAATGGTTTAATGTATTTTTCTATTTCAGTTGGCGCAGCTACCGGGTCGAATCTAACTTGTTGTACTCCGAATGCTTTAGTAATCATATCGGCAGCGAATGTTGTTCTAATGTGTTTTTTGCTTGAGTTGAAAGCGACTTCGTATTGTACTTTAGGTCCTAGTAGTTGTCTTCCGTTTAATTCGTAGAGTTCGGCTATGATTTTGGAACTTCCGTTGTCTCTTTTTAAGTGTTTGATTAAAAGTTGATGAGTAGGGTTAGTGATGAAGTATTCTGTTTCTCCGTTTACTTTGGATTCGCGACTAGACCAGCGGTGTTCAGATGGGTTAAATTGCATGAAATGGGTTACACGTCGTATTTTTTTAAATTGAATTGATAAAAGAGTTTTTATTTCGTCTCTTTGTTAGTTTATTTCACGTTTTTATGTTTCTTGTTTTTGATAGTGAGACTACTGGTTTTTTTCACCCGCGGTTAGTGCAACTTGGTTGGCTTTTGTATGACTCTAATCATAATTTAGTCGAGGAAGCATGCCACATAATTAAACCAGACGGCTTCTCAATACCTAGAGCCGCTACTGCGGTGCATGGTATTTCGACTCAGCAAGCTCATGAAGAAGGTATATCTTTGGAAGTTGTTTTGAATAAGTTTAATGAGAGCGCAAAGCAGGCAAAGTTTGCAGTTGCGCATAATTTTTCGTATGATGATGTAGTAATTAAGAATGAGTATCGTAGGTGTGGTATGAGTTATCCGCTTGCGGATTTAACGAAGATTTGTACGCAGAAGAGTTCTACTGATTTTTGCAAACTACCTAGTTCCAAAGGTGGTTATAAGTGGCCTAAGCTTTCAGAGTTGCATCAAACTTTATTCGGCCGGGAATTTGATGGCGCGCACAACGCGTTGGAAGATGCGAGGGCGTGCGCGAATTGCTTTTTTGAACTTAAAAATAAAGGCGTACTTAGCATACCTCAAGTATTAACTATAAAATAGAAAACTTAGAGTACGTGTCGTAAGTGTGTTTTTATTGCGTTTAGGGCTTTTTCTATCATTTCTTTGTCTCGTGGTTTGATTTGATCGCCGATTGTTTTTTCGTGTACTTCTACTAGTCTTTTTAATTCTTTTAAGTGCGGCGCAGCTTGTTTTGCCGTGAGTTCATGTGGTCCTGAGCCCGAGCTAGTATAAACTGGGTGATACGTTGCTTTTTTTGGGTTTTGTGTGTCAATTGTTACGAATAGATTACAGTGTTCTAGTTTACTTGCACCTGCGTCTTCCCATTTGCCGGAGTCTTGTTGTTCTTGGTATGATTTACCTTTTGGTTGTGGTACTCTTACTTGTATAGTAATTCCTTCGGGCGTGTGTTTTCTCCAGATTACAAGTTCAGGTTGTTTTTCTTGGCCTGCACTGTCGCGTATTGCAGGAAATGTAAATTTATGATCTAGACTCAAAACTGGTTTTACTAATGGCATTGGTGGTCTTGCAATTAAAGGGTTAACTGATGGTTCGCCGTTAAGTAATTTTTCTACTGCTTTGCTTTTTCCTGCGTTGTGAACTTTACCCGTTGTAGCCATTGTCATCAATTTTCCCTTTATTTTGTTAGGGTGCGGACATTATTTAACTAGTCGCGAATGTAGTTTTAGTTTACTAAGTGATCAACGGATGCATTAGTTATAAGTGCGCTACGTAGTTTTGCTAAAGTTATTTTTATTAAAGTATGTTGGCGAATTATGTATTTTTGTATTTGCTGTGCGCTTAATGGACTATTGTGTGGTTTGATTTTTAGTTTTTTTAAATCGTTTTCTTGCATTGCGTTATTAAGTAGGTCAATGACTTCTAGTACTTCGTGTTCAGGTATTTCGTTTTTATACATATATTTTCGATTTATACTGCCATTGGGTTGAATCTCGAAGTACATAAATATTGTTTTGCCTAGTATGTTTTTTTTAAAAATGTGTATTCGGTCAACTCCGTTTGGAGTTTGTGAATAATTTGCGCCTATTTTTGAAAGTTTTCCGCATTCATGAGTTAATAGTATTGGCTCATTTTTAGGACCTATAAGTAGTTCTCCGTTTGCTGCGGGGATTTGGTATCTGATTAATCTTACACTTGGCGCTTGTGTTTTGGTAGTCATTTGTTTATTGTTTTTATGCTTGTAGGGGTTTTAAATTGATTGGAAATCACTATATTTATTACGTGATGAAACTGTCCCAGGCTGATTTGTGATGACCGAGGTAGCTTCTGATTATATTAATTCCCTACTGTTAAGTTTATAGTACTAAAAAATATGTTTGATACACAGCGTAGATTTGATTTTAAATTAACAAATAAAGCTAGGCTTAGAATAATCACAACACCTCAAGCATCTGGGCATATTCAGGTTACGGTTAATTTGCATCGAACGCAAAATGATAAAGTAGAGCGCAGAACGGGTACGATGTTTTTAGTTCATCCAAATTTTACTCATTATAAGATATCCGACGCGCCATTTTCTTGCTTAGATGAAAATGAAACAACTGATTTAAGTCTTGAAGATTATCGTTTGTTTAAAAAAAATATATTAGCTGTTTTAGATGAGCATATTGGTATTGCAACTAGTGAAGAAAATGAAGATAAATTGTTGAAACTTCAAAAGTTAAAGCAAATAATTACTAAGGGTATGCGTCATCCTGATGAGACTGTTGTTAAGCGTGGTTTGCTTCGATTAGTACATTCTAAGTAGTACGTAAAAAGTACTTTGTTCGTGTTTTGCCGTAAGTTTGTTCGTTTTTTGGCGTTGTTTTTTAAATGTTTTTCCCGTTTTCATATTTATACGTTAATTAATTTTTTAGGAGTTAGTATCCACTATGAAACTTTACGAATTTGAAAGCAAAAAAATCGCCGCCAAATACGGCTTCACAATACCCAACGGAACTTTAGCCACTAAGCCAGAAGAAGTAACTAACCTCGTAGTCAAAGCGCAAGTACTAGCCGGAAAAAGAGGAAAAGCAGGCGCAGTAAAACTATGCCGTAGCCTCGATGAGGCGAAGAAAGCAGCTAAAGAAATCCTAGGCTCAAAAGTCCTGGGAGAAACAGTAAAATCAGTCTACTGTGAAGAACCGTGCAAGATAAAGGAAGAATATTTCATTTCAATGACCTACGATCAAAAACAAAAACAACCAGTTCTAATAATTTGTAAAGATGGTGGAGTTGAAATCGAAGAACTCGCCAAAACACACCCCGAAAAAATAGTAAAACTTCACATTAATGCAGTCGAAGGCTTGCAAGCATACCAAGCAAGAGAAGCTACCAAAAAAGCAGGATTCACAGGACCATTAATCGGCAGCGTAGCAGACGAATGCGTCAAACTCTGGCGTTTATTCTCGAATGAAGATTGTACAATAGCTGAGATAAACCCACTCTGCCTAAACGAAGAAGGAAAACTCGTAGCAGTTGGTACGGCCGCAATTATTGACGACGATGCTTACTATCGCGCTAAGCAAAAATTCCCAGAACGAAGCGCGTACGACCGAGCTCCAACTCCAAGAGAACTAGAAGCTAAGAAAATCGACGAAGGAGACCACAGAGGAATCGCAGGTAAATACATCGAACTAGACGGGGACATTGGTATGATGACCTCCGGAGGAGGCGGTTCTTTAACAAACTTCGATGCACTACTAGGCAAAGGTGGTAAACCCGCAAACTTCACTGAATACGGCGGTAACCCTCCTACTGAGAAGATGTATAAACTTACTAAAGTAATCGCAACCAAACCCGGACTTAATGGACTTTGGATTGTTGGAGGAATTGCCAACAACACTCGAGTAGACGTCACATTCGAAGGTATTGCGCAAGCATTGCGTGAAATTAAACCAAAATACCCCATTGTAATTCGAAGAGCAGGTCCTGGCGAAAAAGAAGGCCTTCAAATCATGAGAGACTTAGCCAAAGAACACGGACTAGACATTGAAGTTTATGGCGCAGATATGCGTATGACTGCAACTGCGGAAATTATGGTTAAGAAAGCCGCTGAATATGCGAAGAAACACAAGAAATAAAGGTGAAACATTTATGTTGATTGATGAAAAGACTAGAGTTTTAATTCAAGGAATTACAGGAAGAGAAGCAAGCAAAGTATGCGAAGAAATGC
>CAZERP010000026.1:0-1200 GCA_964514805.1 Microcaldota archaeon
TTTCTCCTACGATTATACGATCTGGTCTCATACGTAGCGCGTTTTTGCCAAGATCATTCATTGTAATTTCTCCCGTACCTTCTAGGCCAGGTGGTCTTGTTTCAAATCTAATCCAGTGTTTTACGGGTAGTGCAAGTTCAGCAGTATCTTCAATTGTAAGTATGCGCTCATTGCCGGGCGCGAAGCTACTAAGAATGTTTAACGTCGTAGTTTTTCCACTTGCAGTTCCTCCGGCGATTAATATGTTTGCAGGTTTTGCGCCATAGCCTTCTACTGCAAGCCATAGGAATGCTGCAATTTCGTAGTTCATAGTTCCTTTTTCAATTGAGTCTATGACTGTTAGTGGATCTTTTCTGAATTTTCTAATCGTAATAGTTGAACCATCTAGACTAGTTGGTGGTATTGTCGCGTTGACACGAGTTCCATCTGCAAGGCGCGCGTCTAGTAGGGGCGTTTGTACGTCGATGTGTCTGCCTATGTCACGTGCTATTCTTTCAATTAAAGTTTGAATGTCTTTATCTTCGTAAAATATGATGTTTGTCGCGCACATGTTGTGGCGTCTGTGAAATACGTATACTGGTTTGTTTGGCCCGACTACCATGATTTCTTCAAGTTGATCGTCGTCTAATAGTGGGTCTATTAGTCCAAAGCCGGCCATTTCTCTGGCAACTGCTTGTGCGTAAAACTCACGGGCGTTAATTGGAACTTTTAATTCTGGTGTGGATTCGATGATGTCTAAAATTTTGTTGTAGAATCTTTGTTTTCTTTGTAAGGGGCTTTCTTCTTGGAGTTTTTCTTCTACTATTTTGGTTGCAATTTCAATCAAAGAAGTGATTAGTGCTTTTTCTTCTCCTCTGTAGTGTACTGTTTGAGTTTCGTATAGTAAATTTGGTTTGCCTTCTATTTTGTAAATCGCTACTTTATCGTATTTGCTGCTTTCGTTATTATCTAAGTCATAAGAGTCGACTAAAACTTTGTCTTCTTTGTTAGTATTTTTAGTTTCTTTTGGCTCTTCGTTTAACTCCATTTCTTTAGGCTCAATTTTAGAGTTTGAAGCAACAGCTACTTCAGATGGTTTTGCCTTGGCTTTGGCAGCCTTCATAAGTTCAGAAATAGACGGCATACTATGTGGTAAGAATTACTGCGACTTTGCCTAAAAAGCTATCTACTTAGTGCCCCTCGAAAGGATCTACTAATTTT
>CAZERP010000026.1:1210-8379 GCA_964514805.1 Microcaldota archaeon
TTTTGGAGGTGCTTGAAGTAAATTAGGCCTGTCTAGTTCTACTTGTCTTTGCCTTAAACCTTTTACTAATGCTGCACTTAGTCCACGATATAGCGCGCGATACTCGTCATGTTTTGCGCCCTTTAATTTAGTATTGACGTAATTATCGATGTCACTTGAAACATCTGCGGCTAAATTTAATATGGTCGTCTCATGGGGAGTGACGCCACCGAGGCGTTTAATTCCTGCGGATTTGAGTTCGTTTGCGTTTTCTAATAATCTACGTAGGAATATGTATTTTGAGAAAAACCTGCGATATTCAGTTATACGGGTAGGCTCGCCTTTTGTTTTAGAAATCGAATCATCTATTTCTGCAAGTCCCTGGCGTAACCATTGATGATAAGACTTAAATGTATCGCTTATTACTGGGCGGTCATCTCCTAAATTTTCATCATTATTGCCTACTATTGAATCATCATCGTATTCTTTAGGGTCGTATTGAGGTAATGCTTTGTATATTTCATGATAATGTTGTTCGTCTTTTTGTGTACTAGTGCGGGCCTTTTTGTAGTTGATTAGCGCACGGGTAGCTGCAATATGTTCGTATAATTCAGGATGAGATTTACGTAGGGTGGTACGTACACTTTCGGGTAAATCGAGCGCAGCTTGTCTATGTGCAGTAGCTAACGGAGTTTTGGTTTCAATTTCAGGATGAGGTAATAAAATTCTAATTGGTGTTCCTGCTTTTTCACTTTTTTGTGCTTCAATGTAGGCTGCTTTTAAACTATTAAGATACTCTTCGGGGGTAAGTGCAGTGGGTTCACTTTGCGCACGTGCGTGTCTAGATAATAAACTACTTGCGGCTAATGCGCTTGCTCCTTTCAAAAATGCTCTTCTAGTTAATCCGGGGTTTCTTTCGATCATTTTTTCACTCGTATTAAGTTACGGGTTTTGTTTTTTTAAATGACCGGTCTGGTTTTAATTTAGGGCGATGGTTTCAAATTGCTTTACATTCCATACGAAATAACACAATGGATTTAGTGGGCGATTTAAGATTAGTTTGGGAAAAGAACTCGCGCCTAGTTGAAAAAATAAAAAAAAGCGACTGCGTATTACGAGTTGAACCAATCGATTTTACAGGTAGAGTCGCGGCAGTAGATAGCGGGGTTGCTTGTATTAATCTTTCTGGAATTGACGTTATTTGCGTAAAACCCGCACTGGACTTATTCACGTATGTGAATGGAAATTTAACGGGTAGTGAATTTTTACCATCCAAAATTCCCGTGCCTAAAAGTCACTGTGTTTATTCTGATGATAACGTTTCATTCTCAATATACAAGTCCTTGCACCGACTAAAAGAAGAATTAACTCTAGCCCTACGGGCCGTGGAACAAACAGATGTTCTGCTAATGGATGGTAGTATAGTAATAGAGTTATCTGATAAGCCTAGCTTTGACTCTGCTTTATTTGAAAAATACAAAGAAATTTGCACGTTATATGCGCAGCTTTATGAAAAGTGCATGGAAAAAAAAGTAACGCTCGTAGGAGTAGTAAAAGACTCAAGGGGAAAGCGATTTTCAAAGCATTACTTTGAAAGCATTCCATTAGATGAAATGCCGGGAAGTGATGATATGTTATTTAGTGAACTCTTAAACCCACTCCAGCGAACTAAAGCACTGTCTTATGCTAAAAACCCAAATACGCATACGTTACTCTCAGATATTGGCGGCTTGTCAAAAGACGTTCATACTTTCTATGTGCGAACTGCAAAAGATGCGCCACTTAGAATAGAATACTTAACAAAAAATCCAGAAGAAGACGCGACTAAAATTAGTTCAATCCTTGCAGGTTTTACAAAAAATAGCAAAATAGGTTATCCTCCAATACTAGTAAATGTGGACCTTCGTGCTTGCATAAAACCAGGAGAATTAGAAACGAGCTTAGGTAAAGAAAACTTTGACGTGCTATCAACTTTTAATGCAAATAGACGCGATTCACGGCCCTTTAGGTGAAAAATATGATATTAGGTACTGTAATTTCAACACAAGACACTCCAACTACAGAAAACTTTCACTTCGTAGTAAAAGGTAAAGTCGAAGTAGGACAATTTATACAAACACAAAACCCGCAAGTAGTAGCTTTTGTTAGCAGTATAACTAAACAAAATCGATATTTTCAATTCGCAGAAACTATATCTCAGTACGATAGCGCCGCGGTTTCTGATGTATTTCCAAGTCAAGAATGGGAATACACAATCGCCAAATGTAAAGTCATCGGAGTATTTGATGGCGGAGTAGGAAAATGCGTCTACCCAGTTTCGCCGGGAGTACACGTATTTGAAGCTACGGTTGATGCGATTAAAGCGGCAATTGGCCTTGACGAAAAAGGAATTTCAATTGGAGAAATTCTCGGTAAAAAAGACGTCAAAGCGCAAGTCAACTTTTCACGTTTATTACAAAAACATCTTGCGATACTAGGAATATCCGGATCAGGAAAAAGTCACGCGGTCTCAGTAGTCATTGAAGAAATTTTAAATCGTAAAAAAGAAGAAGGAAGGTTAGCTGTAATTGCAATCGACCCACACGGCGACTACGCGGGTTTTTCTAACTGCAAAGAATTCGCAGATAAAACATTAGTACTCGACGCTAGTAAAGTTACAATCGCAGCAAGTGCGTTAAATGCAACTCTGCTTTCTGAACTAGTTCCATCAACTACGGTTGCAGCTAAACGTGATTACACAAAAATACATGCCGCTGTAAAAGAGCAGTGCAAAACAGAAGAACGTCCGCCCACAATCGATGATTACATAAACGCAGCTGCGAGCAGTAGATCTAATGTTGCTGAAATTTTGGACGAGATAAAAGCAATTGGTTTGTTTGGTCTTGTAAATTACCCTGCATTGGAATCAGAAGTAAAACCAGGTAAATTGCTTGTACTTGATATGCAAAATGTTGAAAGTTTGAAAGCAAGGCAAGCAATTGTCGCCATTTATGCTAAACGTTTATTCTCTGCGCGTAGAGATGGAAAAGTACCGCCATTTTTGTTATTAATTGAAGAGGCGCATAACTTCTGTCGCGAAAAAGTAGCTAAAGAAGGGGCAATATCCAAAGGAATTATAGAAACAATTGCACGCGAAGGTCGAAAATTTGGCGCTTCTCTTTGTCTGGTATCTCAAAGACCAGTACAATTGAGTACAACTGCGCTTTCACAATGCAACTCAATGCTAATAATGCGGGTAACCAACCCTTATGACGTAGATCACATTGCTAATAGTAGTGAAGGTATTGACAGAGACGCGATGAATCGTATAACTTCACTTTCAGTAGGACAAGGCATCTTAATCGGGGAAGCAATTAATCAACCGACTTTCGTAAAAATACGTAAACGTGCAACTCCTTCAACGGGGGGAAAATCTCTAGAAGAACTCGCTCAAACATACGAAAACTCAAAGCCCGAAAAGAATAAAGATGACATAAACGCTTTTCTTTAACGATGCCATTAAAACCACCTATAAAACAGTCTGCTCGTAGAGCTAATGTCGCAGCTACGCTCTTAGCATCCGCAAGTTTAGCGCTAACTGGACTAGGAACGATACGAGACAAACTTACTCACGTACCATCAAACCAACAAACTCCTATTACTAGCACTACTAATTCAGAACTTGAAGATAAAATAAAACACGATTTAGCTCAAGCTAATAAAATGCCAGCTGGTATTGTTCGGTTAAATGTATTACGTCAATTTGCAACTACTAGAATAACTGAAGGTTTAGCTAAAGGTAGTAACGAACGAAGGCAATATGCGCAGCTTATTTCAGAACATCTTATTCGCGCGGCAGTGAAAGAACACGCCAAGTTACCTGATGTTCAAAAAAAGGCATATGATGGCTTAATTCGAGAATTGTTTGATACAAATGAAGTTTTACTAGATATACAACCTAGTAGACAACTTCGCAAAGCTAGACCAAATATGGAAAATAACTTTCGTGCTATCGCACGTAAACGTGTTTAGAAGAATTCTTCGAAGTGTTTCCAGGGTTCGTTTGAAACTTTGAAGTTTGTTCCGGGTGGGAAACATCGTTTGTAGTAAGGGTTGCTGTAACGTGCGTCCATGTAAAGTATAATACATTTATCTTTTTCTGAGCGTATTCCGCGTCCGCTTGCTTGCAAGACTTTATTCATGCATGGGTACATGTAGCCGTAGTCCATTCCTCTTTTGAATTTCTTATCGTAGTATTCGATGAGGGCTTTTTGTTCCGCGTTCATTTCAACTAATGGCAAGCCTACTATGATTACGCATTTTATTTCTTGGTCATTATAGTCAATACCTTCACTTAAAGACCCGCCTATTACTCCGCAAAGAACTCCTCTTGCTTTTTTGAAGTCATCGATTAATTTTTGCGTGTCTTTACTAGTCATGCCTTCAACTTGAACGAAGTATTTTGGTCCAAATGCGTTGTTATTCGTTTGAAGCCGTGAAAGAATCGTTTTTTGAATTACGTATGATGGAAAGAAAATTGCGACTTCGCCATCCATCGCCTCAACGGTATTTCTAATATTACTTGCGATTCTATCGTACATCTCTTCACTTCTTTGATCATATTTGGTCGTAACGTTGTCCATGATTACGTTGCCTTTATTTTCCGTATTAAAAGTTGAACCAAAAGTACGTGTTATGGTTTTCATTTTATCAAAACCAAGCAGATCAATGTACATTTCAATAGGGTGCAAAGTGCCACTCATTCCAATTACATTACGTGCTTGATTTACAACGGATGTAAGTGATGATGGATCTAGGCATTTTACGGATAAGTCACCATACTGCCAAAGTCTAGTATGCTCGTCTGCGCTTTCTTTCCAAAGTTCAAGAAATTCACCTAAGCGTACGCATGCGCTTCTGCTGCTTTCTTTTTCTTTTTCGAGGAAAAACTCACCTGCGTCGAATAGCACTTCACTCCATTGTGGTTCAATCTTTAGTGCGTCTTTTGGAATGGCGAGTTCGCCGTTGGCTTTGATGCCGCGTTCTTTTATTTCTGCGAATTGTTTTTCAATCTCGTAAATTACGCCGGTAGCTTCGGCGTTTAGTTCAGTTTCACGTCTTGCTTTTTCAAACATCGCGTCGTTAATTGACGCGCTTTGGTGATCTCGCATACGTTGGGGTAAGTTATGTAACTCGTCAATTATTACTATGCTATTTTCGAGTTTTTTTCCTGTTTTTTTAAGAAAACTCTCTCGAATTGAAGGAGCGAAAATGTGATTATAGTCTGCGATGATTACTCGGGCGGTTTTTGAAGCGGATACTGCGGTTTCGTATGCGCATAGTTTTTCTTCTTCGCTTACGCGAATAACTTCTGCTTGTGAAAAAATCTTCTTCTCGGAAAGAACGCCGGTGAATTGCGCCCAGCTCTTAGAATTGTTATAGTACGCGCATTTTCCTTTCTTAACTTTACTACTGCATACTCGGTAGAAGTCAGTCTTATCCTTGACGTCCTCATTGAGGCAGAGGTTTCTTTTTCCTACGAAGTCGACTACTCCAATGTTTAAGTCGTATTTTTTGCAAAGCGCTTCAATACAATCCAAAGCGATTTGATGCTGAGAATTCTTGGGAGTCAAAAAGAATACAGTTAGGTCGTTATTCAAAGCGTAAGTTAAAGCAGGGGATAATGCGCTGTCTGTTTTTCCCATACCGGTCCCGGCGGAGAAGACGATGTTTTTGTTGGCCTTTAAACTAGCCCATACGTCGCTAATTATTTTATCTTGTCCAGGGCGAAAACTGTCGTGACGAAAAAGAAGATCAACCATGTTTTATACAAATTTTTAGAATTAGTAGAAATAGTTTAACACGGGCAAAATTTAAAACAACTTAGATTTACGAAAAACGAATAAAAAATACGTTTTAATAAGCTCTTTTTGTTCGATTTATTTTTAACTGATTATTTACTATGGTTAATTTTTACACTACTGGGCTTACTAATGAAAATGGCAAACTCGCAATCGGCGGAATACTTGTAGAAAAACTCGCACGAGAATTCAAAACTCCGCTCTATATAACTAATGTTGATCGCGCAGTTGATAACTTTAAACGCATTCAAAACGCTTTCACTCACAGTTATCCTAATAGTAAAGTTAAATTCGCCATGAAATCCAATCCCAATTCAGATTTACTCTTAGCACTTCGAGAAGTTGGCGCCCAAGTTGACACGATTTCACTAGGTGAACTATCCTTAGCATTCCGAGTAGGTTTTAAACCAGAAGAAATTCTATACAATGGCCCAGGCCAATCCAAAGAAGATATGAAAACAATCGCCCAAAGTGGCGTAATTGTTAATTTTGACTCAAAAGGAGACTACGAAAAATACACTTCCTACAAAACACCCGCGGTCATTGCGGTTAGAGTAAATCCCGGAGGCGGATTTGGGCACCACAAATACGTAATTACTGCAGGTGAAGACTCTAAGTTTGGAATATGGCCAAAAGAAGCACTAGAAATATACAAACAAATGGCCGTACAAGGAGTCAAAAAATTCGGTATACACATGCACGTAGGATCCAACTCATTTAACGTACAAGAATTCATAACCCCATTAACAAATCTAATGGACTTAGTTGGACAAATAGCAAAAGAAACCCAAATGCAACTAGAATACGTAGACATCGGAGGCGGATTTGGAGTGCCTTATAAACCAGAACAAAGCGAACTCGACATCAACGCATTCGCTGCAGAAATTTGCAAAACATTCAAAAATAAACTATCTGAATACAAATTAGGAAATCCAATTCTATACTTAGAACCCGGTAGGTACATATCCGCAGATTCAACCATTCTACTAGCCAAAGTTACAAACGTAAAAACAACGCCATATAAAGAATTTGCATTCATCGACGCAGGAATGAACTGCTTAATTCGACCCGCGCTATACGGCGCGTATCATCACGTGCTAGTAAATGGAAAACTAAACGAAAAAGAAAACAAAACGTACGATGTAGTAGGCCAAATATGCGAGTCAGGAGACTTCCTAGCCAAAGATAGAAAACTACCCGAAATAAAAGAAGGCGACTTAGTAGCAATACTCACAGCAGGTGCCTACGGAATGTGCATGGCGTCAAACTTTAACCTAAAAGACAAACCCAAAGAAATAATGATACAAAAAGGAAAAGCTACTCTTTCAAATTAACTAACCTTTTCTCTTG
>CAZERP010000027.1:0-8178 GCA_964514805.1 Microcaldota archaeon
CGATTGTATAAACTGCGCCCACTCCTCTACGTGTTGCAAGTGTAGCGCCTGTACCGATTGCCCCTTGTGAAATCCAAGCTGTACTATTCCAAGTGAATAAGTTAACGTTGCCGCTTGCGTCTTGAGTTACTAGGGTTAATTCATTTCGATTAGGGTGAGAAGTTATTTTTACACTATTAGGTATTGCGGCGAGTGTTGCTACGGATTGTTGTGAAGCAAATGCAGAGCCGTTCCATATTTTGTATTTTAGTGTAGTTGTACCATCACTGTATACTACTAGTGCTTTGCCGCTTTGTGATTCATATGCGACGTCAGCACATAGCGCGTTGTTGCAGCCAGTTGCAGTGAGTCCAGTTAAGTTGTTCCATGCGGTGCCGTTCCATACTTGTGCGTCGATGCTGCTGTTGTCAGATATTGTTACTAGTATTGATTGATTACTAGTTGAAAGCGGATTGTAATCTGCTTGTAAGTATAGTGGGTCCCTTGTTGCTGCGCCGATTGATTGCGCGTTTGCGGCGGCGCTCCAACTAGTACCGCTAAATATTGCGTAGTTTGGTGTTGGGTCGTTTAAGTCTCCCCATATTGCAATTCCTCTACCGCTACTTCCTTCGAAAGATAATGCGATTGGAATGTCCGCAAGTGAAGATCCAGATGATACTGAGCTTCGGTGGTTCCAGTTTGTTCCATCCCATTGATCTAGTGCAATTCTTCCGTTTGACGTACGTGAAATATATATTATTTCGTTACTGTTTGGTTTGGCTTTGATTCTGATCGCTTCTGGTTCGGCAGTTACGCTTGCTATTGTTTGTTCTGATCCCCAGGTCGTGCCATTCCATATTCTGTATTTTGGCGTGTTTTGTCTGTTATTATAAACAATCATTGCATTCGAGGAGTTTGCTCCGTATGCTACGTCGAATGAATGGTCTGCAACTCTTGAACTTGCAGTTACTTCTAAATTATTACCCCATGTAGTTCCGTTCCATATTTGTACGTTTACATCTTCTACCGAATCTAGTACTCCCATTATTGCGTTTGAATTTGGACCTTTGGCCATTTCGATCCATTCTGGATTTGTGTCGCCCACGTTTGCAGCACTTAGTTCGCTTGAGAGTGTTCCGTTCCAATTGTAGGTTCGGTATCTTGGAGTTGCAGCTGCTTCAGTGTAAGTTATTAGCGCGTCTCCGTCTGAGCTTGCGCGTACGGCGTACGTTATGGACGCGTTATATAGAGTAGGCGCGTATGTGGCGTTGTCTGTTTCGAAGTTGAATTTGAATTGGAAGTATCTGCTTAAGGAGTATGATATATCTTGGGGAATTGTTGAGTTTATTGGTGCGAAGTTGTAGTTTGCGCAGTTTGATGTGTTACATGATTTTATTTCTGGTCGTATTTTTATTGAGCTTCTTTTGTAGTGATTTAAAATTTCTGATGCAGATAGTGTGCGGTTGTATATCGCTATTTGGTCTAGTGCTCCTTTGAATGAGGTTAGCGCGTTAAAGCCTCCTCCGACGCTGGTTTGTCTTTGTGCTATTACTAACGAGCCGGCGGTTGTTATTGGAGTTCCAGTTGATACTGTTGCAGAGTATGCTTGTATTCCATCTTTGTATAATGTTAGGTTTCCATTGGATGATTGCCAGGTTATTACAACGTGATGGAAGTTGCCATCTGCAACGTTAACTCCTGTATTAGTGGATATGCCGTTTATGTATATTGTGAGGGATTGTTGAGCATAGATTGTTAGTTCATCTGTTGATCCACTTACGGCGTAAGATAGTATTCCTTGATTAGTTGTACCGGTTTGTGTTTTTATCCACATTTCGGTGGTTAGGGCGCTTGTTGGGAAGTTCGACACTGCGGTTTTGTTTATGTATTGACTTGTAGTGCTTCCTGCGAAGTCGTGTGCGTAGCCTATTTTGCCTTCAGTTAACGTTGCGCCTGTTTCAGTTCCTGTGTTTGAATTGCCTGATGAGTCGGTTACGCTAGTTAGGCTCGTATCATCTAGGTTCCATAACAAAACATTTCCGGTCATGTTTGCGCCGCCGGGAATTGACGCGGCTGATTCTATTCCTTGACTTGAGGGTAGGTTTTGGCCGTATGGTATGTCAGTTGTCCAAGTTATGTTTTGCCAGAGTGCAAAGCTTGAGCTGTCGAAAACTTTACTAGTGTAGTTACCCGTAAGGTTGGTGGCGTTTAAAGTTACTCCAACTGTAGTTGTGTTGTAGTAGGTGTTTGAGTAGGTTCCTTGGTTAAAGTCCGCTTGGTTGATGACCGTAAAAGTAGATGCGTTGATTAAAGTAGTGCAGGCAATTAGTATTGCGAGTGTGAGTGTTGTTTTGTTTAGTTTAATTGAAAAAACCTTTTTATGTTGTTGAGTTCATTCCAAATACTTCTTGATCGGGATATACTACAGTACCTGTTTGTGTTATTTGCATTGCGGCGATTTTCTTTTCGTGTTTTGCGCCTCTTAATTTTAGCACTTCGATTGCGCTTTCTCTAACGTTACCATTTCGAACGTTATACATTACTATTACGCCGTCGGCTAAGAACTCTTCTACTCCCGTGGTCGAGTATACGTCGGGAACTTGTTTTGTTTCGGTTATTAGAAAGCTTGTGGCGCCGATGTTTTCGAAGAATCTGAAAAGTTGATCGACATAAACGCGATATGAATCTTCTTTTGCTACGAATGTTGATGCAAGTGCAGTTAGCGAGTCGAATACTATTACATCCGGTTTGAAATTGTCTGGCAATAGTACCGGATCTAAGTCAATTAGTAATTCGCCTTTTTCTTTTGCTAGCATTCCTTCTACGCTACGGTTGATTTCAAATGGGGAGTATCTTTTGAATTTTAAGTTTCCTTTTTTGATTAAGTCATGGGGTTCGAGTTTGAAGTCTTCCATGTGCGCGATTAGTCTCTCTTCGGATTCTTCAAAACTCATATAGAGACATTTTTTTCCTTGGCGCGCGTGGTTGACTAGTACTTGTAAGCAAAATAAAGTTTTTCCAGATCCTGCTCCGCCTGAGACTAGTATTGCAGATCCTTTTGGTATTCCGTCTTTTATTAGCTCATCAAATCCACGTACACCCGTGTACACATACTGTCGGTTGTTTCGTTCTACTTGAAGTTCTTTAGTTGAAAGTGTCGCGCCAGTTAGTTTACCTGAAATTGCGCTTTTTATATCTTTAAAATTAGGTTTAGAAGTAGTTTGTGACATATAGAAGTTAATGCAACTATATATAAATACAAACGTATATTTTTGAACTAAGTTAGGTCTATTTGTTCGTCGCAAAATTGCGCGATTATTCGAGCGGCTTTTTGTGATTTTTCGTCATCTAAGAATAATACTAGCCCGCCGGCGCTATAGTTTTTGAGTTTGTTTATTATGAATCTTGCGAATTTTTCTACTGTTTCAAGATTATTGTATATTAGGAGAGTAGTTACGGAGTTTAAAATAACTAAATTAAACGCGCCAGTTTCAAGCGCGCTATCTACTGCAATAGATAGTTGAGTTAGTGCTTCTGGCCCTTGTATGTACGTACATTGGTCGTCTTTTATTTGATCTGTTTCAGAAACTCCAGTTACGTCTATGAAGTAAAAATTACTAACATCTATTTTTTCTTTTTGTAATCCCGTTTTAACTTTTGGATAGCGTTCGTTTAAATTAACATAAACGCAGTTGATTTTTTTTGTACCAGTTATTTTTTTTAAAATATCATTATGAAAAGTTACTAGCCGACTTGGAGTTAGTATAATTGCAACTGTACGGCCATCAGGTACACTAGTTAATTTTTTTAAAATAGGAGTAGTAATAGTAGACATTTGTTTTTATTTTTCCTCGTAGATTTCTTGACAGGTTATTTGTGAAAGTGGTTTGCGTTCATGTGGTTTGTGAAATGCGCCTTTCTTTTCTTTACCTATTGCGATTAATACTAGTGCTTCTTTTCCTTTTGGAACTTTTAGTAACGTATTAGCTTCTTTTGGTTCGATTGAAATTATTGCAGAGTTGTATCCTATTGACTCTACTGCAGTTACCACGTTGGCGAGAATTGAGCCTATTGCCATGTATTTGTGCGAATCTATAAATTCTTTGTTTTTTCCTTTTAATAGTCCTTTTTTGTTTTCAAATGGCGATTCTAGTACAATTGCAATTCCCATGCTGGGCGAGCTATAGAACGCGCCATAGTGACTTAAGTTCATTAGTTTTTCAATCATGGTTTTGTTTTTTATTATTATTAGTTTCCATGGTTGGTCATTGTGTGGACTTGCTGCCCATCTTGCGCATTCTAGTATGTAATTTAAGTCCTTGTCTGATATTTGTGTGTCGTCGAATTCAAAAGTAGTACGTCTATTTTTAGCTAATGTTAAAAAGTCGCATTCAGGGTTTACCATAAGTAAATTAGTAAAAATAAACCCAAATATAAACTAACGCACGTAAAACGTACTTAGTATGTTTTTATTTTATGCGCCATTTTGCGCCTTGTGGAGTGTCTTCTACGATTACGTTTAACTCATTGAGTTCATTTCGTATTTCGTCTGCTTAGAGGTTATTTTACCTAGTTGTCGGAATAGTTCTGTGGCTTTTTTGAAGTATTGGGCGAAGTCTACTACGTACTTCTTTTTTTTCATTATATAGAATTAAATCTATAAGCTTTGTTTGGCAGAGTTGTATTTATATTATAGGTTTGTTAGTTTTTCTATTTCAACTCGCAGGCCATTTAGATATTGAAGTGTTACTTTTCTTTGGTTTATTTCAATTGCTTTAATGGAGGGAAAGTAGTGCCACAAGTTAAACTTACTATTAGGAGTAAAAGAAAGACTCCTAGCCCAGCAGTGAGTAGAAAACTAGTAGAGTACATAACCCAAGTTAATACACTTACGAGCAGAATTGCGGCGAAGTAGCTTGCAGTTGAGCCAGTACACCCAATTACGCGAGTAAATCATATTTTTTTACAAGTAGCTTATTTGTAATTTTCAAGCACGTGTTTCGTAATGAAGATAAACGCTATAATTAGTCCACTTAGTATTAAGACTTGAGTTATAAAATAAGAAAGGGAAAAGGGTTTAGTTAAGTAAGTAGATATAATCCAAAACACGACTATTATACTTAAAATAATACAAACCGCCATTAAAAAATACCCTTGATATTTTCCAATTCCAGCGTATTTTGTTTCGTTTTTTTCTTTCCAGCCTTGAACTTTACGCACAGCATATTGGTCACCCCATTGCGGCTGTATTGCTATCACGTCTTTTTCTCCGACGTATTGTTTGAGTTGGGATACGGTTTGCTTAAAGTGAGGTAAATCTTCAAGGTCATTGATAGGAATTACTACTTCAGCATCTCCACCTATTTTTACAAAATTGTCCTTGTAATTAGAAATACCCAGAGTTACTTTTTGCGCAATTATAGTTTGCTCACCTAACATGTAGTGAATAGTAAATTTGTTGCCATCTACTGTAATAGAAGTACGTACAGTAAACAACATGTAACCGATTATTATCGACGCGATTATAACGATGAAAACTACTCCGCCCAGGGGTGCTTTTCCTGATCCTAAAAAAACAATGATTAACCCCAGAGGGAATGCAATAGTCAAACCAAGCAAACGATCGATTTGTTTTTGTTGTATTTTAAATGTTTTCATTTTGTTCTCCATTTTACGCCTTGTGGTGTGTCTTCTACGATTACATCTAGAGCGTTTAGTTCGTCTCTTATTTCATCTGCTTTCTTCCAATCTTTGTTCGTGCGTGCTTTCGCGCGAGCCTCGAGTAGAACTTCGACTTTTTTGGCAAGTTTATCATCTACTTGTTTGAAACTTGAGTTCAATACACTAAGTACAGAGTCAATTTGTAATAATATTTTTAGTACCCCTGCGGCTTGATTAGCCGTAAGTTTGGTTTTATTTGTTTCGCGCATCATTGCGTGTAGCACGGCGAGTGCATTAGGAGTATCTAAATCATCATCCATTGCCGCTTCAAATTTTTTGAGTGCATCTTTCGCAAATTTAGGTATTTCAACTTTTTCTGCTTCCTGACTTAGCTCTAGTAAATTTGCATAATTGGATTGTAATTTAGCACGAGTATTTAATGCATTATGTAGGGCTTCAAGTGTGAAGTTTAAGCTTTGTCTATAGTGAGCAGAAAGGAAAAATAATCGCAGTGATAGTGGATCAAACCCCGAGTTTCCTGAGTGAGACATGCCAAGAACATCTTCTAGTGTGTAGATGTTGTGTAGGCTTTTTGACATTTTTTTTCCGTCGACCATTAGGTGTCCTGCGTGTAGCCAGTATTTGACGAATTTTTTACCCGTACTTGCTTCGGTTTGTGCGATTTCGTTTTCGTGGTGTGGGAATACTAGGTCTATTCCTCCGCAGTGTATGTCGAATTGGTCGCCTAGGTGTTTTTGTGCCATTGCGCTGCATTCTATGTGCCAGCCCGGTCTTCCTTTTCCGATTGGAGTTTCCCAGTATACGCCTCCGTCTTCTTCTGAGTAGTTTTTCCAGAGGGCGAAGTCTTGGGGGTTTTCTTTGTCGTATTCGTCGGCGGCTACTCGTTTGCTTGCTCCGGCTTTTAATTCATCTAGTTGTATTCCTGAGAGTTGTCCGTATTTTTTGAATTTGTTTATTGAGAAGTATATTCCATCGTGTGTTTTGTATGCAGTGCCTTTGTCTAGTAGGTTTTGAGTTAGGTTCACCATTTCTGTAATGTGATCGGTTGCTTTGCAGATTACTTCTGGCATTTCAATGTGTAGCTGCGCTAAATCTTTAAAGAATATTTCTGAGTATTTTTCTGTGAATGCTTTGAGTGAGAGTTTTTCTTTTTGTGATCCTTTGATGGTTTTGTCGTCTACGTCTGTTAGGTTCATTGCTTCTTTAACGTGGTACCCGGAGTGTTTTAGGTATCTTCGTAGTAGGTCTTCGAATGTGAATGTGCGTAGGTTTCCTATGTGGGCGTAGTTGTATACAGTTGGACCGCAAGCGTACATTTTGACTTCTTTGTCGTGTAGAGGCGTGAACTTTTCTTTTTTCTTTGTAAGTGTGTTGTATAGTTGTAAAGTCATATCCGTTAAGAAGAATTAGAGTGTAGAAGGGATAAAAAGAGAATTGAAAGGAGGCAGTTTATCCGGTTCCTGCGCTTAGCATTGGTAGTATGAATCCTACTAGGAATGAGATTATTGGTATTAGGAGTATGACTACTGCTGCTTTCTTTGGTGTTAAGTCGTGTGCGTATTGTACTGCGCGTATTAGGGCGTAGTATCGTACTAGTGATAGTGGTAGTATTAGGATTAGTGTTGCTATTAGTCCAATGAATGGGATTAGTAGTAGTGCGAATAGTGCTACAGTTATCCATTGTGTAGAGCTTGTTAGTTGTACTTGTTTTGCGTAAGTTCCTTTGCCGCCGAGTGCTTTGGATAGGATTAGTGTTCCTATGTTATCGATTAGTTCTTGTATTGGTAGTAGTATTGCTAGGCCAATTGTTAGTAGTAGTGTTAGTCCAATTAATGTGATTAGTCCGCTTGCAATGTCTGGTACTGAGATTGGTAGCGCAGAGAGCATGTCGGGTGCGATTAATGCTAGTAGTATTAAGACATACATTATTCCTGCTGAGAGAAATGCACCGATTAAGGCGCCTTGTGTTGCGAGTTTTTTGATTGATTCTTTTAGTGGCGCGTCGGTTTTGGATTGTTGTTCGAGTGTTTTGTTTGGGTGCATTACTGTATCCATTAATGTTTGTTTGAATTCTTCGATTCTGTTTCTTGGAGTTGTTGTGTCGGTTTGTGTTGTTTGAACAGTGGTAGTTTCTTGCATAGTTGGTTGTACTGTCGCAGTGTTTTCGGTTGTGTTTGGTTGGTTTACTTGTTTGAATGCTGCGTCTATGTCTTCGTCGCTCCAGCCTGCGGCTTTTGCGCTTTCTATTAGTTTTTCGGCGGGTACGCCTTTTGCTAGGTTTGCTTTTATTACTTCAACGAGAGAATCGATATTGGCCATGATTAAGTTTAACACTGTTTGAATTTAAAAAACTAGTTTTAGCAGGCTAGTATTGGAGTTACGCCTTCTTGGAAGAAGTCGTTTTTTGCGCAGATTAGTACTGGCGCGTTGATTAGTTGTATTGAGTCTATTGCGTTTGATAGTTTGGATAGGGTTTTTTTGATTTGTTCTACTTTGATTGTGGTTTCTATTTTGAGT
>CAZERP010000028.1:0-8005 GCA_964514805.1 Microcaldota archaeon
GGCGAGGCAAACGCTACTAACATTGAAGGTCATGCGTTACTTAATCACGTTTCTTATGGCGAGCGAAAAAATAGTAAAGAAGCGCGTAAATTATTAGGTACCGTGTATAAGGCGCTTGGCACCGGAGTGCAAAATAAGTTAGTAATTGAAAAAACGCCCGCTGGGAAGTTTAGAGTTGTTTATCATCGTTTTGGTAGTGATGGAAAAATTGGCGTTACTATTGATACTCATGCTAAGTTACTTAAACCAAGTAATATTACTCCCGTTAAAGTAATTGCGGAGAATAACCCAATTACTTCTCGTGCTAAGTCTTTTCATAAGTATCACCCGGATGAAAAAGTCGAAGAGAAAAAAGAAGTTAACGACGAGCCAGAGGTAAAGCCTTCCACGCCGAGCAAAGTTAGTAAGAGCGAAGGCAAACTAGAGGATAAGGTTCGTGCTAAGATGCGCGCTCGTTTACGTAAAGGTGAGACTTGCGCGTTTTACGTTTATAATTTGAAGACCGGAACTGTTGAACTTGCTTTGAACGCGGATACTCCTATGCAACAGGCTAGTATGGTTAAAACTCAAGTGGTCGGCGCGTTTTTGGATAAAGCAGATAATAGCGCGAAAGATAAAGTAAAGTACGATGCAGTTGCTAAAAGACATGCTCAACGTAGTATTCAGAAAAGTAAAAATGATTCTACTAATTGGCTTTTTAGTAAAGCGGGCGGAGTTAGAGCAGTTTCTAGTTGGGTTAAGAAGTTTCCGAGTGTTTTTAAGAAGACGTCAATTGTTGAGAATATTCCTGGCGGCGGCCAAACTTATCGAAATAAGGCTAGTGCGGCAGATCATGGCAGAGAGTTAGCTGCTCTTTGGCGAGGAGCTTTGCCTAATTCCAAGGAAGTTTTGCGTTTAATGAACTTGCCAAAAAGGGATCGTATTAATGATGGCGTACCAAGCGTACCCGCCGGGACTACAACGTATAACAAAACTGGTACTACCGGTCGCGTTGTTGGGGATAAAGGTATCTTAGTAGCTAAAACTAAAGACGGCGAAGCAGTACCTTATGTCATCGTGGGTATAGTTCAACGTTCAAGCAAAAAAGGAGATTACAAAGCATGGATGCATCGCGGAGGAAACGCGATACGCGCGGCATCAGATATAATCTACCGGCACTTAAAAACAAAATACGGCTTAAAATAAAGTTATTTGGCGTTTTGCCAGATTAGTTGAAAGAATTGCTCGTAGGATTTGGCCATTGGGTTTTGTTGGAAGAGTACGGCCATTGGTTTTTCTGTCCAGATTATGATTCCTACTTTGTCGTTTCGTATGATGGTTTCGGTTAGTGGTTCGAATCCTTCTTGTGTGTAGCGTATTTGGGATAGGGGGTATTTGTTTTCTGCTTTCCAGTCTTTTAGTGATTCGTTGAATATTAGTTTGGCTTTGATTCCTTTAGCTGCGCGTTTAGTGTGGTATCTTATCCACCATTCGTCGCCTAGTATTAGTGATTCTTTGGTTGATCCGAACGTTAGGTGTTCGTTTCCGCCTGCGTTTAGGAGTTCGTAAAGCATTTCCTTAACTCCCCGAATTCCTTTGAAGGTTATGATTTCGGGTTTTTCTTTAGCTTGAGCTTGTTTGCGAAGCAATAAAGGTAGTAGTTGTTCGAATTTTTCTTTCTTTTCTTCTAAGTATTCCGTGATGTGGTGCGGGTTTGCTGCTTGGTAGTAGTTTCTTTTGCCTTCTTTGACGTATGATACGAATCCTTTTTCAGTTAGTTTGTTTAGAGTCATGTGAACTACTGAACTTTGGAGGTTTGACTTATCTATTATTGGCCCTGCGCTAGCTGTACCTAGTTCTAGTAGCGCTAGGTAGACTTTGATTTCTGCATTTGTTAGTCCAATGTCTTCCAGAATCGAAACATCCATTATCATCTGTAGGCGCAAGCGCCTTAATAACTCTTTCTTTTTCTCCTCCATTTTTGGAGAGTGAATGAATATGAGTGGGTTTTGGCACTATCTGTAATTAGGTAATCTATTTATGAATAGTAAGAAAGTTTTCGATTCAAAGAAATGGGCTCTTGTTTCTGATGAGCTAGCTAGCGAGCAGTTAAAGCTTAAGTCTTATGATGACGTTTTACTCAAAATGCTTGGCGATGTTAGCGGGCAAAAGGTTTTGGATTATGGTCCCGGGCCTGCTGTTTTGGCATCTGCTTTGCAGAAGATGGGCGCAGATGTTAAGACTTGGGATATTGACCCGAAGATGAATGAAATATGCGCAGAGCGTATTGGTGTGGAAAACGCGTACACTAAAGTTAGTCAAATTCCAAGCGATTACTTTGACGCGGTTGTTTGTAATTTGGTTTTGTGTATTGATTACGAGCCGGAAGTTAGAATTATTTTGAAAAACATTAAACGCGCGCTTAGATCTGGTGGTAGTGCATTTATTGGTTTTTGTAATCCTCGTTTGCATAATGTTAAGGAGACGAATTTAGATATTCGCCAGTGTCCTGGACGTAAGTATGAAGAGAATCACGTTTATACGAAAGTTAAGAAAGAGGGTAATTATGAGATTTTGGAAATGCACCGGCCAATTGAATGGTACATTGCCGAGTATTTGAAAGCTGGTTTTATTCTCGAGGATGTAGTTTACACTCCAGAATACGAGTTGAAAGGGAATAAAATTAACGATTTTATAGTTTTCAAGTTAACCAAAAAGTGATTTTTTATGTTAAATGAATTAATTTCTAAAATTGAAGGGTACTTTGAATTTGCAAAGCATAAAGCGAATTGGAACACTGAAATTCTTGCAGGAGTTTCGACTTTTCTTGCTTTGTCTTATATTTTTGTAGTTAACCCCGCTATTTTGGCACAAGGTGGTTTTGATAAGAGCGCAGTTTTATTTGCAACTATTGTAGTTTCCGCTTTTTGTACTCTTCTAATGGGCCTTTGGGCAAAAAAGCCACTCGTATTAGCGCCTGGTATGGAGATTAACGCATATGTGGCGTTTTTTGTAATTTCCCAGCTTGGTTTTTCTTGGCAAGACGCGCTCGGCGCAGTATTTTGGAGTGGAGTACTCTTTCTTGTAATAACTTTTAGCGGTATTCGTCAGAAGATTATTGAAGCTATTCCAGATAAAATGAAATCAGGCTTTGCTCTTTGTGTAGGCGTCTTTCTTGGTTTAATTGCACTTCGCCTTGCTGGCGTACTTACTTATGAGGGAATTAAACTCTCCGGTTTTAGTTCGCAATTAACTCCGCTTACTTTGGTATTTGTTTTTGGTTTAGTTACATTGTTAATTTTACAGAAGTTGAAAGTTAAGGGCGCGGTTTTAATCAGCATCGCACTCTCAACCGCACTAGCTCATTTTGTAGGCTTAGCACCTGCCACAGGCGACACGGTAAAAATTTCAAGCGACATGTTAAGCGCAGTTCTCAAAATGAACATCGCCGTGATCTTCGACCCCCGAATGTGGAATGTAATTCTAATTATCTTCCTTGTTGATTTTTATGGTAATGTAGCTAAGTTAATTGGCTTAACACGTAACACGTCAATTACAAATAAGGATGGTTCGATGAATCAAATGAAGGAAGCGCTTGTAGTTGATGGAATTGGCGCAGTCGGAGGCGCCGCTTTAGGGACTACCAGCGTTTTGACGTATGTCGAAAGTGCAGTTGGAATTTCTGAAGGAGGAAGAACGGGAATAACTGCAATCACCTGCGCAGTGTTGATGCTTGCATTCCTCGTACTAACTCCACTTGTATCTTTAGTTCCGGTTATTGCAACAACCGGCGCATTACTATGGGTAGGTCTATCCCTGTTTCCTTCAAAAACAGAACTGCGAAGCTACAGTAAAGTTGAAGTTACTACAGTTGCATTTATGATTTTAACTGTAATTTACACATTCGCAATAGACAAAGCACTACTTGTGGGCTTTGCCGTATACATTTTAGGAAAAATACTAGAAGGAAAAACCAAAGACATTAATCCCTACATGATAATCTCAACAATCCTACTAAGCATAGGAATATTACTTTCACTTTAACGCGCAATGTTTTAAATTTAGTGTTTGTCGTAGATGTTTTTTCTGTGGCCGATTTTTATTACTAGTATTGTTAGTGTTTGGTTTTGTATGTCCATTATGACGCGGTAGTCGCCTACTCGTAGGCGATATGCGGATTCACCGACTAGTTTTTTTACAAATGAATGCGGGCGTATTCTTATACGTTCAAGCGTTTTTAGTATTCTTTCTTGAACTGGGCATTCTAGTTTTTCTAGTTGCTTTTGTGCAGGTATGGTGAGTTGAACGGAGTACATTGTTTATAATTAGAAGCCTAGTTTTTTCTTTACTTCTTCAAGAGAAATTACTTCTCCTCGTGCAGCCGCCGCTCTTGATTCGGCTATTTCTTTTTTAGTTTCGGCGTTTATTTCTAGTGAATCTTCGATTAAATCCCAAATTACTCCTTCATAGGATTCCGCGTCGTAAAACTTACGTTTAGTAAGTTCGTCTTTTAAGTCATTACTAACTTGAATTGAAGTATACATAGCAATCTATAACTAACTATGGACTGTAATAGAATTTAAATGTTATTGTTTTACTAGTCGTAGGTATTGCTCAAGGTCTTTGGCGTTTGGGTTGAACTTCCAGTACGTCCTGCGGCCGACTTCTTCTGGTGGGAGTATTGATTCTTTTTGGAGTGCTTCGAAGTAGCTTTGTATGGATAGGTATGTCCCGCCTGAGCGGTTTTCGCCTATTTTTTCTAGTACGCTTGAAATGGTGTCTCTTTCTTCTTTGGCTAGGCAGCAGAGCGCTTTGAATCTGATCTTAGTCGTGTCGTTGCGAGTTAATACGATAAAATTGTCTTGTGTGCTTTTGCGTAGGCCTGCTGCTCGGCCGTAGATTTCTGAGTATGCTAGGAATGTCATTGTAGTTTGTCTCCGAAGTATTTGCTTTCTAGGGGTATTGTTTCTCCTTTGAACTCGCTGAACAGTAAATGGCATAGTCGGTCGCCTTCTTTGATTTCTATTTCTTTTTGTGTGGCGTTTTGTACTCCAAAGGAAACTCTTCCGGTGTATGTTGGGTCGATTTTGCCACAGTTTATGATTAGGCCGTGGCGGATTGAGTGGCTAGTTGCGGCGACTATTGCGAAGAGGTTTGATGGCATTTTGAGTTCTTCTATGCTTGATGCGATTATGTATTCTCCTGGTTTTAGTGTGTAAGGTAGTGGAACGTCTTGGGTTGTTTCGCCAGTTATTAAGGAGATAGTTGCGATACGTAGTTCGTAGGATACTGGCTTAAAGCAACTTTGTTCGAAATTCTTAATCATACTTATTACTAGAGGGTAAATTTAGTTTAAATATTGTTACCCTGCAATTACTGTCTTGGGATATTAAGATGGTTTTTCGTGCTTTGCTTTTCAAGGATCAGCTTTTGTATGGTGCTTCTTCAAAGGGAATTGGTCTTGTTGTTTTGTGGAGTCGTAAGGAATTTGTAACAAAAACAGTTAGTCAAGAGAGTTATTCTGTGTGTGGTCAGTTGTACTCGCGAAGTCAGGGAGTTAATGCTTTGATTGTTAATCTTCTTGCGAATAAATCAATGCGATACTTAATTGTGACTGGTTTGGATTTAACCGGCTCAGGTGAAGTATTATGTACGCTCTTCGAGCGAGGGATAAACGAAAAAAGAGAGATTGATGGCGTTGATGGTTTTAGTTTAGACTGTAACATTGCGCTTGAGCAGTTTGAAGAAATGCGGCGTAATGTTAAGTTGTTTGATTTGAGGGCGGAAAAGAATTTTGAAAAAATAAACGCTTTGTCGGCATCCCTTCGGGAAGAGGAAAGTTATGGAGCGAATGTTGAGTTAGAGCTTAGTCGTCCGAGTTTGCCGAGTGTTTTTCCTAGTAATGCGGTTGGTCATACCATTCATTGTGGTAGTATTGCGGCGGGTTGGAAACTGGGCTTAAGAAAAATATTTCGCTTCGGTGCGTTAAAACGAACCGAATACGACGAAGATTCGAGGGAATTGCAGTCTCTTTTCGTAGTTATTAGTAATAAGTCTACGGAGTGGTGCGAAGATTTTCCTTTTAGTAAAGAAGAGTTGGCCAGTTACGTGCCGCAAGTGACGAGTAGTGTGAAGTTTGAGGGTGTTGATTATACTTATGGCGAGCGTTTGCGTGGTGGTTTGGATCAGATTAGTGTGATTTCTGAGAAGCTTTGTAAGAAGCCTTATTCGCGTAGGTTTGTGGCTAGTACGTGGCGTAAAGAGGCGGATTTGTTTGAAGTGAATCCACCGTGTTTGGTTTCTTTGCAGTTTTCTGTATTAGATGGTAGAGTGAATCTTTTTGTGTTTATGCGTAGTAGTGATTTTTTTGCGGCTTGGCCTAAAAACGTTTACGCGTATAATGAATTGTTAAAAGAAGTTGCGAGTAAATCTAATCTTCCGATCGGAAGTTTGGCAGTGCTTAGTCAGTGCGCGCATGTTTATTCACATGACTACGAAAAAGCTTTAGCCGTAAATAAGAAGCAGAGTAAGTACGAGGAGTGGAATCCTGATCCTCAAGGCAACCTCGTTGTATCCCTTCGGGACGGTGAGATTTTTGTTTCGCATGTTGCTCAGTCGGGTCAAGTTTTAGAAGAGTTTCATGGGCGCAGTGCGATTGATGTTTACAGGGGTATTGCAAGTAAGGATGTTATTAGTGTTGTGAGTCACGCTTTGGATGTTGGTTGTGAGTTGCAAAAAGCTGAAATAGCGTTGCGTTTGAATATTGCGTATGTTCAGGATAAGCCGCTTGTTTTTTAGCAGGTTTGTCCTTCTTCTAGTTTTTTGTTTGTTGTGCTTGTGTAGTGGCATGTGCCGTTTTTGCATATGCCCCCGCTATAAGTAGTACATATTCCTGCGGTTGTGTCTGTTTTGTCTGGGCAGGTTTGATCGGTTGCTGCGCAGCTTCCTTTCGTTATGTCTTGTTTAGGTTCTTGAAAGCCCGGTTTTTCTGTTGATAGTGTGAATTCTACGTTTGTTCCGCCTGATTTGTAGTATTGGTACATTCCTACTGCTACGCTTGCTAGGTTGCCTTTTTGTGCTAAAGCACCTGGCGTTAGTGGTATTGGGAAGTAAGGATAGCATGACTCGGTTAGGCCCCAGTTGGCGATTACTTTGACTTCGTTGCCTTCAACCTTTAAGTACATCTTGCCAGATCGTGGCGTGCATGCGGTTGCTTGTATTGAATTTGCGCAGCAAACTCCTGCTAGTGATAGTAAGTTGTCTGATATTGGAGTGTCAAATGTTTGGTAGAAGTCGCTAGAACACGCCGCTGCCGCGCTTGCGCTTGTTACGGGTTGTTTGTCTTGGGCGGTTTGTTTGGCTTTGTCTGGTATTGAGTCTAGTAGGTTTGTTCCTGCAAAGAGTGCAAGTTGTGTGAATGATGGTGGTACTATACATTGTAGTTGGTTTTCGAATGAGAAGAGTGAGAAGTCGTATTTTTCTGCGCCGCTTACCCCTTGCCATATTTTCGCAAAAGCATTTTTATCCGTAAGCTCCGCAGTCGCTTTTAAGTTGCCTAGGTTTATTGCGGGTATTGCAAATGTTGCTGTGGCGGGACATGCGGGTATTGATGGTAGTACGGGGTAGATGCAGTTTATGAGTTCGAAGTGTAGTTTGTCTAGTTGGTCTAGTGAGAGGGGCGTTGATTCGTTTGTCGCGTAGATGCATGTATTTTGTCCTTGTAAGAATCCACATAACGCAGTTGAACCGTCTTTTGCAGTAAGTGATTTGGGCGCGCTTTTACTCGTAACTTCGCAGTTTGTCGGGGTTTGTATGTAGTTGTCTTGTGTTATTTGTAGTGTCTTTGCATCGAATTCTACTTGTGATTGGGTCGAGTTTAGTTTGGCTGTGAGTTGGTATACTGCGGGGTTTTTGGGGTTGCAAGTTGGAGCAAGTAGAATTTTTACGCCTGCTTGTGCGAATGCGCTTTGAGTGCCAAGTGATGCTTGTGTTACGGTTGCTATTGTGAATGGTTCGTTTGTAAAGT
>CAZERP010000029.1:0-324 GCA_964514805.1 Microcaldota archaeon
AGTTCCACATGCACCGACTGTTGCATTTAATGTAGCTTGTTCTCCGGCATTGATTAATGTACTTGCTGGGTTTAATGTTCCTGCTACTCCTGCAACTGAGATTCCAGTTACGTTTACTTGTTGGCCGACTGCGTTTCCTACTACTAGGATTAATTCAGTACCGGCATATTTTTGGTCTACTACTGAGAAGTCTCCGAATCCACGTGCGCTTGCTGATTGTGACGCGAAGTTTCCTGGGTTAAAGACTCCGAAGTACCAAAGTACAGCAGCTACTACTACGATGGCAAGAATTGCCCAACCGTAGGTAACTAAGTACTCTAGTGC
>CAZERP010000029.1:334-7499 GCA_964514805.1 Microcaldota archaeon
TGCGGATTGACCACGTTTGTTAAATTTCATTTATACTACATTCCTCCTCTTTGTTTTTTCTTTATAAAAGGATTTTATTTAGGCAATTACGATGCCTTTACTTTTAAACCTTTTTGAGAAATACGATTTACCCAAGTAAGCTTGCGAATACCGTTTTAAGTCCTTCGTTAACTCCCATGAATATTCCAATTCCAATTAATGTTAAAATTGGCGCATATTTTAGTCCAGAAAGTGCCTTACCCGTCCTAAATACTCCAATTACAAGCCCTGCGCAAAAAGTCGTCAGACCAATACACGTCAGCGCAAAGGTACGTACATCAGATGCTTTGATTCGATTAGGATTTTCTGCGCCTCCCGATGAAAATCCAGGTAATTTTACTGATTTTAGTTGACTTGCACCAGGCGAGTTACCGCTTGCCGCAGGTAGCGCGCGAGATTGTTGTGATTTAGCTTGTTTTTGTAATATGTTTTCATTAACGTCACTATAGTACACAGATACTGAGAATAGGATTGGCGCGGCGATTACAGCTGCGAATACTATAAAGATTGAATACATCATAGTTTGGGTCGAAATTTCTCTGTGAAGACGAAATTGAGCGCGAATATCTTCAGCTACTTCCTCTAGCAAGTAAGACATTTCTCCTCCAAGTTTAATTCCCTCTACTATTAGCCTAACTGCCCTGGTTAGAATTACACTTCGAATACGTTTTGTCATATTAGTTAACGAGTCTTGAATTGGCGCTCCAGAGAAAGTATCGGACGATACTCTTTTGATTTCATCTTTTAGCGGACCAAATTCTGGACGCGCGGCAGACCAAATCGCGTTTTCAAGCGTCATACCTGCGCGAATGTTTGAAGATATGATTTGCAATACATCCGGTATGATTTGTTCAATTTCTTGCGCACGAGCGTCGGCATTTGAAATTAGTAAAATGTAAAATCCAGCTGCGCAAACCACTAAACCAATAACTGGCACAGCTAAATGCAGCAAGGTTATGTTGGTTATGAATGGAGTTATGAAAAATAAAAATAAACTAAATGCTATAGTGAAGAAAACTGCAAAACCGAGGAATACTCTGGTCGAGATTTTTTCGTATCCTCCTTGTACCATTAACGTGTGAGTGTCTTTGACTAGTTTTGGCGGTAAAAGGCCGGCAATTGTTTCATAAATTCTAAATATCATAACGTTTAGCGCACCTTATACCATTGGCCTTCTTGAGCCTACGAAGTTTATGAAGAAGATTTGAAAACCAAGCAATAGAACTGCTATTACTGGTAGAATTATTGGCGGAATGTTTGCAGATAAGAAATTGAGGATAACTAAAAGCATAGTAACCCCAAGTGATGGGATGATTACGGCTGCCATCATGTATGCCATTACCCAGGGGGAAATTTCTTGACCGTATTTTCTAATTTGGTCAATTTTATCCGCAGTTAATTCAACTATTAAACCATTTAGTACTGCGGCTATGTTTGAACCTGTTTTTAGCGCGTTTGAAACTTGCCAAAGCACTTTACGATATTGAAATGAGGGATTAGTTTGTGTGCTTTCAGATAACGCGTCAAGTTCTGGAGTTCCTGCGTTGATTTTTTTTACGATGATTTTGAATTCTTCGCTTACCTCGCCGTAATCGTCAGATATTGAAGCCATGGCATTGAATAGTGATACTCCTGATTTTACTTCAATTGCAAGTTGTCTTACGGCTGGAATTAGTTGATTTTCTATTTCTCGTACGCGTTTAGCTGCGATTATTTTTGGATAAAATATGATAGTTAAGAAACTAATCATACTAACCACTACTGCAAGTAGAATTGCAAGTGGAATGAGGTTTAATTGTCGTGAAACTATGCCGACGAAAATTACTAGAAGCGCGATGAAAAACGCGTTAACGGATGACGCGACGTATGCTATTGCTGCATACTCACGTGGCTGCATTTGTATTTTAGCTTGAAGTAATGATTCATGAAGACTGGGAAAGAATGCAGAGAAGAATTCTCCAAAGCCACGTAAGTTTCTTGAAGCGCTAATTACTACTTTAGGTGGTAGTAGTGAAAATGGAATTGATTTTATAGACCCCGAAGTGAATGTTGACGGCACGTCTTTTAACTTTGGAGTTAGTTTTCTAATAGCCATTTTCTTATTCCCGATCCTTTGTTATGATCTCTTGCCATAAGGCAAGTTTGTTTTTACTAGCCGCGTTAAGTACAGCATCTGGGTTTTTGTAATATTCTGCAACTACTCGGCCGACTGGTTCTACTCCGAATATCTTGTTTGAAAGCAAGCTTTTTAGAATATTTTCTTTATCATCTAAGTCTTTTAGCACTTCTTTTTTGTTAAAACCACTGTGAAGTTCAAGTTCATCAAGTAAACGTTTGTACTCTCCTACTTTTTTGAGTTGATCTGTACGCGCATCCCATTTGTAAATGAGGTTTAAATCAACTCCACTGCCATCTTTTTTGGGCATGATTTCTGCAACTTCATATGTCCTACGTTTACCCGTACGTCGTTGTCGGTATTGTATTACTATTAATTGTAAAGCTTCTAGAGTAGGTTCTGGAATGTTAATGGGCGGGCCGACTAGACGTCTTTTTACTTGCTCTGCCGTATCTGCGTGTAACGTAGAGTATACCGCGTGCCCTGTGTGCATAGCTTCGAATAATACTTCTGCTTCTCTTTGACGACGAGTTTCTCCAAGTACGATACGATCTGGTCTCATACGTAGAGAGTTTACCATTAAGTCAAGCATAGTAATTTCTCCCTTACCTTCGGGGTTAGGTTGACGAGTTAAGAGTGGAGTCCAGTGTACGAATTCAGGTAGTTGTAATTCTTGAGTATCTTCGATTGAAACTATACGCTGATTAGCGGGAGTGAATACTAAAACTGAGTTCAGGAAAGACGTTTTACCCGACGCAGTACCTCCCCCTACTATAGTGTTGGTTTCGTATTGCAACGCTAGCCAGAAAAGTGCAGCTGCAGGCGCACTTAACGTATTGTTATCAATTAGTTTTACTATAGTCCACGGGTCTTTTGCGAATTTACGAATAGTAATTCCATTACCTTTAGTGGAAACCGGAAATAACGTAGCGTTTACACGATCTCCAGTCAACAATCTAGCATCCATTAACGGGTCGAGGTTAGTAATTTGCCGACCTACTTTACGTCCAATAATTGAAGCGTAGTTGTGAATTTGTTCTTCGGAATTTATGTAAACGTTTGTTCGTAACCAACCGTGGAATTTATGGTAAACCCATACTGGTTCTTTGTTACTATTAATTACAATTTCTTCTAGCGCTTCATCAGATAGAATTAGTTCTATTTCTCCAAGTCCAAGCATCTCTTGAACTAACCGTCCTACTAGTACGTTTTCTTCTTCAGTATCAAGACCTGAAAGTTCTTGTTCGATTAACTCGTGAGCTTTGTCAATAAGTCTAGCTTTAATTACATCAACTGAACGAGGGTCTAAGATTTCTGAAATTTTAATGTTAGTATTTTCGATGATTTTTTCTTTTAAGAAAGATAACGCGACCGCAGTAGCGTCCTTGATTTTTGTATGATTTAACTCGTAGACTTTAACGTATTCTTTAGGCGCGTCAACTATGCTCACTTGTGCTTTGACGCCATCGCGCTCGATTCCATAAACTTCAATTACTTTACGTTCTGCCATTTTACGCTATTTACTCCTTTTAGTTTTTTTAGTCATGGTTTTCTTTGAAGGAACTGCTTTTGGAGCTACGGGTTTACTTGGTGTAGCTGGCATTTTAGGCATTGGTAGCATAGGTAATTTAGGCGCTTTTAGTTTACCAGATAATTCTAGTAAAGCTGCTTTAATTTTTTCAAGTAAAGTTTGAGCTTTAAATGGTTCAGCAATTGCGCCGCGTTTAGAGTGTACATGTAGTCTTTTCTTAAAGTGCGTTAAAAGTTTAGTAAAGTGTGCGTTCTTTACTTTAAGCGAGTCTATTTCCGCGGAAAAAGTAGCGAGTTGATCAAATGCTAGTGCTAGTTCTTTTTCAATAATTTCAAGTTCACTTGCGGAAAAGTTTGGACTTTCTTCTAGCCCTTTTATTAGTAGTTCGGCTCGGTAAAGTCGTTTTTCGATGTCTTTTTCTATGAATCTAAGTAAGTTTTCGCTAGTCATTACTTCGAATTCTAGTTTCTTTGACTTTTCGATTACTTCATCGTATTTCTTTTTAGCTGATTTAGCTGCTTGTGTTTCGGCATCTTCTTTGGGTTTGAATGCTTTTTCTTTTATTGTAACTTCCGTAAGTCCATAATTTACTTCTAGTAGCCCACTTTCTTCAAGTAACAGTGCTAGTTTTTCAACTTGACTAGGTGATAGTGCTAGCGCTTTGGCTGCATCGGATAGTCTTACTTTACCGTTACTTCTTACGAAGTCCAATAAACGGTCGATTACGGTTTCAATGTCTCTTTTTAGTGGTGCATCTGAGGCCAATTGTTAGAATCAAACCTTTTGTTTTCTTTTTTTTATTTCTTATTTAGAACTGCACGGGCGCTTTTATTGCTTTAGTTCTTTTGACATAGGCAAATTACAGCTAAGTAACGCCATATCTTGTTTTACTAGCCGCGTCAATTAATAGCCAAGCGAGCGTAGAGCCGCTTACAGTAGTGCCTGTACTTGAAGTGTTTGAAAAGTAAATATAGTCAACCATTGTTTTGCCTTCTTTTATGGTTAAACCTTGTGCGATAAAGTCATTAATGTTAATTATAGATTCAAAACCAACTCCTCTATTGTATGCAGTTCTTCCTTCAAGGCGATCTAGAAAACTTGGACCTGCCGCGCTTTGAACGTATTGCTTGGAAGTTACGAATGCATCAAGTGAGGCTGCGCTGTTTAAATTACTAGTATTTGCCGTCATTACTCTTTCAATTAGTCCATTTGAATTTAATGGATATAACGGATCTTCTACTCCATCGAGTGGAATTTGTATAGTTTTTAGGTAAGTTTTTGAAATTTTAGTACCATATTCGTCAATTGTTGCATTTATTGTGATACTAGATGACACATCTAAGTAAAACGCGTTGGTTTGATTAACTGAAACATAGTTAACCCCGGCCGATGTGTTCATGAAGTATTTTGATCCTTTGGCTGCCATTTTGGCAGTCCAGTTCGTAATAGAATTTCCTTGCATAAGCGGCAAATATATTCCATTTAATGACCCGTTTAGTATCAAAGTTTCAAGCGCAGCCGTGGAATTTGACAACGGAGCGCCATTTGCAACTACAAAATTAACGCCACTAGCAACTGCGCTGCGGCCACTAATATCTAACGCCCGTTCAAAGTCATTTTCACTGGACTCTACATAGTTTTTAATCTCAGACGAAACTACCGAACTAGTCTTTGATGCTGATTCGGTTACGGCTACATCTCGATAGCTCATTACAATAAAAATTAACGGCGCGATTAAGACAAGTATCGCAAGTGAATAAAACAATCCCCTGGTTTTTTTATTTAACAAAATCAAATTTTCAACTCTTAAACTTATTGTACTCCTTTTGGCCAAGTTATTAAAGTAGCTTCAACTGGCCCCCATAGGAATGGAATTCCTTTGTTAGTAACCGCTTCTGTTCCGATTTGACTATCTAATTTTATGTCAATTGGATTAGTATTCATACCCGATACGCCAGATGCGTTTACTTGTACTGAGTTTAGTGTATCTAATAGGCGCATAAATGCATCATCTACTGCGTCTGTTGTTACATTTAGTTGATTTGGATTTATAGTACCAACTGCGCCAGATGGTAGTCCGCTTCCGATTAAAACGTCCACGTATCCATCACTTACGCCATTATGATCTAAGTCATAGTAAACTCTGACTGTTTTTGAAGTGCAACTTAAGAATATAGATGAATAGTTAACAGCAGCAGTTATTCTTCCACGGTAAATTGCTTTATTGTAATTTGAACAAAAACTTGACGCATTACCCGCACCGTAGCCACTTTTGATTGAAATGTTATTCCACTCACCAGATTTGATGTACCTAGGTGGAATTTTTACCATAAACGCGTCCCCTAAATCTACGTAGCTTGAGTTAAATGTACTTAAATTATATATTTCCGTCCAGTTGTTAGCGCTGTTTTTAATCGTGACATTGCTCGTCCATTTATCTGAGGTATATGAAGTTACTGTGAATTCATCTACAGTCATTTCGCTTGGAATAAAAACTGAACCCGTGCACCCATTGAAGTAGTCTGTTTCAAAAGGTAATGAAATTTGTTGATACGTTGATCCCGTAACTTCTGGGTTATATTCAAAAGAAATATACGACGAGTTGAACAACGAAGTATTTACACTACCGGTAATGTTTTTGATTTGTGACGCGTTTTGTTGAGTGATAATAGAAAGCGCAATTGATCTGTAAAAGTCTTGAAGCGCCGACGCATTAGAACTTCCAAAATAAGAACCATTACCGCAAGTAGCTACGTTTTGTAATGTAGTTAAACCAAGGGAGCATGTTGAAACTGGTCCAAAACCTACTGAGTTGATAGTTGAATTGGCAATTTCTTGAAATATTCTGCACGAACTATAGTTAGCGTTTAGCGTAGATCCAGTTGCACCTGATCCGCAACTTGATGAGTCACCACAATCAATTCCAGCCGTGTTATTTCCTTTGTAAACGTTGAATGCCATTGGAGATAAGTACCACGTATTTCCTCCTTGCCAGTACCACACAGTTCCGGCGCTTGTTGCAGCTAATGCATATGTATCGTTTACAAATGTAATTCCGTTCACTTGTGACGTTGCGGGCGTAGTCATTACAGTTAGCGCAGTACCATTATACGTGTAGATATATCCGTTGGCGCCGCCCACGAATGTAAGTGTACTATTGTAAGAGTCCATTGCATAGAAGTATCTACTATTAACTGACGCGGATGCACTCCAAGTCGCGCCATTCCATTTGTATACTATTGATTGATCTGGTGAACCAGTTTGAACTCCACTCGCATATGCAAGTGTTGGCGAGATTATTTTTACATCATAAAGTGTTTGCGAACCTAAGTCAACATCTTGACTCCAAGTTGTACCTACAAGTTTGTATATCTTACCACTACTACCTACTGCAAATGCAAATGTCGCATTGTACATGTCAACATCGTAAAAAACATTTGACCCGGCGTCAATATCCGCACTCCATGTAGCGCCATTCC
>CAZERP010000030.1:0-6998 GCA_964514805.1 Microcaldota archaeon
CAATACTTTAGAATGACTCGCCGCGACCATCATCGCACGACGCTCATCACCGTTCATACGATAAACCAAGCCATAATTGCCAGAATCGCCAAGAACAACTCGAAGATTTTTAGCCGCATTTTCACCAAGCTGAGCCGAAACATCTTCCTTATGCTCTAAAATATCATCCAAGTTAGAATCCCACTTATACGCAACATCAAACCTTTCTCCCGAAGGCTTCGCCTTAACTAACTTGCCTTTAGCTTCCACTCCGCGAGATAAACCAAAAACAGCAAGCGCACCTAAACCCGCACCAATGCGGCCCAACGCGCCCCTACGAGTAACTTCCTCAACCATAAAAAAACCTAAAATAGTAATACGACTAGAAGTTAAAAACATTAATACGATTTTTTAAAAGAACGAGTCCTCTTTGAAAATAAAGAGGGGTTCCTTTCCCTCCTTTTTAAGTGAAAGAGGGAAAGGAAGAGAAAAAAATGGATTATAAAATTTAGAAGTTAACTTACGAAACTTTTTGTTTCGTAAGGCCTTTTAAGTTCAACTTAAAAGTTAACTGCGTCTAGTCCAATTGAAACTTGTGATTGGCTTTGACTTGAACTTGTTTCGTGACCAACTAATTGTGAAGAGTTGATTCCAGTTAAAATTGCAGTTACTGTAATCTTATCTTCCATTCCTGGTACGATTCTTGCTCCCCATTTAACATATGCATTGTTATCGAAGCTATCAGTTACTCCTTCTCCGACTTTAATTGCATCTCCTAGAGTTAAGTTTGATCCACCTTGTACGAGTACAAGTGCACCTTTTGCTCCAGTGTAGTCAACGTCTAGTAATGGGTGTTCAAGAGTGTTTGAAACTACTTCCTTGACACGGTCTCTGCCTTTTCCTTCTCCAACTGAGATCATTGCAACTCCAGCGTTTGACATAATCATACGAAGGTCAGCAAAATCAATGTTTAGAAGTGATGGAAGCATTATAGTGTCTGCAATTCCTTTGATTGCACGGGCAACTAGTGTATCTGCTACTAGGAAAGCTTGGTTCATTGGAAGGTTTGGTACATATGAAACTAGTCTGTTGTTGTCAACGATTACTACTGTGTCACATGACTTGGTTAATTGTTCAATTCCCCAATCTGCTTTGCTTAATCTAGCACGTTCGAGAACGAATGGGAAAGTTACGATTCCAATTACGATTGCTCCTTGTTTCTTAGCAATGTCTGCTACTACGGGGGCTGCTCCAGTTCCGGTTCCTCCTCCCATTCCAGCTGTTACGAATACAAGTTCGTTGCCGGCTAAGAGTTCTTCAAGTTTTCCTCTGCATGTTTCAGCTGATTTCATTCCAACTTCAGGAAATCCACCTGCTCCCATTCCTTTGGTCATTGAAGCTCCGATTAATACTTTCTTGTCAGCTTCTACCATTCTTAAGTGATTAGCATCAGTGTTAATGGCTATTGTTTTTGCTGTTTCTAAGCCCATTTGTTTTAATCTGTGGACTGTGTTTGTTCCACCGCCTCCAACTCCGACTACGGCAATGCGTACATCTTGAGCTGTGAAAGCTTTCTTTTCGCGCACGGGGGCGTTTTTCATTGCATCTGCTACTAAACTATCCATTTTTTTTCTCCTCTTTTATTTTACTCGTTTATTGGCCCACTAAAGACTAGTACCGGGCTTGGAGAACAGAATGTATAGTTTCTTTATGAAAAATAAAGCTCCTCAAATTCAAGACCTTGTGGGAAAGTCTAAAACTCTACTAAACTTCGCGGATTCTGCCTGCAAACTTTTTGGTTCTAATTCTTTTTGTTCTGTAATTCATGGCTAAAAAGCGTGGGACTCTTCAAGCCATCACTAAAAATTAATGATTTGGGTGTAAACAAAGCCTTTTTAAATGGATTTATTACTCGAAAGGTATATATATACCTTTCGTGTTTAGAGGGAAAAATGAAGAAAAAAGAGATAAAAATTCACTGTATTTTATCCGATGATTTCAATGTCGTATCCAGGTTCTTTGTTGGCCTTTGCTTTTTGAGCTTGTCTTTCTTGGTGACCTACAATGTGTGGTGATTTAACTCCAGTTACGATTGCAGTAATTTCGAGTTTTCCATCGTAGTCTGGTACTAGTCTTGCTCCCCATTTGACACTTGCGTTGGCGTCCATTTGTTCGGTGATTATTTCTCCTGCTCTGATGGCGTCTCCGAGTGTTAGGTCGCTTCCTCCTGCGATGTGGATGATTGCTCCTCTTGCTCCGTTGAAGTCAACGTCTAAGAGTCTGTTCTTGAGTACTCCGCTTACTGCGTCTTCTACTTTGTTTGGACCTTTTCCGCTTCCGACTGCGATCATTCCAACGTCTCCTTGGCCCATGATTGCACGTACGTCAGCAAAGTCAATGTTGACTAGTGAAGGTTGTGTAATTGTGAATACAAGTCCACTAATTGCTTTACCAAGGATTTCATCTGCTACTAAGAAAGCTTGGTTCATTGGGAGGTTTGGTACGATTTCAACTAATCTGTTGTTGTCGAGAATGATGACTGAGTCAGCAACTTGTCTTAATCTTGCAATTCCTTCGTCTGCTTTTGTTACTCTAGCACGTTCGAGGGCGAATGGGTATGTGACCATTGCTACTACGATTGCTCCTTGTTCTTTTGCAATTTCTGCTACGATTGGAGCTGAACCTGTTCCGGTTCCTCCTCCCATACCAGCGGTTAAGAATACTAAGTGTGATCCTTTGAGTACGCGTTCTAATTCTGGTCTGTCAACTTCTGCGCATTTGGCTCCAACTTCAGGAAATCCACCTGCTCCAAGTCCTTTTGTAATTGATTTTCCAATGAGTACTTTGCTGATGCCTTCATCTAGCATTGTTAAGTGTTGTCTGTCTGTGTTACAAGCGGCAAGTTCGGCACCTTTTACTCCGAGGCGTTTTAATCGGTTAACGGTGTTGTTACCTGCTCCTCCACAACCAATTACTACGATTTTGATTTGTTCAAATTCGTCATTTGATTGCTTGGTGACACGAGTGTCTCCGTGGTGCAAAGCAGATTTTACTATATCTTCCATTTTTTATTAGATCTCCTCTATTTTTTCAAAAAAACCAAAGACAAAAAACGCAAAAACTATACTTGCAATTCTTCGCTCTAGAAATATATGAATATAGCCACGGAGTATTTCTATTTAAATGTTTCGCACTCACAGGCGATAAATCTATTGACAAACCCTCAAAATAACAATCCCAAGTCCCCAAAATTAGGTTCAAAACACCCAAAACCAATCAAACTCAATCAAAAAGCCCTAAATACAGATCCCTGGCCTGAATTTATATAGTTTTTAAACTACCTGCCGCAACCCAACGTCTAAAAAGAATAGGTTTATATATAACGCCATATAAACTACAATGTGGAAGTTTTTTAAAACTGCCGTTTTTCACCCAAAACACTTGCTTTTTTGGCCGGCAACTCTTCAACACCTTCCACAATTCAACCCACCCCTAAAAGAACATAAAAAACCCAACAAACGGTGCTTATACAAAAAACATGGCAGATTCCCAATCATTCCTAGTAACAATCCCCCAAGAATGGAACGTAGAAGACTACGCAACCAAAACAAGAAAATTCACATCCGTACAAGACTTCGTACGCGAACTAATCAGAAGAGACATAGAAAACTACGAAAAAGAAAACAAAAAATAAACTCTCCTCTTCTCCCTAATTAAAAAAATAAGAAAAAGTTTCCCTAACTTTTACTTCTAATTCTTAAAATATTATAACAAAACGTCTAATTTGTCCCTTTGAATATGTGTAGTTTACCTTCTTTAGAGTTCAAAACTACTGCATTAGGAAAATCTCCGCTTTCGACTATTTCTAAATGATTAACTCCATGTTCGCCAAGTGTTTGATTAACTTTTTCGAGCAAAGCTCGTCTCAAACCTGTTTTAGAACTAGGTACGCCTGTAATTACAAAATGTGCATTATTGCTAATATGCGAAAAAATACGTTCTGTAATCTCCTTCAACTCATATGTAGGAGTACTTGCGGGTAAATGAACTGCTGCTTGTTTATTTCCATCAAAACCAGCTAAAACTAAGCAACCATTAGTCGCAGCCACATGCATATCATCCAAACTACTATCTGTTAATACAACATCTCGTTCAAGCTTATCATACATCGCCAAACTAACACGCTTACGCCCACTATCGCGCACAAAATTAGCTGCATCAACATATGGATTCCTAGTATTATTCGTATGAATTAATTCAAAACGAGAACTAACCATTTCAAATCACCCTATAAACTCAAACCTTTTTTTACCATTAACTTCGCCCAAAAACATCTTCACAGGCCTAACCCAAAGACGCCCAAGTTCATTTTCATAAAGCGCCCTGTAAACAACTAACTCCTCAAGCGTTTCACTATGAAGAGCAATACCAATAACTTCATACTCTTTACCCTTATAATGACGATAACGACCAAGCGCAACTTCTTGCATACTAAACACTAAAGTAGCAAGTAATTAAAAACACGATTTTTTAAAAAGCACGAGTTAAATGAAAAAGAGAAAAAAAGTGAAAAAAGAAGTTTAAGCTAATTTACTTTGATGCTAGTCCCTTCTTCTTTACAACTGCCCAGAGTCTTTTTGTCATTTCACTTGGGGTAATTGCTGAAGTTCCGAAGACTTCTCCTAGTGTCATGTCTGCTACTGCTTTAAAGGATACAGTGTATCCACCAAATGGTTTCTTTGCTGCCATGTATTTTTCTTTACCTCATTTTTTTGTACTTAGAGGGTTCGATCAAAAATAATTTTTCTCTCGTTTCCCCCCTCTACTAGAGGTAAATGCGCCCGGCTTTATAAACCTTACTAAAATTCTAGACGTAAAACGTCAAAAACGCCTCTAAGAACGGCTTAATTTTAACTGTTTAATTTTTATACTGTGAAAACATTACTCTCTATTACTATGAAAACATACTTATCAAACGACGATTACGCAGACAAAGAAGGAGAAAACCTATTCCCCGACGTCGAAGACCCATACAGTACAAGCAAAACATACAAATGCGACAAATGCAAAAAAACCAAAACACTCAAAAGCACCAACTTGTTCCCACCATTTTGTCACGGACACCCAATGAAATTCATACACGTAGTAGAAAACAAATTCGACTTCGCTAGCATAGCCAAGCGACTAATCGCTAAATCAAAATCAAAAGCCGCTACGCCAAAACGAGCACGCAAAAAACCAGCCAAAAAAACAAAAACGGTAAAGAAAAAAACTACAAAAAAACAAAAGTCAAAAAAAAGATAAAACTCGCAAAGCGATACAAATGAAATTCGTTTCAGGTAAACCCGCGGCAGTAATCGGCAAAAACCTACTAATAAGCGATTTACACTTCGGAGCCGAAATAGAATTGCAACAAAAAGGCGTACACGTAGAATTCAAACCCAGAGAATACGCTCACGAATTAAACCAACTCAAAAACGAAACCAAAACCGACACCCTAATAGTATTAGGCGATTTCAAAAACAACTACTTAGGAACAACACAACGAGAAAAAAACGCCCTAAACGAACTACTACACGACCTAAAATTCAAAAAAGTAATAGTAGTAAAAGGAAATCACGACGGTAATCTCGAAGAAATGCAAAAATTCTTCCCAAAGCTACAAGTAATACCTGCAAACGGAACCATAATCAAATACGGCAAAGAAACATACGGACTCTTTCACGGGCACGCAAAACCATCTGCATTAGTGCTAAGTGCAGACGTACTCCTTTGCGGACACGCGCACCCGGGAGTAAAACTAGGAAGAAAAGAAGTCAAATGGACCCGCGAAGCATGGGTAGTTGGTAATTGCAATTCAACTCCCGAAGGTACACGAAACGAACAAAAATTTGTAATATTCCCATCATTTCACGACCTAAAAAGCGCAGCTCCAATAAACGATTCCACGCGCAAAACCTTCCTAAACGAAATCTTCAACTTACTAGACGCCCAAGTAATACTACTAAACGGACAAAGAGCAGGCAAAATCAAATACCTTAAGTAACTAATCCTTAAATTGTTCAAAGTGTGCTTTCAATTCCCTGAATGCGCGATGTGCTTTTGGACCAATGAAACGAATTGAAAGAACTGGCGCGGCACTATGCGTAGCTTCTTCAACTACAACTTTATGTACTCCATTCTTTAGAGTCACACGTAAATGACTTTTACTATAATCAGTTCCACCTTGAGGGTGATTAACTGCTCCAGGAAATTCTGTTTTAAAATGCCAGTTAGTTGTACTAGGTTGAGATGTACGTCCTCCGGGAAACCCAATTGCTTCGGGTAATTCTTCAAGTAAAAGCGTTCGTGATGCACGGTATGGTCCAACTATAATTTCTCTAGTTCTACTAATTGCACTAAGAGTTGGCGTGTGACCATTCGCATATCCTGGCCCCAGTGGGTTGAAAACTTTTTTTAACGCAGCTATTGCTTCTTCCATAAAAATTCACTTAAATAGTCACTACCGTAACCTAATTAAAATCCTCCTTTCCTATTAATTCTTGTAATTATTAGTACTAGTAAGCACTCCCGTGCATTGCAGTACCAAAACAAAGGTGTAATATAAGCAATGGCTAATAGAGGTAGAGAAAGACAAATTATCTGCGCGGGGTGTGGAAGACAAACTCGACGCGATAAAGCAGTATTTATTGAAATGGTAGTATTCCAAAACCCAGTCGAACGCAAAGACGTAGTAGACCAAGAAGCATACAAACAACGACTCACAAGAGAAGTAGGTTACTGCCCATCATGCGGAAAACACAGAAGAATCTACGAAAAGAAGAAGAAAATGCTCGAAGCACAAAAAGAAAGAGCAGAAAACCGCCCAGTCAGAGCAAAACCAATGCACGAAGCAAACAGCAACGCCAAACCACACTCAAGAACTGGAGGCTACAAAGAACCAACAACCCAAAAACCAGCCAACCAATTCACAAAAGACGAAGCAGCATAACAAACTTCTTCCCCCACTTTTCCCCTCT
>CAZERP010000031.1:0-6766 GCA_964514805.1 Microcaldota archaeon
TAAAAAAACGCCCTAAACTGGCGTTTTAAATTCCCTCACTTTCCTAAAAATTTCAACTATTTCTTAGAGGTTTTATTTTATTTTGAAAGAAGAATTACAATCAACACTAAACATCGGAACAATCGGTCACGTCGACCACGGCAAAACCAGCCTAACTGCCGCACTATCCGGAGTCTGGGCAGACACCCACAGCGAAGAACAAAAAAGAAGAATCACAATCAAACGCGGACACGCAGAAGTAGAATTCGCAAAATGCAAACACTGTCAAATCTACACCCGAGATAAAAAATGCCCCAAATGTAATTCACCCGTAGAAGTAGTAAAAAGAGTATCACTAATCGACTCCCCCGGACACGAAACACTAATGGCAACAGTAATCGCAGCCAGTTCAATAATGGACGGCGCGCTATTCGTAATAGCCGCAAACGAAGAATGCCCACAACCACAAACACAAGAACACCTAATGGCTTTGCAAGCAGCTGGAATCAAAAACGTCGTAATTGCACAAAACAAAGTCGACCTAGTCAGTAAGGAGCAAGCCAAGAAGAACCACAAACAAATCAAAGACTTCCTCAAAGGAACAGAATACGAAAACGCTCCAATCATACCAACCAGCGCAAACCTAGGACTAAATCTTAGCGCACTAATCGAAACACTACTAACAACAATAACCGCAAAAGATCGCAAAAGCGGCAAAAGCACAATGTATGTCGTACGTAGCTTTGACGTAAACAAACCCGGCTCAGAACTCGACAAACTAGTCGGAGGAGTAATCGGCGGATCAATCGTAAGCGGAGAATTCAAAGTCGGAGACGAAGTAGAAGTAAGACCCGGAGTAGCCAAAGACAAAAAAGACAAAATAATTTACCTTCCAATCAAAACAAAAATCAGTTCACTACAAGCAGGCAAAAACAAACTCCAATCCGCACACGCCGGAGGCTTAATTGCAGTCGGAACAACACTCGACCCCGCACTTGCAAAAGGAGATGGGCTAGTAGGCAGCGTCATTGGAAAACCAGGTGAGCTACCAGACGTACTAAGCGAAGTAATCGTAGAAATCACGCCACTAGTAAGACAAAGCGAAAAATTCGCAGACACCTTCGTAATCAACGAACCATTAGTACTCGGAATAGGAACAGCAACAACAGTAGGATTTGTCATTGCGCAAAAGAAAAACAAAATCAAACTTCAACTCAAAAAACCAGTCTGCGTAGGAAAAGAAGACAAAATCGCCATAATGCGAAGAAGCAAAACCAGATGGCACTTATATGCAACTGCAAAAATAACCGTTTAAATAACTACGAGTTATAATCAAGTAAACTAATGGTAGCTAGCGAAGACAAAACTACTCTTCAATCTTTTGGACTTACTGCAAGTCAAATCACAAAAATAGCCAGACTCACTCGCAACTTTACGCAACTAGATTTTAAAAAAATGCAACAAATAGAAGATATTGCAATTCGCAGAGACAAGTATTTACGTGCCGCAAATAAAGGTACACGGGGCGTTTTCCATTACGAAATTGGCCACTTTTTAATAAGAAAAGCACTAGTTCATAAATTAAAAAAAGAATTCAAACTAACTGATCAACACTGCAAACTACTAGATGGCTTCATTGGAAAATACCATCACTTATACGCAGTCCACCCCGCAAGCGAGGCTTTTACTATCCCAGAAGAAGAAATGCTAAAACTTGCACAAGCAAGGCCAAACATAATGAATCCACTTAGGAGAAAAATGATCTCGTTTCTAAAATCAATACTTCCCGAAAGCTCAGCTGGAGAATTAAAACAATCACTACAAACAGACATGTTTGATAAACCCGCAGTAGCAACTGCCGGCAGAGAATCACTAGCATTCATACACCCAGAAGATAAATCCGAAAGCGACGAAGACAAACTATCCGATATATTTCACGGGGATTACTTAGCATATGAAATTGCCAACGCAAACTTTGACCGCATGCTAGTACACGAGCACATTCGCGCCCAAAACCCAGACGATGAACGACTAAAAAAAATAAGACGCGATATCGCCGAATCCACTAGAGTTGCAGAGATGTACCAACTAGATATTAACCGTGCAATGCATGACGTACTAAAAGACCACATCGGCGAAGTAGCAGATTTACCAATCGACTTTTATCATTCAAACAGTTGGACTAATTTTATAGAAAAATGCAACACCGCAGTTCAAAGAGAAAAAGATATTGGAAATGTAGTTCCAAGTAGGCGATTCAACCGATTCAAAACACTAGCTACTAGAGTCAAAAATCACGCGGTACTAGAAAGAATTTACCCTGCAGTTAAAATGAGATATTAAAAAAAGGGGAAAGAAGAGGTTTAGTTGGTTAGTTTATCTAAACGAGCTTTGTCAAAACCAACAATGATTTCGCCATCAACGTCAATTACAGGTACGCCCATTTGGCCTGATTTTTCAATCATTTCTTGAGCCGCCTTTTCGTCTACTGAAACGTTAACGTCCTTATATGCTACGCCTTTCTTCTTTAGAAAATCCTTAGCCAAAACGCAATAAGGACAGGTCGTAGTAGAATACACTGTTACTTCATGTTTACCTTTAGTCATACAAAAAATTTTCACCTAAAAATATTAGCTAATCAAAACAATGACTTTTTGAATATATAAGAATACAAGTACTCAACTTTTTCCTTTTTAACCTTTCCATTTGAAACAGTTAAATACGCTATAAACATAATCAATTACAGAAAATAAAATGGAAATTACTAATCGCATTTGGCACAAGAGACTAGCACTAGCCAGTCTAACTACAATTCGCCACAAAAGCGCGCTATGTGCCTACAACGCGCACCTAGATGCAGTAGTCCATTTCAATCAACAAGCATTTGCAGCACTTTTCAATGCATGGGGCGTAAACGACGAAAAACCAATAATTCGAAAAAGTAAAAGAGAAATCCGAAGAGTAGACTCGCCCCAAATATTCCTCGCAGCAATACTACAAGCATTCAGCACAGGCAAAGCAATGATGCTATACGCAAATCCTCACGTGACAGAGTGGCTTATAGAAAACTTCGGCAAAGCAGCCACCTACAGAGTAGGAGGACAAGCAGGAATAATAGCCAACCAACTAGCCAACTTAAACGCCTCACCTGTATTATATGCGCATCACTTATCTAAACAATTCACACGATACCTAAATCCACGCATAACAATACCTACCATCACACAAACTGGCGTAAAACTAACGCCCGGAAGAGACATAGTCTCCACAGATAAAACCAAAGTAAACTGGGTATTCGAATACCACAAAGGCGACATGATAACATTTGCCAATCAAACATTCACTGCGCCAAGATCCAACAGAGTAATACTCGCAACCGAATGCCCTCCGCTCGCAGGATTCGACGACGAACTAGCACACCACCTTCCCGAACTAGGCGAAAAACTTTCTGCTGCATTCATGGCAGGGTACCACTCATTAGAACCAATCGACGCGCAAGGAGTTTCATTTGAACACTACCTAGACAAAGAAGCGCTCTACTTGCAAATGTTAAAAGCTCACAATCCAAACATACTAGTACACGTAGAATTCATACCTGCAAAATACGAAAAGATAGAAAAGTGGATCTACGAACACCTAGAAAACCACATTGACTCACTAGGAATTAATGAAATTGAACTAGTAGAACTCACAGATAAACTAGGATTTTCAAAACTCGCACGCGAACTAGCCAAAAAAGAAGACTCAATCGCAACATACAAAGCCGCCCACGCAGTAATGGAAACATTACACTTAAAGAGAATCCACGTACACAACCTAGGCTACTCACTAATCATCATATCCGATGATTCTAAACTCGACGCAAGAAAACAAAGAACCGCATCGCTATTCTCATCACTAGTCGCAACCGCAAGAGCAGAAAAAGGAATGGAAATAACTCGAAGCGAAGTAGCAAACGCGCTAAACGTACACCTCTCCCCAGATGGACTAAACCAACTACACTTACTTGCTGTATTCCTAAAGAAAAACGAATTCACAAACACAGGAATCGCCAAACTCAAAAACCACACAGTAATACTAACACCCACACAACACTCCCACCAAGTCAAAACAACAGTAGGACTAGGAGACACAATATCCTCAACTGCACTACTCGCAGGAATCTAATTGGCTTACTTTTTCCTTAAATGTAACCCGTAAATTTTACCCGGGTGCTCTTCGTTTTCACTTTTACTAATCACTTCAAAGTGATGATTTTCAAAATCAACATCTTTTGATTCAAACTCATGCGCGCTAACAATAACTTCTCCGCCTGGCTTTGCTAAATGAATGGCATTTTCTAAACCAGCAAGTGCCTCTCCATGCATACCTGAATGCGATACGACAAAATCCATAGAACCTTTTTCAAAAAATCTATGTAACTTACTCGCCGGACACGACTTAACAAAAGAACGCAAATCCGGATGTATGTGCCGTTTACCTAAATCATTACCATATATATTGAAATGTACGCCTATCTCGAAACCATGCTTATTTGCAAAATCAAGCCACTGATTTCCAGACCCAATTCCAATATCCAAAATATTAACTGGCTTTTTAGCTGCTTTAATCTTACGAGCTAAATACAAATCCAAATTACCTACACTACGCGGAACATCTATCCACTCATCCAGTGGTGTGTTAAAAATAGCAGGCGGGCTACGCATCTGATGCTTCACTCCCGTACCTAAATACGAACAAGGAGCTTTGCTACTACCTGGCAAAATACTACCTATACTAAAATCACTTACAATACGCTTAGCCATTTAAATTATCGAACCAAAATAAAACAAAGTAAGCTATTAAAAACAATTCCGCTCTAGTCGCAACGGTTTAAACCATTTCCCCCGTAATACTTATTCAATTCTATTTTTCTTTTCATTCACTTTTCATTTTTTTGGTGTCTTACGAGTATGTCAGTTGCGTCTATCATAGGTAAATCCAGTAGTTTTAGTTTCCATGTTAGCGTAAGCGACGTCTCTTTGAAAAGAGGGGAATTCGTAGTAGCCCAACACGACGTAGACGGACTAGTACTAGGAATGATACACAACCTCTACAAACAAAAAAGCAAAAGCGGAGAAATAGAAACACTAGGCGAAGTCACAGTAATCGGCTTTCGCGACCACAACAACATCAAAAGAATACCAAAAACTCCATTTGCACCCGGCGCGCTACTATGGAGAGCAGACAGCGCATTCATAGCCAAAATTCTAGGACTAAAAGAAGCAAGCGAAAAAGGACTATACATAGGACTACTCGACGGCTACTCAGATCTCAAGATTTACTTAGACCCACAAGTACTAGTTACAAAACACATAGCAGTACTCGCACAAAGCGGAAGCGGCAAATCCTACGCAGTAGGAGTACTCCTTGAAGAACTAACCGAAAAAGGAATACCCGTACTAGTAATAGACCCACACGGCGAATACAGCTCCATTGCATACCCAAACGAAAACAAAAAAGAACTAGAACTAATGAAAAAATTCGACGTCAAACCCAAAGCCTTTTCAAAAGAACTACAAGAATTCACACTAGGCTTCGGAGAAGAAGACGAACGCCTACTACTATCAGACGAAGGACTCTCATCAAGAGACCTCTCATCAATAATGCCTACCAAACTAAACAACCAACAACTCTACGTCCTCTACGAATGCATGAAACAACTCAAAGAAGAAAAAGGCAAAGACTACCACCTACAAGACATAGTAGACAAACTCGAAGGAGTAGAAGTCGGAATAAAATGGGGCATACTAGGCGCACTAGAAGAACTAATGGAAGCAGGAATATTCTCCGAACTACCAACCGACATAGAAAAACTCGTAGCGCCAAACAAAATATCAATAATAAACCTAAAAGGCGCCCCAGTAGAAATACAACAAATCGCAGTCTACAGACTACTAACCGACCTCTTTCGCGCTAGAAAACTAGACAAAATACCGCCATTCCTACTCGTAGTAGAAGAAGCACACAACTTCTGTCCCGAACGATCATTCGGAACAGTCGCATCAAGCGCCATTCTAAGAACAATAGCAAGCGAAGGAAGAAAATTCGGACTAGGACTATGCGCCGTAACACAACGTCCTGCCCGCATAGACAAAAGCGTAGTATCACAATGCAACACTCAACTAATCCTAAAAATGACCAACCCAAACGACGTCAAAGCAATCGCAGGATCAATAGAAAAATTTGACGAATCAATGGCAGACGAACTCCAAGGAATGCCCCCCGGTACAGCCATTATCTGTGGCGAAACTACTGAAGCCAACCTCAAAGTAGAAATCCGCGTCAAAAAAACAAGCCACGGCGGAGAAGCACAAAACCTAAGCAAAAAAAGAGTACGAAAAAAAACCGAAATCACAGTACTACCACCAGTAAGCGGAGTACAAACAGTAGAAGTAAACGAAGTACCCAGAGAATACTCAGTACAAAAACAAATCACACACCCACTCTGGTGCATACAACTAAAAAACGGCACCATCTTCATCGACGCGCTAAACGGCAAAGTATACAAACCCGAAAAAGTAGGAATCGCAACCGTCTTAAAATACGTCAAAGAACTAACCGACTTCAACACCCTAACCGACTCACAATTCTCAATACTTTCCGAACTATTTAGCGAAAAAGAATTCTACGTAAACCAAGAATACTCAGACAAACTAAACCTAGCAATAACCCTACTCCTAGCATCAGGAGAAGACCTAGCACAAAAAGGCTGGGCCACAAAAGTACAAGTAGGAAACCTAACAAA
>CAZERP010000032.1:0-6540 GCA_964514805.1 Microcaldota archaeon
AAAGTAATACAACCCGCAAACCAACAATAACTTCCTCTTCTCTTCTCTTTTTATTCCAACTCATTCTATAAATTATTAAAATGGTAATCGAATCAAAAACACTAAACATTCACGAACTCAAAACAAAAGGTCTACTCGTAAAAAAACACTTATTATCTAGCGAAGAACACGCGCGCCTACCACTAGAAACAAGACTAATCGTAAACCCAGGGGATGTAATAATTTACCACCGCGACACAAACGCAGAAAAAACACAACACAAACTAGTAATAGCAGTTTACGGTAAAATGACTGGCTTCAAAAACGACGAAGACGACGTACCCCAAGAATACACAGCAAAACCACTATCCCCAAAAGCACACCACGCAGCACTAGGACAAATAATACTACAAAAACTACAAAAACAAACAAAGTAAACCTTTTTTAACCTCAATTTTCACTACTAATTAGCTTCTGGTTCTATTAAAAAGTAAATTTTAAAGGATGTACTGTAAAGTATATCAAAAATAACATTTATCGGTGAAAACGTAAAATTATGGCAACAATATCTCTATTAGTCGAAGGCGGAGCAGCAACAATGGCCCCACCAAACGGACCAGCAATCGCAGGCTCAGGCGCAAACCCAGGCAAAGTAATCGCAGAAATCAACGCCCAAACCAAATCATACGCCGGAATGACCGTACCAATCAAACTAACCGTTGACAGTAAGACAAAAGAATTCCACATTGAAGTCGGAGTACCACCAACAAGCTCTTTAATCAAAGGAGAACTCGGACTAAAAGAACCAGTACGAGAAGAAGCAGGTTCCAAAGGCAACAAAAACCTCGGAAACCTCACATTCGCGCAACTCTTAAAAGTAGCTGAAATGAAAGGAACAAACACCCTAGCCAAATCACTCAAAGCCAAAGTACGCGAAATCGTAGGAACATGCGTCTCACTAGGAGTCACAGTAGAAGGCAAAAACGCCAAAGAATTCCAAAAAGAAATCGCAAACGGCAAATGGGACTCAAAACTCCAATAAACAAAGCGTTTTTAAACCTCTTTTCTCCTCTATAATTACCTCAAAAACGCTCGTTTTGAGACTCTATAACAACAACTAAGAGACTACTCGTCTTGAGTAGAAGAGCATAAGTGATTAAAATTAATGGATAAAAATAAGCTTAAAGCAGGTCTAACCAAAGCCCTAACTGATGGCACTGGTAAAGCTAAATTCGAACAATCAGTAGAAATCGCAGTAAACTTCAACAACGTAGACTTCAAAAAACCAGAAAACCGTCTAAACGCTGAAGTAGTAATGCCATTCGCACCAAAACCAGTCAAAGTCGCAGTATTCGCAGACGGACAAGTCGCACTAGAATCAAAAACACTAGCAGACGCCGTATTCAACGCCGCAGACATCCAAGCATTCACAGACAAGAAAAAACAAAAAGAACTACTCCAATACACAATCCTCGCACAACCAATATTCATGGCACAAATCGGAAAAGCCCTCGGACAAGTACTAGGAGCCAAAGGCAAACTACCAAGACCACTACTACCAGGATCAAACATCAAAGAAGCAGTAGAACGCGCTAAACACACCGTAGTAATCAAAAACAAAGGCAAATACCTCCCAACAGTACACGTTATTGTAGGAAAGGAAAAAATGAAACAAGAAGAACTACTAGAAAACGTAATGGCAGTTCTCGACGCAATCACAAAGAAAATCCCAGAATCACAAGTCACAAACGTTTACATAAAGACTACAATGGGCCCAGCTGTCAAAGTATAAAGGTGTTGAAATAAAATATGGTACTTACTAAAAACGACAAAAAACAAGCAGTTGACCAAATCAAAGACAAACTCAAAGCACACAAAGTAATCGCAGTCGCAAGCATCGCAGGACTCAAATCACGACAATACAACGCAATCAAAAAGAAAATCCGCGGACAAGCAGACGTAATAGTCGCCCGTAAAACATTAATGCAAAAAGCACTAAACGAAGCCAAACCAGAAGCCGCAAAACTCCAAGAAAAAATGACTGGAAGCGAAGTATTAATCGTAACCGACCTCGACGCGTTCAAACTCTACAAACTATTCAAAGACAACAAAACAAGAACAATCGCCAAAGCAGGACAACTCGCCCCAATGGACATCATAGTCCCAGCAGGAGAAACAAACCTACCACCAGGCCCAGTCTTAACTGAACTCAAACAAGCTAAAATCGACGCAAAAATCCAAGGACCAAAAATCGTCATTTCAAAAGACTCAGTAGTAGCAAAACAAGGAACTCCAATATCCCCACAAGTAGCAGGAATCCTAGCCAAACTCGGAATCGAACCATTCGAAGTAGGAGTAGAAGTACAACAAGTATTCGAAAACGGAGACTTCTACAACGCAGACGTTCTAAACATCGACGAAGTACAACTCAAAGCCGACCTCGCAACCGCGCACCGCGAAGCAGTCAACCTTTGTGTCTACGCAGAAATATTCAACGAAACATCAATCGAACTACTCATCATGAAAGCAGCAAGAGAAGCCAACGCAGTGACCAAAGTCGCAAAACTCGACTCACTCGACGCAGGCACTCAAGCACCAGCACAAGAAACAGCAGGAGAAGCACAACAACCTCCCGCATAAAACGCTTTCAAAAATGAATTAGTTCCTTTTCCACTTTAAATCTTTTATAAAAAAAATACGAAAAATAAACGGTGAAAATTAATAATATGATGTACACATACGCAGCACTTCTCTTAAACAACACAAAACAAGAGATCAACGAAGCAAACTTAAAGAAAGTCTTAACTGCAGCAGGAGCAACAGTAGACGAACTCAAAATCAAAGGAATCGTCGCAGCACTCCAAGGAGTAAACATCGAAGAAGCAGTCAAACAAGCCGCAGTAGTCGCAGCAGCACCAGCAGCAGCCGCATCAACCGCAGCACCAGCAAAAGAAGAAAAGACTGAAGAAAAGAAAGAAGAAGAAGCAGCAGCAGGACTTGCAAGCTTATTCGGATAAATTTAACCCGCAGGCGCTCTCCGCGCCCGCAATTCTTTTTTTCCTTCCTTTTTTCATTTTTTTTCACATCTAATGCTTTTTAAACGAGTTTAACCTAATTAATTTCACTAGCGTGAGGTCTTAATTTTTTAAAATGAACTTAACTCAAATAACCAAAGTAATACTCGTACTAATAGCCGCATCGGCATTTGCACTCGCAGGTCCACTTTCAAGCTGCGCGACAATAAACTCAACTGGAAGTTATACCTTAACGGGTAACATAACTACGACTGGTTTAGGTGCAGCTGGATCAGCAAACGCGCCACGCTGTATTGAAGTAAATGCATCAGATGTAGTTCTAGATTGTCAGGGGTATTCAATACTAACAAGTGATGATACGCCTAATGGTTTAATTGCAATTGCAGTGAATTCATCAAACGTCACAATCAACAACTGTTCTATTTACGACTTCAACGGATCGAGTGCTACTGAGGCGGCCATTTATATATTTGGACCTGCGGTTAGGAACGTTTCAATAACTAATTCAACAGTTGTTAATTTTTTCACCGGAATTTGGGTAAATCCAACTACTACTTTTAATAATTTAGTTTTGCGTGACATAAACTTATCGACGGGATTAGCTAATGCAGTTAGTTTATCCTTGTCTGCCGTACATAACTCCACTATTTCGCGAGCCAATATATCTATGGTACGTACTGGTGCGGGGACGGGAGATGGTTTAGTTTTAAGTAGTGTAAATAACCTAACTTTAGCAAATAGTGATATTAGAATTAATACCACTTCGGTGTCTTCACATGGGGTAGATACTACGTCACAGGTTAACTTAACGATTTATAATACAGTTATTTATAGTAATGCGCATGCCGTACGTTCACTTGCATCTACAGTTTCAATTATCGACTCTACAATATCTTCGGGTAATTTAACTACGGCTATAAGCGGAAATATTTCAGTCATCAATAGTAATTTATCTCTATTAAATATTTCAACGCCCAGTGCATCTGCGCAAATTAACGTATCTAAATCAGTTAATATTTCGTTATGGACGTTGCATAATACGCAATACAATGCTACAAGTTTAGATGTATTTGCATATCGATCTCCTGACTTAAGTGGATATCAATTTGCAGGTGTATCAGGAACAACTGGGCTCCTTAAAGGAAATTACACTGCGTTAGTCTACAATGCAACTTACGCTCCGTATAATGCGTCAAACATGACTGTAGTTGCTTTTGACTTCCCTAACTTCGTCAACATCACATGGGTTTACGTAACTGGGTTAAATCAAAGTGGATTTTTTGACTTCGCCGTAAAAGTTAATGTATCATCTGATGATAAATTCGCATGCTTTAATGCAACAGCGGCTGGAGCATATTATCTAAATAACAATGTGTCTCATTCTGGAGGCGGAGCATGCATAAACGTGTCCGTGTCAAACGTAATAGTAGATTGTCAAGGCTACTTTGCAATTCCAAGCGTAACTACGCCTAGTAACTACGTTGGCTTTTGGACTAACTCATCAAACGTCACAATGAAAAACTGTAACTTTTACAACTACAATGGAACAAACGCAGCAGGACTTTCAATAATAAACGCAAAAACTGCACTTACAAACTTCACTGCCTATAACTTCACTACGGTAAATGCATATGATGGAGCAGACTTAAACAATGTAACTGCGTCAAACATCTCAAACTTTGCGATGTATAACACTTCATTTACTGGAATTTATCTAGCACAACAAGTAAACGATTCAAACTTCGAATATGGGATGATGAATCTAAGCGATTCACTTGCAATTGGAGTATTAAATTCAGTTGCATTTCCAGTACGTAGAAACACTAACAATACATTCAAACACCTAAACATATCCTCAAGTCAAAGTAACATTATTGGCCTCGCAGGTGGGGGAATAAACAACACTTTCATCAACAACTCTGTGAAAATAACGGGGGTAAGTGGAGCCGCAGTACAACTATATGACTATGGCGTAGGTGCGGTGTATAACAGTTCATTTAATGCAAGTGGTGCATCTAGTTATGCGTTATATGTGACCAGTAATCTAACTTTTGTAAATACTGTATTGCATGGCGCGGTTAATGCAACTGTAACTGATACTGCTAATATTATAGTTAACTTCACTAATGTAACTGTAACTTCAGGTAATATGTCAATTCAAGCTAGTTCAGTTCAATTTAACTTATTTAACTCTTCAGTTGACCCTCGCAACATAACAAACATAACTGATAGTAGTTCAAGTGTAAAATTCATTGCTCCATTTAGATTAAATGTAACTTCAAGTGGAAGTGCACTCTCTGGCGCTACGACATTTACTAATAACTACAGTACTTATTCAGCAACTACTACTGGGAGCGGATTTGCCGATTACAACATAACGACACTAGTCTATAATGTAACTGGATCTGGAGTAGTCTATAACTTCTCAAATCTAGCCTACAATGCAAGCAAAACCGGATATGACTCAAACTCGGGAACAATACTACTAAACACGACCCAACAACTATTCATTGCAAACCTCGCGTTAACTGAAACGGCCGCAGCACCTGCAGGTGGCGGTGGCGGAGGAGGTGGAGGAGGCGGTGGTGGTAGCGGAGGCGCAGCCGCATCCGGTGAAGATGAATCAGTACTCAATCTTAACTTCAACAACGGAGTCGCGCTAGTTGGTAGTTATACGTTAAACAAGTCAACCTTCACAATGACATATGCCTCACAAGAAAACCAACAAGGTAGTATATCGCTTGAGTTGCCTCTAAATTACACTAAGTATGCGTTAAACGTAACTGCCAATCCACAAGCAGTTGTAACCGAAGGTTCAATAATACTAACGTGGCCAAACGTCAAACTCTCGCAAGGAGAAACATTCAAAGCAACCTTTGCAATAGATAAATTAGTAATATTTGACTTCAAAGACCTCAAAACCAAAACAGCACAACCAATACTAAAATTAACTCCAATAGAAACGCCGGTAGTTAAACCAACTGAAAGTCAAACGCCAGTTAAAACAGATGTCCAAAAACCAACTGAAAAAACAGACGTCAAAAAACCAACTGGAAAAGGACTCGACCTAAGTGGCTTATTGCTACCTATCGTAGGTTTAATTGCGCTAGTAGTAGTAGTGTTTTTGGTACTAAAGTTCGGCGGAAAGAAAGGAACAACAATTTCAACCCAATCAATGAAAACAGATAGTGGGGGAATTGATATTCCACTAAGAAATAACGATTAAGTGATAAAACCTTTTTTAACCTCTTCTTCCTATTTTATTACCTATGAAAAAAACGTTATTTCTACTAACTTTAGTAGTGTCAATCTTCTTCTTAACAAACAACACAAACGCAGTTAACGTTAATGTGTGTCAAAATATCACTGTAGCGGGAAGTTATACTCTTACGGCTAACTTAACTAATAATTACAGTGTTGGCTCTCCCCGTAATTGTCTTGAAGTTCAAACTAATAACGTAGTATTAGATTGTCAAGGCTTTTGGATTTCCAGAGAAAAGAAAGAGTTACGCGTCGGGGCATGCAT
>CAZERP010000033.1:0-4148 GCA_964514805.1 Microcaldota archaeon
TAAACTTATCACAAGACTCACAAGTCGACGTAATCTACAGCGTTTCAAACAACCACTTAGCCGAAATAAACCAAGATGGTCTACTCACAGCTAAAGAACTCGGAACAGTAACCGTAACTGCAAGAGTAGTCTCAATTAGTAACGCAAGACAAGTAGAAATCGCACGAACCACAGCGCAAGTCAAAATCGAAACAGGCAGCGCAAGTCAAATCGAAATCAAAGGACCACTAGTACTCACCGCAGGACAAACAGTCCAATACAAAGCCAAAGTCAAAGACGATGCAGACACACAACTCGCAAGAGACTACGACAACGACGCTGCATTTGAATACATCTGGATTGCAGACAAAGGAACAATCTATGCCAACGGAACCTACACTGCTAAACAAGCAGGAGACGTTACAATTACAGTGGCACTAGCAAACGATCGCAGCGTAATCGGCTCAAAAACTATCGCAGTATATCCAAAAGAAAAACCAGTAGACGTAAAAATCACAACTACCAAAGCAACCGCCGGACAACAAACCAAACTCACCGTCTTAGCAGTAGATGAATTCGGCAACGAACTAGACGAAATCACCGCAACATGGACACTAAACGAAGTAACCGGAACAGCTGCCTTAAGTGGTAATACTCTAACTGGACAAAAAGAAGGAGAAGTAGAAGTCACTGCACACGCAACAGTAAACGGAGCAGAAGTAACTCAAACACAAACCATCGAAATCGAACACGGAATCGCCAAAACAATCAAAATCTCGCCCGACTCAAAACACCTAAGACTAGGCGACTCATACCAACTTGAAGTTAGTGCAACCGACAAATACGGAAACGAATTCACACCCGAAGTAACATGGACTTCAACCGACAGTGACATAGTAGACGTCGACCACAACGGAGAAATCGAAGCAGACAACTACGGAACTTCAACAATCAAAGCAAGACTAAGCCAAGACGACGACGTAACAGACACTATGCTAGTAACAGTTGACGACACACAAACTGGAGTATTCCAAGTAAGAACAGTTTCAGGACAAGTACAAACAACCGCCCCTGTCGAAACCAAATTCACAAAAGTCAAAATCACACCAGACTCAACAGATGCCAACACAAACAACTCAACCGGACTATTCACTGCAAACGACTCAAGCCTATCAATAGTAGCAATCGGCCTTGTAATACTACTAGTAATCGCAGGACTATACTACATGTCAAGCAAACCAAGTAATATCTAAAAGCTTATTTCTCACTTCCTCTCCTTTTTTTATTCTTACTTCTTTTTTTTTAACAACCCATAAAAACAACCTGTCACTAATCACATACGACTAATATGGATGAACTAATCAGTGACGAACTTAAATCAAAAACTCCCCTACTTCTACTCGCCGTAATACTACTAAGTACAAGTTTTTACTTCTACGTCCAACTAAACCTATCACTACAAAACTTAGCAAACATATCCCACGCAATAACACTACTAGATACAATCTACTCAACAAACTTCGTACTATTCATACTAGTATTAGCTGGTGCTATATCAACAACCATATTTTCAAGCCTAGAAATAGAAAAAAAACAAACTGCAATACACGCAATTTTATTCCTAATCGCAGTCGGAGTATTTAGTGCGCTATACTCTTCGCACTTCTTCGCATTTATACTAATCGCACTAGCAATGTGTGCTGCCGCATTCTTTGCAAGCGAAAACGAAACCAACTACGAAAACGCATCCAAAGCAACTAGTAAAGTCTTCACCGTAATCACAATCCTTGCATTCATCGGTACACTAGTAGCAGTACAAACAAACTACTCTGCATATCAAGATACATTTGTAACTGGCGTTACTCAAGTCGCGCCAAAACTTGCCGGGAGCGTAATTCCAATATGTGCTCAAGCAATAGGAAACATACGTGCGGACCAAACAATTAGCAAAGACCAAATCGCACAGATCACTGCACAATCATACGACGCGTACCGCGCGCCAATAGTAACCTCTGCCCCACAACTAGCAAACCAAATACCAACATTTAACAGTTTACCAGAAGAAACTAAAACAAGTTTAGTTGATGCAAACTACAACAACGCACTGCAACAATCACAAAACGCTTTAAACTCAATAAAAAGCCAACTACTCGCTCAAAACCAAAACGCCAAACTACCCTCACTTACAGAAACTAAAAAGCAACTCGCAAACGTAAAAGAATACCAAACAATAATGCAATACTTGCCAATAGTAATCGGACTAATTATTCTCTTCTTACTAAGCATCGCCATGTTTTTCGTACGCGTTTTAACCGTAGCCTTTAACTTCACCTTAAGTGTAATATTTACCACTCCAAAGACAAAAACACGAGGAAAACAATAAATGGAACTAACAACACTCTACCCAACCCTTGCATTCATAGCAATAATCCTATTCGGCCTATCATTCTACTTTAGCAAAAGAACCACACCAAAACGCAAAGTAAACAAATCAATGGTAGATCAAATACTAGGCGTAAAAACCCAAAGCCCGCACGTGCCAAAACACCACGCAGAGACTACAAAAGAAGCTCCAGTGCGCAGCGCTCCGGATAAGAAAGCGGAAGTTAAAGTCAATCCGTTAACTCAAGTGCCTATATTAACAAAAGGCAAAAACGCTTCAACTGACAAAAGCCATCATGTAGTTGCTAACCAAACGCCATTAAAAGAACCTAGTGTAACTGAAGGCGGCTGGACTCAACTAACTCTATTTGAAAACACGCCACAAAACGTAGCCGGAGTAAAAGTACTAATAACTCTCATCAGACAAGATTCTGATGGAAAAATGCGCGCATCACTCTCATACTATGACCGCACTGGTACTGAAAACGACTTCCGCGTATCTCAAGGAGACCTTGTCAACATAAACAACCACCCATGTAAAGTCGAAAAAATAAACTACGTTGACAACAACCGCGGTAACATAAAAATAAAACTAAAAACAGTAGACAAAAAATGAAAAAAGTCGACTGGAGTAAATTAACTCTCGAACAAAAAAGAATCCTGAAAGATAAAGGCACTGAGACTCCATTTACGGGTAAATTGTTGCACGAGACGCGCAGCGGCATGTTTAATTGTGGCGCATGCGGAGCTCAACTCTTTAAATCTGATGCTAAATTTGACAGTGGAACTGGCTGGCCTAGTTTCTGCGACGCAATAGATGGAGCAATAACACTTACGCCAGACAATTCTCACGGTATGACTCGAGTAGAAGTAACTTGCGCAAACTGCGGTTCTCACTTAGGTCATGTATTTGATGATGGACCTGGACCCAATGGCAAAAGATACTGTATAAACTCAGCATCTCTATCGTTCAAAGAAAAAAAGTAATTCATTTCACTTTTTTCTTTCGTATTTTTTCAATCGCCAAAGCAAGCATAGCTATGCCGTCTGCTTCACGTTCAAATAACTCTGGGCGTAAAACCTTCAAACCATTCTCTGGATGGTAAATCGCATTAAGTACAGGGGGGTTATTTTCGTGTAAGTCGGGAAACTTGCGTACGTGCCACGCGGCTGCTTTAGCGAATTCACTCGCAGAAATAAAACCATTGCGCGTACGCTTAAGTTCCATGTAATAATTCATCTTTTGTGGTTTTTACGTCTTTGTATTTGTAAACTTTAAAACCAAATTCTTTAGCTTTTTCTATTATTTTTTCTTCATCTTCAAAAAATGCTACTTCTTGAGGAGTTGTGTGAGTTTTATTTAAAATGGCTTCGAAGAATTCCTTATTGGGTTTTCGACTTTTAATTTCACAAGATGCTATTATGAACTCAAATATTTTAGATAGGCGATATTTGTTTTCCATGTATTCAAAACGCGTTTTTTCATTATTTGTGACGAGGATCGTTATGAATTTCTTTTTACGTAATTCCTTAACAAGATTAATCAGTTCAGTATTAATTTCTCCATTTGTAAACCAATATTCTATTAAGGTCTCCGCTGAATGAGGATAATTCCACTTTTTCAAATAAGGTTTAATCGCAACTTTCAAATCCATTGATCCATTTTGACAATCTATAAACTCATTCTTAAAAAATTCAGCGACTTTTTCACGAGGAATTCCAAAATCACGACTCAAACGCGCGTCGACTCTTTCTTTTTCAAAATAAGTCACGCCATCAAAATCAAA
>CAZERP010000033.1:4165-5998 GCA_964514805.1 Microcaldota archaeon
TTCCGCATACTTTCCACCACCGTCTTTGTTATAGTCCTTAATCATGTACTCAAATATATTGCAATGCGTGGGAATTAAAAACGATAATTCGTCTAAATGTTATTGGGCCCTTAGCTCAGCCTGGATAGAGTGACTGGCTTCGAATGCCAACTAAACAACTTCACACGTTTAGTCAAAAGTTTCTCCTTTGAGCAGGAGCAACCAGTAGGTCAGGGGTTCGAATCCCCTAGGGCTCGCTCTCATTTTTTTTATCCGGTTGGTTTATTTTCTTCTTCTGTTCTAATTTTTAGGAAATGGCTCGTCGTTCTAGGGATGTTTATTGTAATGATTTTGAAAAGGCTGCAGATAGCTGGGAGAATAGCCGCAAACGTCCTCTTCCGGCGTTAGCTATGCTTTTGCCATATTCCAAAGGAAATATTGTACTTGATGCGGGTTGTGGTAATGGGCGAAACACAACTGTGTTAACGAGTTATTTCGAAAAAGTTTACGGAGTAGATCTTTCACCAAAACTTATTTCGTATGCCGCGCAGCGACTAGGAAAAACAGTCGAACTATCTATTGGTAATATCACAGCTTTGCCGTATGAGCGTGAAATGTTTGACTCTGTTTTTTCCTTGGCGGTTTTTCATCACTTGGATAATAAAAAAGATCGATTGAACGCCTTCGCCGAAGTTTTTCGTGTACTAAAAAAAGGTGGCTTTTTTTTACTCTCTGTTAGAAGTAAGTATGAGAACAAAGTGAAGGGTAAAAAAGTGATTTACACTGACTGGCTAGGCTCAAGCGTTTACAATTATCTGTACGGCGAGGCCGAGCTAAAGAATTTGGCAAAAAAAGCAGGTTTCAAAATAGTTAAAAGTTTCTGGGAAAAAAACGGACGAGAAGTAAACAAAACCGTCAGCAGTAATTTGTGTATTGTCCTCCAAAAACACAAAAAATAGACGTAATTTAAGGGGCAAGGTATTTGAACCCTTTCTGCGTAATAAAATAGTAATTTTGTTGAATGTTTAGTGTACCCACGCCATCTTCATTAAAAGCAGTAATCTTGCTAATATTCGTATTTGCAGGTATAGCTAGCGCGATAAACTTTACTTATGTTTACAATAGTAGTAACCCTGCGTTTTACTCATTAGAATCGGGAACATTAGCAAATTCAGGGTATAACTCTACATTATCTGCTTACGCGCTAAACGGTACTAACACTACTGGTTCTTACTTAAGTCCAGTTCTTGACGCGGGCAGTAATTCAACTTGGTTGAATTTAAGTCTAATTAGTAAGTATAAGTACGGCCAAGATTATAGTGTAGGTGAAGCGGATGTCACTACTCCGGTTAATTTAACTGGGAATGTATTTTTAATGCACTTTAACAATCAAAGTGAATATGGTGAAAATAGTACTTTTTTTTATGATGCTAGTGGGGCGGGGGTAAATGGTTTTTGTGCTGCGGCTAATTGTCCTGTTTATAATACAAGTTGGTATAAGCTCGGTTCAGCTTCGACATATTTTAGTGGATCAAAGTACATTAACATTAGCGACTCATTAGAGTCTGCAATTAATAGTGCGGATGGTTTTACGGTTGCTACTTGGATTTATCCTGCTAGTGCTGCGGCTAATCAGGGTATTTTAGGTAAATATAATTCAGGTGTAGGTAGGCGACAATTTTATTTTTTTTATGCTAGTACACAGAAGCCAACTATGTATTTGTATGGTACTTTATCTGGGAGTACCGTTAGAACCGTAGTAACTACATCTGCTACTGCGTCTATAAACAATTGGCATCTTTTAGTGTATACTGGTAAAGTTAGTGCGGATACGTATGCTATCTATATTGATGG
>CAZERP010000033.1:6008-6453 GCA_964514805.1 Microcaldota archaeon
TTAGTTATGCAGTCAGTAAAGGAGGCAACGCAGCTACGAGTGTACCTAATTCTCCAGAGCCGGTTTATATCGGTGGAACTGGGGGAGTAGGCGCGCTAGTAGGTAATCTTGATGAACTTGCCGTTTGGAATAGAACTTTATCTGCGACTGAAGTTTTAGATTTATATGAGCGAGGTATTTCGCGATATAATGTTTCAGTTAAAACGTGTGCTAATAGTGATTGTTCTGATCAACCAACTTTTCCAGTTACGTATAACTCAACGCCTCAAAACTTAACTCTAAACCCGCAACGTTATTTGCAATATAATATATCAATGACATCAAGCTTAGCTCAAGAAACGCCTGAACTAACAAATGTCACGCTATATTCATCTTTACTTGGAGTGTCCGCACCAGAAATTACGATAATTAGCCCTGTAAATAACAGTAATCAAAGTTCAACTAG
>CAZERP010000034.1:0-6330 GCA_964514805.1 Microcaldota archaeon
ACTACATTCTAAACAGCTGCTATTTTTACTAACTACTTGTACTTTGCCCATAAAACCAGTAGTCCCGCCATCAATCAAAACACATTTTCCATACGTGTGCGCGTTAATGTGCAACCGCGCGCCTAAATTATCCAAGCAACTAAAAACAAAACCAAACGCGCTCCACGTAGATTCACTTAACTCTTCGACTTTTGAATCAATAATGTTAACTCTAGCATTAGGATTAATCGTAACTGCTTTTGCTGCAATTACATCTGCCTTTTTTTTACCTACATCTTCTCGTGTAAAAAACACACAGCGATTTAAATTCGCAATTACAATATCATCAAAATCAATAACTGTAATGTCAACTACGCCTAATTGAAGTAAATTCTTAACTACTTCATTACCTAACGCGCCCGCGCCAACCACGCAAACCTTACTACTAGTAATAACGTTTTGACTCCAAGAAGCTACTCGCTTTTGCCTATCAAACTGATCATCGTCAATACTCATAATCTCAAAGTTAAATTATAGCGTAAAGTCTTTTTAACGAGACTACAAAGCAAATTTAACTCTACTCGTAGTAAAACAATACACAATGAACACATTCGAAGTATACATCCCAGTAGGAATTATACAAAAAATATACGCCCACTTCCAAAAAGAAGCAAGAAACAAAAAAGAAGCAATCGGCCTACTAATAGGAAACCCAAACGAACACAACGGACAAAAATACATACAAATAAACGACTACATAACAAGCGAAAACAACGCGTCACACGTACACGTATCATTCGACAAACAAGCATTCTCAAAACTCGCAGCCCAATATGACAACACCAAAGGAATAATCATAGGCTGGGCACACTCACATCCTTCATTCGGATGCTTCCTATCCTCAACCGACGTACAAACACAACAAGACCTATTCAACGAAGAATTCAACATAGCAATGGTAGTAGACCCCCTCGCCCGAGAAAATGGATTTTTCCAAACACGGTTTTATAAATTAACCAATTCAAATTCATACAGAGAAGCATCATTTGCAATCACCCGAGATGACTAAAACAACCATGCCTAGCGAAGTAAAACCAAAAAAGAAGATAAAAAAGAAATTCAAACTCGCTACCTTCGACAAAGAAGTTCTAAAACTAGTCTACGATGGCGTATCAAAAGACGCCGCCCTACAAGAAAGAACAAGAGTAGACGAAGCACAATTCAAAGAAAGAATACTTGACTTAATCGAAGAAGGACTACTCGTAAGAGGAGCAGACCTACAACTAAGACTAGGCATAGAAGGCTATAATACATTCATAGAAAAAATAAAACCAAAAGACAAACCACAACCAAATGCTGAACTAAAACAAAAAATAGAACCACAAGACGAAAAAACCCACTCGCACACGCCACACATTAAACCCGCAGAAATACTACCAGCAGGTCAAGAAAAAATAACCGAACTAGTAGACATAGAAGGCAAAGTAGGGAGAATGGACCTAGAAGACATAATCAAAAAATACGGCCCAACTCCCGACCAAAAAAACCAATTCATGCAAAAACTAACTCCTACTACCACGCAGTCACCCGTACAAAAAAACAACACGCCTACTAGACAAATACAAGAACTACCCGCGCAAGCAGCAGCAAAAACACAAATCACTCCAAAAGTACAAACAGAAAGTAACTCAACAGATGTTTGCGAACTATGCAAAGCGCCATTTGTACTTAAAGTAGGAGACGAAACACAATCAAAATACGGCCACTGCTTCTGCGGCGCAGCATACCACAAAGACTGCTACGACACAATACTAGACGATTCAAGATTATGCATCCGCTGCGGTAAAAAGCTAATGCTACTACTCGATAAAAACTCTAGAGATACACTAAACGAACTAAGAGACGCATTCGAATAAAACAGAATTAGTAAAAAAAAATAAAAGGAAAAAAGAGGAAAAAAGTGCGTTTGGATTTAAAAAAACCTAGTTTACAATGAAACTATTTAGCGCTTCTTCTTTGCGGGTTTTTTCTTTGAAGCAACTTTTTTCTTAGCTGCTTTTTTCTTCATTACCATAACAAAAGGAAAACAGTTGCAGTATAAAAGCTCTCCCTACGAAAAACGAAAAAAAATTAAAATTTTTTTCTAAAACCAATTCGTCAACTTATTTTGTTGCAAAACATTACTTTTATTCAAATAATTACTAAAATTAATTCTAAGCTTACTCTTCAAATAATTAAACGCATCTTGTTTATTTTCAAAAACCAACGGCTTACTATCGAAAGCGTGTCTAATACTCTCTCGTACTTGCCAAACTCCAAGTGCCATAGTATACTCCTTACCAATTTCACGAAACACAACTACTCGTGCTTGTCTTTTTAATTTCTTAGAAAGAAATTCACTAACTGCTAATCGGCCCGCGTAATAGCCACCACCTTCAGTCTCGGCATAATCACTTCTGCCTTCAAAAGGTTCGTACTCGTGTTCAACTGTTTCTTTTTCGTTTAAACTCCACGCTTCAAATTGCTCAAACTCCCAAGGGCCAGGTAAAAGTAACACGCGATAATGATTATCTACATAACTATTTTCGTAAACCAAGACTTCACTTAGCTCGGCATGATCTTTCAACTCAGTTATGTATAAATCTGCAATCATTTTGTCACTTGCAGTAATACTCCAACGTGTGGGGACCAATTTTCTATTTTCTTTTTCACCCAAAACGCCAACGGAAAGTATTTTTTGGATGTAATTATTATCAAAACTACTAACTAATTCCGGTAAAACCTCTCTTACTGTGACATTTTCACTCATAATAGAGTCAATTTTACGAGGAATAACTGGATTATCTGCTAACGTAAATGTTTCCATGCGCGCGGCAGCGGCAGTAGGATGTTCAAAATTAGAAAAAGATAAACTTGGAGAGAGCGGTTTTTCAAGTTTAATTTCTAAATCCAGTGCTTTAGTGCTCAAAACATTATCTTGAATGTCTAAAACAAGCTTACTTGTCAAATTTTTAATTGAAGATGTCCTTTCTCCCCGTGCAAGTGACGTAGTAAGCCATGCAACCTCTTCCCTGCCCATTCCGTACCATTTGCGATTATTACTAAGTAAGTCCTTGTTTGCAAATAAACTCTCGTCATAAATAACCATTGGCCCAACATATACGTTAGGATAACCAAACCTACCTATGAAACTACTGCTAGGACTAGGCCCAAAAACTTGCGTTACTTTTTTTGAATGCAACTTTTGCGCGACCGTTTGTTCGAATTTTTTAAAACTCGGCAAATTTTCACTAGTCATTTTTTTTAATATTCATATAGAGCCCAAAGAGTTTAATATTTTGAGCTAACTTGTTTAAAAAAACCACAAAACAACATGCCTCTTAAGTGTCACTTACGCGTCTAAAATGAGTCACTTATGAGTGTCACTTACGTAAGTGCCATTTACACAAAGGCTTTTAAATGTCTTTTATGTAATGTTTTTCCAAATCGTGGGAAATTTGGAAAAAAATTCAAGCCTGCAAACGCTTGACAATATATTTGAAAATAAAAAAAGACCCTTGCTTTTCTGATCTCCTCTTAACAGTAAGGGTTCTTTTTAAATTTTCAACCAAAACATTTTTTTTCCAATAAAATAAACTCGTGTTACTAAAAAAATGACTGCAACTAATGTTTTTCAAGCTAAAGATCGTCTTCTAAAAGAACTCAAATGGAGTGAAAACCCATTCGTAAAAGACCTAAGAGTACAAGACAAAGAAACATTCATGCAATACTACGCGCCATTAGATGGCGTAAAAATAGTAGAACGCCTAGCATTCGACGTCAAAGCATGCGCAATCCTAGGACCAAAAGGAGTAGGAAAAACATCTGCCCTATTTTACGTACTATATTCGCTACCAGATACTGAATTTGACAAAATAATGCTCAAAGAACCCCCCTTAGACCTCACAGAAATGGCAAAACTATGTGGTTTAGAAAAAAAACCAGGTGTATTAGGCTCAATACTCAACGCACTAGGCAAAAAACAGGAATACAAAATCGAACGCGCAGAACTCATAAGCTACATAAAAACCAAAACAAACACCAAAAAACTCGTAATATTTGTAGACGAAGTGCACCTAAACTTACAACTAGCAATGGAGTACAAATATCTCTTAGATGAAATTCCTAACCTTCGTATGATATTTTGTGGACTAGAACTATCTGGACTTCCAGACTCACTAGTACAACTAATTGGAGAAAAAAACATCTTCCACCGCAACTCATTTTCAAAACAAGAAATGCTAGATATAATCGCACATAGGATCCATGCCGCAGGCGGAAAAGGAATAGCTCCATTCTCACAAGAATACCTAAACTCAATACTAACAGAACAAAACCTACTAACTCCAAGATACGTATTCGACGAATTAAACAACGAACTAGCAAAAATCGCAAACGGAGATGCCGGAGTAACACATCACATTGAAGATGAATTCATCGCAAGCGTAGTAAAAAAAGCCAAAGAACACCCACACATCTCACGACTAACTCCAAACCCAAACGCAGTAATCATAGATGGCGACGCGCAATCTGCAAAACAAACGCCATTTGGATTCGACGTGCCACAAACTAAACAAGAAAAAACCAAAACAACCAAAACAACCACGCGTCAAACAAAAACAAACGTAGAAGACGACGTTTTCAAACCAAGCCACGTACTATCATCAATTACCACATCACACGCTCCATGGTGGCAACAACTCTCACCATCACAACAACAAGTAATTTCAACACTCGTACAAAAAGACGCCTTGTCATTAAACGAAATAATGGAATACACTGGACTAACACAAAACACTGTATTCAACGCGCTATATCAACTAAGAGGCGAAGATGCAGCAGAAAAGAAAAGAAAACCAGACGTTCCATTTCCACTAGTAATGGCCAAAGCAACAATGGCCGGCAAAAAAAAGAAAAACCTATACTCAATAAACTCCAAAATCAAAAACCTATTCACACTACATTAGAACATTTTTTTCCCACTTTAAGTCATTTACAAAAAGCTAAATCCGGGGGGACAAACGCTTTACACGTAAATGCCTATACGCAAAAAATACCTCGGGGGATGTAAAAAAATGACGCACACAAAAACTAACTGCTTTTCACTATTCGAAATGGACGACTACATACGCAAAGCAGGCGCAGAAAGAGTAGATGAAAAAGCAAGCAAAAAACTCAGAGAAAAACTCGAAGACACAGGAGTACAAGTAATAATGCGCGCAAAATTACTCGCAAGATACGCCGGCAGACGCCAAATAACAAAAAGCGACATACTACTCGCCGCAAGACAACTAGTAGCTTAAAAACGCGGATTATTATAATATTAAAAACATCGATCTTTACAGACTCACAAGGAGGGCATTAAAAAAAATAAATGAAAAAAATACTATCAATATTTGCAGTACTCGCATTCGCAGTACTATTATTCGGATGCTTAAACGCACCAGAAGCGCCACAAACCACGCCAAACACAACAATACAACAAACCACGCCAACCCCAACCCCACTACCACCAGCAAACGCGCCACCAGTAACAACCAAACCAACAGTAACTGAAATGACCGGCGGAGAACCAACGCGTATTTAACATCTACTTAAAAGACGCGCCAGGATTCGTATCAAACGTACAACTAACAATAACTAAAGTTTCAGTACTAGACACATCCGGCAAAGCAACCGTACTATACTCAGGAGAAAAAAACGTAGACCTAAACAACAAAGTAACTACCGTAATCGGATCAGGCAAAGTATTCAAAAACAGATACAAAACAATACTAGTAGAAATCGCAGACACTGCAACAGTAACTGACGCAGACGGAAAACACCAAGCCAAAGTCCTACGCAAAAAATTCTCAGCAACAATAGATTACCTAATGCTACCAGGAAAAACAGTCGACGCAATACTAGATGTAACACTATACCAAGCAGTCAAAGTAGATCCAAACGGAAACTACGGATTCAAACCAGCAGAATTCGCATACCTTGACTTCCAAGAAAAAGACGGACTAACAATCGCGCCACTAGGAATACTAACAACCACTCAAGAAAAACAACTCAAAATAACACACAACGCAGTAAGTGATGTACAACAAGTCCCCGTACTAAACTAGTTCTTTTTCCCTCTTTCTTCTTTTTTTTCAAAACTAATTCTACAAAAATTGTTAAACTAAACAATTAATTTTTAATTACTTAGTTTTCTTCTTCTCCGCAAAGCGGATATAAAGAGTTATTGTCGGGATGCAAGTTTGATGTCTTGCGCAGTTACTGTTTTACGACCTGCGTGGTGCGCTAATTGTGACGCCTTCTGTGCAA
>CAZERP010000035.1:0-6166 GCA_964514805.1 Microcaldota archaeon
GTACTTGCTTTGCAGGTTTCTCTTCCTAGTTTGATTAAGTTTACGTGCAAGTCTGTTTTGTACTCGTCCGGTACTAATTCATCCATTTCATTGTGCGCTTGTTCGCGAGTTGTTTTTGAGTTTATTACTCCTGTTCGCTGTAGTACTCGGTAAATGTGAGTGTCGACGGGAAATAGTGGCATTTTGCATGAGAAGTTTAGTACTACTGCTGCGCTTTTTGGCCCGACTCCTTTGAAACTTATTAGGTAGTTTTTTGCTTGGTCGGGGGATAGTTTACATAGGTGGTTTAGGTCGAGTTTTCCTTCGCGTTGGTTTATTTCTATTAGGATTTGCTTGATTCGTTTGGCTTTTACGTTGGCTAGGCCGCATTTTTTTATAGCATCTTTAATTTCGGCTTCGGGCGCAGCCATGCATTTTTCCCACGTTGAAAATCTTTTTTTTAGTTCTTCGTATGCGGGAAAACTTTGGGCATCAGTGGTATTATGTGAGAGTAGTACTGCGACTAGTGCGTCTAGTGGGTCGTCTTGGGCGATCCAGTTTTCGGGGTAGCCGTATTTTTTGTAGAGTTTTGTTCGGATTTCTAGAATTTGTTGTTCTTTTTTCATTTTTTTAGTATTTTAGGTTTTTTGTTGGTTCTTTTAGGTTTTTCCACCAGTTTGTGCTTTGTGTTTTCTTGAGTTCTTTTAGTAGTAGTTTTGCTGATTTAGTTTTGAGTACGTCGTCTATTCGATCAATCCAGTTTTGTGCGGCGGCGTATCCTTGTTCTACGTATATTTTTGCGGTGAATGCCATTTCTAGGTAGTCTGCGTCTTTGTATATTGTGTACGCGGTGTCGTCGTGGTCGTGTAGTAGGGCTGCAAGTTCTGGGGCGTTTATCAAGTCGCATTGTTCGGTGTCTACTCTGGCTTTGAGTTCTTTTAGTATTTTGTAGTAGTTGGGGGATATTTTGTGTTGGTCGCCTAGTCTGGCTTCGTGTAGGTCATGGAATACTAGCCGAGTGCAGATTTTTTCTGGGTAGGGGTATTTTTCCATTTTGGCTAGTACGTACCCTATGATTGCAGCTAGGTGCGAGTGTTCTGCTACTGAGTCTGGGTCTTTTACTCCTAGGTGCCATAGGCCCGTGTGTTTTTGTAAACGAAGTGTTTGAGATTCAAAGATGTAGTTGACTGCTTTTTGTGTGGAGTTATCTTTTTGAAACATGTGACGATTTTACCTCGAGTTTTTGGTTAGTAGTATTGATTTTGCCGCGCGTAGTATTTAATATAGTTTTTACGTTCTTAATGATTTGTTATGAACCAGTTTAATTTAGTTAAACAACTTGCAATTAATGCGCTGTTCTGGGTTGGAATAGTTGCTATTGTTTTGTCTTTGCTAGCTGGAAGTTTATACTTCTTAGTGTTTTTTGCGGGTTTGATTTTGTTTAATTTTGTTATTGTTAACTTGCTTTCTAAAGCGCAGCCTGAAGCGCTTAATGATATTCCTAGTATTTCTCAAAACGCGCAAAATACAGTTAGACCTAATGTGGTTGCAAGTAATGGCGTGCTTGGTTTTCGTTTAACTCCGGTTGCGTATCCTAAAGTTATGGATAATGAGCTTCGTGATTTTGCACCTGAATTTATATCTGTGAATATTGAACAGAACGGAGTTGCTATGTTTAGCGGCAGTTTTGCACGTGACGCGCTAAAACAATTCAGAGATGGAATTAATCAAGTTTTGAATGTGAAAAGCGTTCCAAGCGTACTTCCCGTTAAGGTTAATGAACAAGTACCCGTAGAACCAGTTGTAAAGTCATCTGATGTTGAGACTATTAAGGTTACTCATGGCGAGCACACGATACATATGCCCGTAAAGAAGAAGGCAGTTAAGAAATCTAAGAAGTAAATTAGTTAGTTTTTGATTGATTTTAGTGTTTCTAGTTCGTTTTTTACTTTGGCTAGTTTGTGTTCGTATTTTTTGATTTGTAAGTCGTAGGTTTTTTTGTCTAGTTCGCCGGTTTGGTACCTGTCTTTTTGCACTTGTATTATTAGTTCTTTTAGTGTTTTTTCTTCTGCTTTGAGTTTTTCTTTTCTGCTTTTTGCGCGTATTTTTTTATTGTAATTGTATGCGAGTATTGCTATTGTGCTGAGTGTTATTAGTATTATTGTTATTTGTATCGCGTTTTTTTCTACGTAGTTTTTGCTTGAGTCGATTAGTGTTTTTTGTATTATTGTTTCTGCTTTGTGTTGTTCTAGTTCTTCTGATGCTTTTGTAGTGTAACGTATTGTTTGGTCGGTTTGTTCGTTTTTGAATGCTTGTTCAGCTAGTAAGATTAGTTCTTCTGCTTCTGCTACGTCTATGTTTTGTTCTTTGTAAGTAGCGGTTTTTGTTTTTACTTGATTTATTGTATCGCTAGCGTATTCTAATGCTTGTTTTATTTGTGTGACTTTGTTTGCTTGATTTATTACGTTTTGGTAGGTTAGTTGTGTTTTGTCTTTACCTTTTAGTGAGTCTATTTGTTGTTGAGTGAGGTTTGTGGAATTTGTATTTACTTGTGCTAGTAGATCGGTGTCTTTGAGAGTTTGTTTGGCTTGGTTTAGGTCATAGTTGGCGTTTTTTGTTGGTAGGTGATCTTGTTGCATTTGGTTGATTAGTTTTTCTGCGTTTGTTATCGCGTGTTGTGCTTGTGGTTTTAGTAGTTCGTCGTTTATTGCGTGCACCGTTGTTGCGATTAGGACTATTAGGAGTATTGTGAGTATTTTCATTTTTTGTCTCCTCTGTTTTTGAGGGTTTGCGTTTCGTCTTTTATTTCTGCTAGTTGGGCGTCATAGGTGTTTTGTTGTATTTGGTATTCTGCTGCGGATATTTTTCCTTTGTTGTAGTATGTGTTTTGTAGTTGTTTGATTTGTTCTTTTACGGTTTGTTCTTGTTGTTTTAGTACGTTTAGTTGTTCTTGTTTGTTTGATATTAGTGCTCTTGAGTGTCTTAGGTTTGTTCTTTCTTTTCTTATTTGGGCTAGTTGTTTTTCGTAAGTGCGGAATTTTTGTTTTAGTTGACTTACGCTTATGTCTTTTTGTTGGTAGCCTGATTTTTGGGCGTCTTTTATTGCTTGTATTAGGGTGTTTTCTTTTTGGTTTAGGTAGTTTAGTCTTAGTTGTATGGATATTTGTATTAGTCGTCTGCGTAGTAAGTATGCGATTGTTGCTAGTGCGATTATTGCGATTATTATTTGGTGCCAGTTTTCTATTGTATATAGTATTGGTGTAGTCTGAGTTTTTTCTAGTGCCAGTGATACTTCTGCTTGGCTCATGTATTCGAGTGCGGATTTGTAATCTTCTCTTGCTATTGCAGCGTAAGTTAGAGCGACGTGTTCATTGGTGGTAGTGTATTGTCTTGATACGCCGAGTATTTGGGCGATTAGATTTGGAGTTCCTATTATATCAGCTAGTTTTTGTAGGCGTTGAATGACTTCTTGTGCTTGTTGGTACATGTAATTTACTTCTAGGGCGTTTTGGTATGAATCGTCGTAAAGGTATGCTTGGTAGTAGGTTAGTGCAATGTTTAGTTTTTCTGTAGCTTTGAGTGTTGGTAGTTTTTGTTCTTGTAGTTGTTTGATTGCTTCTTCTGCTTGTCTTATTTGTTCTTGTGCGGTGTTTTGGTTTACTAGGTTTACGATTACTCTTATTTTTCTGTTTTCTATGAATGTTTGAGTTGCGGATTTGTCAGATATTTTTCCTTTGATTATGACGTTTAGTTCATATGATCCTTTTTGCAGGTGTTCGGGAGAGTTTATGCGTGCGGTGATTTTGGTTTCTTGACCTGGTTTGACTTCGGTGAGGGTGTTTGGTTGGAATGTTAGGTAGTCGGATAGCCATCCTTGTGATTGTATTGTTAGGTTGGTTATTGTTGCGGTTTGGAATATGTTTTTGATTTTTACGTCGAACTGCGCGTCTTTTCCTATTTGTATTACTATTAGATCGTTTGATTGGATTACTTTTTCGCCTTGTAGTAGGTTTGTGATTGAGCCTAGTGCGCCGCCGGATCCTGAGCCACTTCCGCTTGCTCCTCCGCCGGTTGTTACTACAGTGGTTTCGGTTGTTGTTATGGGTGTGCCGATTGTTATTGTTTTGGAGTCTGTGTCGTAGGTGTATTCGGTTGCGTTGGTTGTGGCGTTGATTGTTACGGTTGTGTTTGTGGCGTTTTCGTTTACGCTTATTGTGATTGTGTTGTTTGCGTTTGTTCCTAGTGGTATTGTTGCGAATGTTCGGTTTAGTTGTCCTGATGTTAGGGTAAATGCGTCTGGTAGTTGCCATGCGATCCATGCGTCATTTGCAGTTGTAGTGCCTAGGTTTTGTACTTGAGCTATTAGTTGTACTGCGCTTTGTCCTGGTGTTACGGTTGCGGAGTATTCTACTATGTTTAGTACGAGGTATGGGCCGGGGGCGTTTTGTATGTTTAGTGCGCCTTCGATTTGGGTCGTGGTTATGTTTGATGTTGCGTTGCTTGCAGTGATGTTGATTTCGTATGAGTATAGTGCTACTGGGAAGTCAAATGCTAGTGCGGTTGCGTTTATTTGTGTTGTTTGTCCGGGTGTGAGTGTTGCGTTTATTGTGTAGTTTTGTTGGTTTTGTAGTGTGTCGTTTAGGTCTATCCATGTGTTGTTTGCATTTATTGTGAAGTTTAGTGTTGAGTCTCCTGTGTTTGTGATTGTTATGTTTCCTAGTGTTACGTTTCTTGGTTGGGTGAATACTATTGATTTGACTGAAAGTATTGTGTTTTGTACGGTGTAGGTTTGGTCGTTTTCTATTGTTAGGTTTGTTTCGGTTGAGTTTTGTGTGTTGCCGGCGGTGTCGTTTGCTACTATTCGATAGGTCCATGTGTTGGCTGCGTTTGGTGTGAAGTTTGCAGTGTATAGTCCGGCAGATAGTTGCATTGTTACATTAGTGTAGTTAGATTCGTTGTATTGTTTGTATTGTAGGGTTACTGTATCTAGTTGGTAGTTGTCGGTTACGTTTGCGGTTATGTTGACTTGTACGTTTGGGTCTAGAGCGGCGGTTGTGTTGGGGTTGTTGATTATGTTTGTTATTGTTGGGCTTGTTACGTCTGCTATTTGTATTTGTATTGTTGTTGAGTTTAGGTTTCCGGTTGTGTCGTTTGCGTAGAATGTGCAGTTTATTGTTGATGGTGTGACGTTGAATGAGTAGTTTAGTTGGCCGCTGGTTGTGCTGATGTTGATTGTGTGGTTTGTGTTTACTCCGGTTGAGTTTTCTTGTATTATTCCATAGTTTAGGTCTATGTTGTCGGTCCAGGTTGAGATGCAGGTTAGGTTTGCTGTGCTGTTTGGGCTTGCGGGGGAGTAGGTTGCGCTTGTGTATTGTGGTGGTTGTGTGTCGTATGTGAAGGTGTAGTTGTTTGATGTGCTTTCTAGTCCGGTTGTGTCGTTGGCGTAGAATATTACGCTGTGCGTGCCTTGTGTTGGGGTTATTGTTGTGTTCCAGTTTGTGCGGCTGGTGTTGTATAGTGTTACGTTGGCTGCGCCGTCGAGTGAGTACCATGCGTTGGAGGCGTTTTCGTTTAGGGTTATGTTTAGTGTTATTGGGTTTGAGTGGAATGAGGCGAATACGGGGCTAATTACGGTTATTACGGGGGCGTTTATGCTGATTGTGAAGTGTATTGTTTGTGTGCTGTTTAGGTTTCCGTTGGTGTCGTTTGCGTAGATGGTTACGTTGTGTAGTCCGTCGGCGAGGCTACTTAGTGTTTTAGTATAGAGGGTGTCGGTTATTCGAGTTAGTGTTGAGTTTGAATCGCCGTCTAGTGAGTAGAGTACTGTGCTTGCGTTTTCGTTTGTGGCGACGGATATTGATATTGTGTTTGTAAAGTATGTAGTGTTTTGTGGTGATGCTACGTTTATTTGGGGGGGTGATAGGTCACTTGCGTTGACTGTGAACCATACTCTTGATGAGTTTAGGTTTCCACTTGTGTCGTTGGCGTAGACGATTACGTTGTGTAGTCCGTCATTTAGGCTTGATGCGCTTGTGTTGAAGAGTGAGTCTAGGATTCTTGTGAGTGATACGTTGGCTGCTCCGTCTATTGATGCTAGTACGTTTGTGGCGTTTTCGTTGAGGCCGATTAGTATGTTTGTGTAGCTTGTTGAGATGGTTGTGTTTAGTGGACTGAGTATTGAAATTAT
>CAZERP010000036.1:0-6073 GCA_964514805.1 Microcaldota archaeon
TTGCTAGTCAAAAGCCAGATTATGTAGTTGTTCTTGGTGGCGCTAATGATTTTGGCACTGCAAGTATTACTCCAGAGCAAATTGTAAGTCGTTTGAATCAAGTTTATGGCAAAGCGCAAGCAGCGAATATCAAAGTCATCGGAGTTTCAGTAACTCCGTTCGGAGGCTACGCGCAAAGTCCATGGAATACTCAAGCGCAAATAGCAAAGATCGCAGCAGTTAATGCTTTGATTAAGAACGAAGTCGGTAGTCAAATTTACGCTTACGCAGATGCGTACAGTAAGCTTGACGATGGCACAGGTAAACTAAAATCAGAATACTCTAATGGCGGCTTACATCTAACCGGTCCAGGTGGTGACGCACTAGGCGTGGCAGTTGCTAGTGCGATTCCAGAGTGTAATGGCCAAGCGCCGGCGGCAAGTTCAGTTAGCGCGGCTCAAGCACCTAATGCAGGCGGAGTTACTAAGGTAACTAGTTTTGCTAGTGCGGATGTTTACACTTATGTTAGTAGTTGTCAGTCAAGTGTTGCTCCGACTACGGGTAGAGTTGAAGCTATTTTAGTTCCAAAGACTGGAAGTAGTAGTAATGTTAATTTTTACTTCCATGGTTTAAACCCGGCAAGTCTTAGAAGTGGTACGAGTACATTTGCGCAGCAATATGCTCAGACTTACTTTGCTGGTGAAGAAATTAAAGAGCCAGTAGTTGTGTTTTCAGGTAGTAGTAATCATGTTAGTGGTGGTAACCCTAATGAGTGGATGAAAAGCACAGGCGAGTTTAAGTGTTTTTATGACGAAGCGATTACGAAACTACAATCACTAAATGTTAATCCAACTACAATGAGTTTAGTTGGCCACAGCAACGGGGGCGGCACGATTTATAACGTGTTTACGTCTGGCTTTTTGACTGCTGCTCATTTGCCGCTCACGAGTGTAGTTTCACTTGATGGTTGTTATCCGGGCTGGTGTGAAAATATCGCGGGTAGGTTACCTGCTGGAGCAAGTATGTTTGTTTATTATAAGGAAGATAATAGCAGTGGAACAAAGAAGGGTTCTGAAGCAGTTAAGAGTACTGCAAATGTTAATGTAAAGGCAACTACAGTTGCGCATGATGATATTCCAAAGAAGTGTTTGTTTAGCTATTTAACAAGCAGCGAATGTCCGATTGCCGCAACTAGCTAGTGCATGTTTTTAAATTTAAATTAAGATAAAAAGTAGTTAAAAGAGAGGCGATTGAATTTTTTTTATGAAGATTGTAGAATGGGTAAATGAAAGTGAAAATCAGTATTTTTTAGTTCACGTAGTTTCTGTTTTGATTTTAATTGTAGCTAGTGAGTTTTTAATTCCTCACTGGACTCTTTTTGCGTTCCCGGCTATATTGTTACTTGCAGGCTGTAGTTTTATGTACAACTACCCGATAAAAGCAGTTAAAGATCATGGCTTGTTTAGTGAATGGCTTATTGAACTTAGACTACTTTGGCTCATATTAGTAGGTTTTGTTCTTGAAATTGTAGCTTTAAACGTAATCGAACGAGGCTTACCTGTAATGGTTACGCTTGGGGGCTTAGTTGTTGGTCTTGCTTGTGTTATTGCAAGTAAGAATCATTTGCAAGAAAAGCTCGTTAAAGCACGCGGCTTCAAATAAAAAAATCAGTCGTAGAATTTTGAATAAGGGTTAGTGGTTAGTATGGCTATTGATGAAAATGAAATGAAAAGGCAGATTGAAGAGCAGATTAAGAAAAGTTTTACTGAAAGTATGGCGCAGAGTAGTAAAATGCAAGAAGAAATGTTTAAACAAATGACCAAAAACATGACAAGCGCGGTTAATGCAGCGGATTTGCGTAGTTGTGTTTTGAATGGTAAAACTTATTCTTTTGTAATTAGTAACGCAGATGGCAAGAAGTGCTTACTTAGTGAAAATTATAAACTCGTTTTTAGCGATTTGAACAAAGACATTAACGCGAATTATTTTGACGTTTACAACGTTAGTTTAATTGATAATGAAGTAGCTTTTTCTGGCTATACTCTTTCTAAAATTAAAACTACTGGCGAGTTTATGCTGTATTATGTAAATCAAGAAGGCGACTTTTTTGATTTGTATAAGTTTGCAGCTATGCCTAAAGATGAAGAGGTTTGCGCACAGGCGATTAATAACCACGAAACTTTTAAGACTAGAGCGCTTAAGGGCGTTTCTTTGAGCGAGTATTTAGATCTTAGAAGTAAAACCGTTAGCAAAGTTCGTTTTACTTTTGAACAGGCTAAAAACTTTAAACACTACGCAATAATGCCAGATTATAAGTTATTACTTTTACGATTTGAACCAGTTACTACGCCATATCATTACATGCTCAGTGTAGCGTATGACTATAAAGATGATAAGTTTTTCATTCTAAACACGGCAGATGCGCTAGAGTTTTTCATTAATACAAACAAAATGCAATTATCGAAAGAAACTGGTGAAGTTATTTCAAGCGAAAGCACTGACTTGCTTAGCTGGCTTATTGCATTTACTTCAGTTAATCAGTTCAAGGAATTAATTTACACTACCGAAGACTTAGTTCATTTTGCGCACGCTAGTTCGGGTAATCCACCGGTCAATTTAAATCAACTTAGAAAAATCTTAGATAAAATTAGAAGTGATGTCAAAGCGCCGTTTATTGAAAACGGCGTATTCACTGCACTGTTCTTGAATAAAAGCGGCACTGGTCAAATTGAAAAATGGACTATAAGTTATGCTGATTCAGATAAAAATGCCGCAGTTAAAATGCAAGTTTTAGCCGACAACGTTTTTGTCCCCGACTTTATGACTGAAGACTACACAGGCGGACAAATAAAATACATAAACTAAACGCTTGACTTTAAAAAAAAGTGGAAGAAAAGAAGAAGTTAGTTTTTATTTTTTGGTTGCTTGTTTTGCTTTTTTGAGCCCTTCATCTACACTTAGCACTAGATTTATTGGTTGGATGAAGTGCATTATTTCTGATGCGAGTATTTTCTTTTTCACACTAGGGTTAGTTATTACTAAGTAGACTTCTCCTGTTTGTTTTCTTTTCTCTATTATACTAGATAGTGTTTCTATTGCACTAGCGTCCATATAGTCAACATCTTGCATGTCTAGTACTAAGTGAGGCGTGTAATCGCTTGGCGTGTCTTCTTCTATTTTTTCTAATTCGAATGCACTTGCGAAGAATAGCGGGCCGGATACTTTGTATGTGTTGGCTACTCCGGCGACGTCGGGATGCAGGGTCGGTTCTTTGATTGTGTGCGCGGGCGCCGGAACTATCGATACTTTAGTCGATTCACTCATTTTCTTGATGAATACAAGTCCGGCTAGTACAAATCCGATTAGAATTGCAAGCGTTAGATCGAGCAAAACAGTCGCTGCGACGGTTGCTAAAAAGACTGTGAATTCACTTCTAGAGTCTGCGATTAATCGTTTTATTTCCTCTAATGAAATTAGTCTAATTGCGGTTACTATTAGTATTCCGGCTAAAACAGTCATGGGTATTTGACTTGCTAGTGGCGCGAAGAATAATACAACTAGTATTAAGACTAGTGAGTGTATTATTGCAGATAGTCTTGTTTTTGCGCCGTTTTTAATGTTGGTTGCGGTTCGAACGATTACTCCTGTGCAGGGTATTGCGCTAAAGAAAGGTAGTACTACATTTGCGATTCCTTGACCTGCGAGTTCTTTGCTTGAACTGTGTTTTGTTCCGGTCATTCCGTCTGCGGCTACTGCGGATAGTAAGCTTTCGATGCTTGCAAGGAGTGCGATTGCGATTGCTGATGGGAATACTTGTGCTGCGAGTTCAAAGTTTAGAAAGGATGTTGAAAATGGTGGTAAGCCGTTTGGTACTGTGCCGATGGTTTTAACCGATAGTGATAATACGATTGCGGCGATTGATGCGATTACTAGTGCTACGAAAGTGGCGGGTAGTTTTCGGTTAATTTTTGGTATTAGGAAGATTAATGCGAGTGTTGCGATTCCTAGTGCGAGTGCGAATGGGTTGAGTTGGGCAAGGTTTGTGGCGAAGAGTTGTAGTTGTGCGATTGCTCCTTCTGCTTTGGTGTTAGTTCCAGTGAGGTTTCCTAGTTGTCCTATGAGTATTAGTACTCCTATGCCGGTTGTGAATCCTACTATGACTGAGTAGGGTATGAATTTTACGACTCTTCCAATTCCTGTTGCTCCAAGGGCTATTTGTATTAGCCCGGCTAGAAATCCTGCGAGTAGTAGTCCTTCGATTCCAAATTTTGCTACGACTCCAAAGAGTAGTACGGTCATTGCGGCGGCTGCGCCGGATACTCCTAGTTCGCTGCTTCCGAAGAGTGCTACTAGTATTCCTGCGATTATTGAGGTATAGATTCCGTATATTGCGGGTGCGCCTGAGGCTATTGCGAGTGCTAGTCCGAGTGGTATTGCTACTATTCCAGTTATTGCGCCGGCTAGTAGATCTTCTTTAAAGTGTTTTAGGGTAAAGTTGTTGGGTTTGAATAGTTTGACTAACTCCATTGTTGTTGAATTTTCACTTCCAATATATTTTTGATAGACTAACCAGTAGGGCTACAATTATTTTTGGTTTGAATTTTTTAGTTTAATCGAACTTCTAAAAAAAATTTGTTTTGGCAGTTAAGACTTTTTTTTAGTAGGTGTTAAAAAGTTGACTGTAAAACTTAGTAGGAATTCGATTCTTGTAGGGATGCTTAGTTCTAAAGGGCAAAAAATTTTATTTTTAGGGAAAAAAATGATGAGACAATTACGTTAGATTGCATTTAGTATTTAAACTTAACTATGATTTTGGTTTTTTAAGAGGTAAACTCCGAAGAGAATATTCCAAATTAGAAATGGAATTATGATTAGGTTTTCAACAATGCTATTTGTAGCGTAATTAGAAAAGATGATTACTGCCATTAGTGAAATTGTTCCTAGTAGCGCGAATATTCTTTGATATAAGCCGTTTGCTAATCGGCATGAGTAAAATACGACAAATATTGCTGCGAGAAATGCGAATGCTGCGGCGATTACGTGTAATAAGTAGATGTTTTTTGGATAGTACCCGGCAGCGGCAAATCCAAGCCCGCATGTTAGGAGTGTAATTGAAAAAATAAAATCGTGTAGATTATTTGCGTGTAAGATTGCGATTAGTGTTATTGTTAGTCCGGCGATTATTAGAAGGGGGTTGAATAGGTTTGCGCTGTAGGGGTTGATGCCTAAATCGCTTATTACGTTATTTTGTAGGCTATAGTTTGGCGTGATTAGTTGTAAGATTAGTAATAGAAAGAGGAAGAGTGCGCTGCTTGTTATTTGCAAGCGCGCAGTTAGTTGTGTATTCATTTGACTGTTTGTGCTTGGCCAGTATCTGCGCTTAGGTATTTGTTGCTAGTTACTGTACAGAGGGATGCTTTTTCCCAGTTCCAAATGAAGCGTTCGCAGGTGTATTCTATTTCGTATTTTCCTAGTTGGTATTTTACGCCTGGTTCGGGATTGAAGAATTCACAGTAATCGTATTGCGAGTCTCTCCAGCATATTTGTTCTTGTTGCCAAAAGCCGCTTTTTTCTTGATATAGTATGTATCCGACTGCGTGTCCGCTTGCTGGTGCTAAGTCGAATTGGAATGGCGCGAATGCGAATATGAAAAAGAACGCGAAAAATGCGATGAATACTATTAGTGCTATTTTTCCTGCTGTTGAATCGAATGTACCCATTTTATTTTGTTAAACCTCGTTAATTGTTGTTTAGTTTATTAGTTCTTTTATTTGTTGGGGAAGTGAAGTGATTTTTGAAATGTAGTATACTGCTCGTTTTGCTCCTTTGTTTATAGCAGGAGTTTTGTTTGTTAGTAGTGCTATTGCACTGTTAGTTTGTTCGCGAGTTAGAAAATCGCAGGTTAGTATTCTGCTTGCTTCGTATTGTATTTGCGTGTCTAAGTCATCAAGACAGGCAATTAACGCAGCAATTAGTTGTGAGTTACAAGGCGTTGAAGGTATTACTTGAAGTGTTGCTATTCTAATTGTATTGTTTGAGTGGAATATGAGTTTTTTTACTTCGTCGAATTTTTCGGAGTAGTAGTAATAGAGCG
>CAZERP010000037.1:0-5845 GCA_964514805.1 Microcaldota archaeon
AAAGAAGCCAACGTAAGCGGCGTAGAAGCAGATAGTCTTGTTGGAAACCAACCAAAAACGGTCGAACTTACCATTAAAGGCGCTATGAACAGAGCAAAAACTGCATTCGAACATGGCGCGAACTTAGGAATCGGCATCGAAGCGGGTTTGTTTAAAGTACCTTACACTAAAACAGAATACATGAACGCAGAAGTATGCGCAATATATGATGGAAAAGAATTTCACCTAGGAATGTCTAGCGCATTTGAATACCCCCGCAAAGTTACAGAAACGGCAATCAAAGAAAATATAGAAATTAGTGACGCGGCTAAAAAATGCGGCTTTACAAGTAAAACAGGCGCAGAAAAACTAGGACAAGGCGAAGGTATGATCGGCTTACTAACCAAAGGAAGATTAAATCGAACAACTTACGGCATGGAATGCGTAAGAATGGCTTTAATTCATTTGGAAAATAGCGAACACTACTGAAGGGATGAATTATGAAGATTGTTTTTTGTGGCAGTATAACTGGCGGCATGGAAGATAGAGAAATTTACTTTCAACTAGTAGACGAACTTGAAAAGTACGGCGAAGTATCATCCGATCACAAAAGATCCTTTGATATTACAGTAAAAGAAGGAAACCTACCAGCAGACATACACTCAAGGGACGTTAACTACGTACTAAAATCAGACGTAGTAGTAGCCGAAATTACCAAAACTAGCATGGGCGTAGGATACGAACTAGGCAGAGCAGTAGCAGCAAACAAGAAAATACTCTGCTTATACAAAACAGACTTTGACAAAATTTCCCCTATGATAACCGGGTGCCCTTACATTAAATGCAAAAAGTATGGAAATTTACAAGAAGCAGCAATCATACTTAAGCAATACTTCAACGAAATAAAATAAAAAAAAGGGGAAAAAGGAAAAGTTACTCGTTGTCTTCAACTACATCTGAACTGTTTGAGTCATCTGACGCGCTAACTGTAGTGTTTGAACTTGTTTCAACTTCAGTTGAATCATCATCCGTGTTTACTCTAACTTCACTGTGGTTTTCAACTTCTACTTCTTGTTCATCACTTGGTTCGCGTTCTAGTGTTTTACCATTTACTACTCTGTTTATTGATTGTAAATAGTAATTAGTCCAAACTCTTGCTTTAGCTAAGTGCCAAGCCGCGTTATTCAAAGTAATGTTAGCTTCAAGTGCAGCTTCTACTTGAGCGTGTGCTTTTACTGAAATAGCTTCAAGTTTTGAAACATCAGTTCCGTTTACTTTAAGTTGAGTAGTTGTATTATCCGCCTTTTCTAGTACTGATTTGATTTTGAACGCTTGAGCTTCAATTTTAGCAGTGAAAAATGACTTACTGATATCTTGTTTGAATGTTTGCCAGGCGTCATTAGTTTCTTTTACAATTGCTTTCTTTTCAACAGTTGAATTTGTAGCGTTGAATTTTACTATTTCGTTTTGTAATAGAGTTACGACTGCGCTTACTTTTGCACTGTCTGCTCCTTGTGTTTCAAGTTCGTGAGCTACGTCAATTCTAGCTTCAACTCCTTTTACAAAAGCATTATCTAGTTTAGCTCCGAATTCAGCTTTTTCTTCTGCAGTTAAACTTGCTTTTACTCTTAGGAGGTTAATGCGATCATGTAGTTCTCTTAGTTTGTCTGATTTTTCGTTGTATTGTTTTAGTAATCTTTGGAATTCATTTCTTGCATTTTCTTCGCTTCCAAATTTACCTCTCATGTTTTCTTTGAACATTTTTTCTTTGTCTTCAGAGAGTTTTTCAAAAGCGCCATCTAAACGAGCGCCTGCAACGACTGCTACGCCTAGTCTTTTTTTGATTATTTGAGCGTCAACACATTCTACTCTGTCTTTTCCGCGTTTTTCTTCACATTGGTCTTTAATTTCTTGACCTAAGTTGCGAATCATTTCGCGAACGGGGCGGTTGCTTTCATTTTTAGTTTCATTTTCTTTGTTTTGTGATTCCCTTTTTCTTTTTGCGACTTCTTCGTAGCACTTGAAGCGGTCGTATTTGTTAAGTGAATTGCAGTTTACTTGTACGTTACCGTTTGCATCAACTACAGTAACTATGTTTTTGCCAAGTGTACTAGTTATACTTTCATTGTCTTCAACGTCAGTTGCGTGGGCAAAGCCAGACATTAAGCTTAATGATAGTAGTCCTATTACTAGCAAAACAAATGATTTTACCATTGTTTGCTTTTGATTATTTACATTCATTTAATTTACATCACCGTAAAAACTTTTTTTTCTTTAACTGAATGCGCCGAACTACCTTTATAAAGATACTTTCAAAAACAAAACCAGTTAAACTTTAAGTAAACTTAATTTAAGGTTTAAAACTTTAGAAACTCTCGAAAAGTAAAAAGCAGGTTTTATAATCCTTAGATTTCTTAAATAGTTCATGAAAAGAGTACTAATATTACTTGTTTTAATCAGCTGCATAGTAAACGCGTACACTATAAGCGGTAAAATCTACGATTCCAACTTAAATCCCGTAAACACTGCATTAGTTCAAATCACCCAACCAAAACAAATAAGCCTAGCTACAAACGCAAACTACACATTTAATTTAAGCAAAGGAGAGTACGAAATTCAAGTCGCAGCAGTAGTAAATAACAAAAATTTAACTTACAAAGATAACATTACAATAGAAAACTCAGACGTCACATACGACATAATATTAATAGAAAATCAAGTAATAGACAACTCACTTAACCAACTAACCCAATCACTAAACGAAAACTACAGCGTAAACTATCAAAAACCACAAGAAAATAACTCCTTTGATTACACGCCATTTGCGCTACTAATACTAGCCGCATTAATTGCAATATTTGCATTCAAAAATAAACCCAAACCAAAAACTAGCCTAGCCACTAACCACGAGTCGTTAATTTTAGAAAAAGCAGACGAATACAAAGAACAAATACTAAACCTACTAAGCCAAAGAGGCGGCGCAGCTAGCCAAAAAGAACTAAGAAGAGAACTACCCTGGAGCGAAGCACGCGTATCAATAGAACTCTCAGAACTAGAAAAACAAGGCAAAATCAAAAGAGTAAAAACAGGAAGAGCAAACCTAATCAAAAAAGTTTAAAAAAAAGAGAAGGGGGAAATTTATTGTGTTAGTGGGCAGCCGGTATCTAGTGAGAGTTGGTTGAGTTCAATTTCTCCGCCCTTACGTGATCCATCTGCAAATTCCCATGTTGGGTAACCTTCAATTCCAGCGTCTTTGCAAACTTGAAGTTGTGAATTACCGTCCGCAGTTGAGCATTCAATATAGTTTACATAACTAAAGCTTGAACCAAACCATTCTTTTTGTTGCTTACAATGAGGGCACCACCAAGCGCCATACATTTTAACTCCTTTACTTGTAAGACATTGTGCAAATGAATCATACTGTCCGGGCGCTTGTTTTGGAGTTAACATTACGTATAACCCTGCTACAATTAGCACGAGAAATACGCCAAGTCCAATAAAAGGTAAATACTTATTCATAATTTAATCAACTTAGAAAAATAGAGTAAGTTATACTTTAAAATCATAATGGATCTCAAGTCACTTCATCTTTTCCAATAGCGCTTCTAGCTCATTAAATGACTTCACATTATAGTCAACTTGACTTGCGACAATCGGTTTGGCACACATGCCAATTTTAACTGCGGCAAGTTCCATCATCTTCAAGTCATTAGCGCCATCTCCAACAACAATCGTTTGACTAACAGGAATGTGCAACTTTTCTTGTAATTTACTTACAAAACGACGTTTACCCCAAGAATCTAAAATCGGCTCTTTAACTCCAACTACTTTTCCTTCACTGTAATTAACATAATTAGCCGCCCAATGCTCCACACCTAATTCTTCTGCTACAAGCTTAGTGAAAAAATCAAAACCACCCGAAACAATGCCGATGCTCATCTTATGCTGACGCGCCCATATACAAAACTCATCCGCGCCATCCCTAAGCGTTAATTCACTAGCGTGCGATTCAAATTCACGCTTACTCATACCCTTAACTAGTTTAAATCTTGATTTAAGTGACTCACAAAAATCCATATTCCCCTCCATAGCCTTAGCCATAAGCGCGCCAGTCTCGGGAAAGGTATCCCAAAATTCATCTTCAGTAATAGTACTCTCTAAATCAAAAACAATCAATTTCATAAAAACAAAAATCAGTAAACACTATTACGACATAAAAATACTTAAAACAAAGTTACATAAAAGTAACAAACTAAATGATTTTACGCGCCTTAAGTAAATCTTCAACTTGTCTACTCATACTAACTAAACGACCCGCCATAATTCCCGCAACTATACTAAAACTAAAGCTTGTCAAACTCGCCCCATTAAGCCAATGACCAAAAAGCCAAGTTTTAGAAAAACTAAAAACAAGATACAACGCGAGTACCACTAAACCTATTTTATCCATTTTTGACGTGATCTTTTCATCCGTCCATTTAATTTTAAACATCCTAGCAGCCAAATAACCAACTAAACTTCCTATTAGTAAACCACCAACTAGCCACAGTAAATTAATTACGCCATTAATAACATCAAGTAACAAAAACGCAGTTAACAAAAAAAGTATTACAAGCAAAATCACAAACTGCCTAAGCATACTACCATGCAAAAACTTAACTGCAGTCCGCCTATGCTTAATTAGTAAACGAGTCATATTACAAAAATAACAAGCTCACAACTTAAGAAACTAATCCTCGTTACCGTAAAGTCTCCTTATTCAACTTATTTTGCAATAAAAACAAAGCCCACGGTCCTTTGACTTCCTTTTCCTTTTTTTCCCAGTACTCCAAACGCTTGTAAAACCACGTCAACTCCCGCTCTATTACTTTGCTTTTGTTTTTTTCTTTAGACGCATAAACCCGCGCAGTCACGCCATAGAAAACAATACCTAACGCATGAGTATCCGCATGCACAGTACCCACCACATGCCCCATTGCACGAGCCGCTGCGCAAGCAGCCGGATTTTCCCCTTTTACACTCGTAGCTGCTTTATGTGAATCTAACGCCGCTCGCCTAGCTTCTGGCATTTTAATTTTGCCCTGACTCCAAAGCTTTGCTGCTTTCAATGCAAGGCTCGGTCGTTTATCTAACGGATAGCTTTTTTCAAATACCCTTAGTATACGTGGAGCGCAGTCAATTACCCACAAAACTAAAGCCCGGTGATTTTGTCGCTCCACTAATGCCTTAAGCGGCCAAATTTGCGCGCTACTGCGAGTAAGCAAAAGGCTCTTCATAAAAATTTAAACCTTTAACGAGCTACGAAATCCCCTTGCAGCGTAATAAGAATCTGCGCCATTATGATATGTAAACACTTGGTCGTACCTACGGTCACAAAATAAAGCGCCACCAAGTTTTCTAACCTCATTAGGCGTTTTTATCCAACTCGAAGTCTTCAAATCAAACTCGCCTAGTTTTTGCAATTCACGGTACTCTTCTTCAGTAAGAAGTTCAACTCCCATTTCACTAGCCATATCTGCCGCGCTATTCTTAGGTTTGTTTTCTTTTCTTGAATCTAACGCTTTACGATCATAACACAAACTTCTCCTTCCCGCCGGACTTTCAGACGAACAATCAACAAAAACAAGCTCCTTACTTAAAATAACAACATCCGGCTCGCCACCCGTACGCTCCATTTCACTAAGTGACCACAATTTACTCACATTGCTGCGCAATTTTACTTCGATTTTACTCCATTCAACACCCTTGTGCCGTGACATGTTCTTTTCGAAGCGAGTTTTCAACGTGTTAAGCAAATCTTCCGATTGCTTAGATGACAATGACTTAACCATAATCAAATAACTCAACACAACCTTATAAAAAACAC
>CAZERP010000038.1:0-2731 GCA_964514805.1 Microcaldota archaeon
GTAGTACAAAACCGCTTCCTACTGTGAGTATGATTATTCCTAGTGTTTGTAGGAAAACTGGTGATGTGAAGTCGTTTGAATTGGATTGGACTAGTGTGAATGCTAAGCTTATGGTTATAACAGAGATTAGAATGGCGATTACTTCGCTTAAATCTAAGTGGTAGTTTTTCAAATTCATAGTTTTAAATCATCACATGTTGTGGGCGTGAGTGTGTTGAATTGGCGCTTCCATTTCAGTTACTTTAACCGTAGCGGGGGAGAATGTTGATTCGTATGAGATTATGATTGCTTCGGCTTGTCTTCCTTGTAATTGTACTCTTATTTTATCTCCTTTTCTTCCGTTTTGTAATGCAACTGCGCCGACTCCGCCAAATACGTTTATCACTGCCCCGATTGGACTTTGTTGTACAAATGAGTTACTTAGCGCTAGGCCGTCTCCTTTACGTACCCCTCTTAAAAATGGCCAAGTGAATCCTAGTATTACAGATAAACCAAAACATAGCGCGAAGACTTTCCAAATACTATCAATTACCGCGCCTTGCACACCCACTAGTGAAAAAGCATACGCTACAAGCGATAACGCGACTAACGCAAGAAAACTTGCAAGCGAAACTTTCAAATTCATAACTAAATTAATTACACGCTTCTTGTTTTTAGTCGTATCCTCTTATTGGTTCTTTTTTCTTGGGTATTACTAGTGATGGTCTTATTGCTTTGAGTGCTTCTTCGAAGTGTGCTTTTTTGACTAGTTTGGCGTTGATATCTTCACGTAGCGCGATCATTCCAGCCTCTCTGCACATTCCTTCTAAGTCTGCTCCACTATAGCCTTCGGTTCTCTTGACGAAGTCTTCGAGTTTAACATCTGGCGCAAGAGGCATTTTAGAAGTGTGAATTTTGAGAATTTCTACTCTGGTTTTATCGTCTGGCGCGCCGATCATGATAAGTTTGTCAAATCTACCGGGCCTTAGTAGAGCGGGGTCTAGTAGTTCTACGCGGTTGGTTGATCCGATTACTACTACTCCTTTGAGGTTTTGTGCGCCGTCCATTTCAGTGAGTAGTTGGTTTACCATTCTTTCGCCTACTCTTGATTCTAGTTCGCCGGATCCTCTTGAGCCGGCAACTGAGTCAATTTCGTCTATGAAAATTATGCATGGCGCTGCTTGTCTTGCTTTTCTGAAAACTTCTCGGAGCGCTTTTTCGCTTTCTCCGACGTATTTGTTGATTAGTTCTGGTCCTTTTACGGATATGAAGTTGGCTTCGCTTTCGGTCGCTACTGCTTTTGCAAGTAAAGTTTTTCCTGTTCCGGGTGGTCCAAAGAGCATGATTCCTTTTACGGGTCTGATTCCGACGCGTTCGAATACTTCTGGTCTTTTGATTGGTAGTTCTACTGCTTCTTTTAATTCGCGTTTGGCTTCTTCGAGTCCTCCGATTTGAGTCCATTTGACGTTTGGAATTTCAATGAAAACTTCTCGCAAAGCAGATGGGTAAACTTCGCGAAGTGCGGCTTCGAAGTCTCTTTTTTCAACTTGTAATTCTTCGAGTATTTTTGCGGGTATTTCTTCTTCAAGTTTAATCTTCGGTAAAATACGACGTAATACTTTCATTGCTGCTTCTTTGCAGAGTGCTTGCAAGTCTGCGCCTACGAATCCGTGGGTTACGGCTGCTAGTTCGGATAGCGAGACGTTTTTGGCGAGTGGCATACCACGAGTGTGGATTTGGAGTACTTCTTCCCTTCCTTTTTTGTCTGGAACTCCAATTTCAATCTCGCGGTCAAAACGACCTGGTCTTCTTAGTGCTGGGTCTATTGAGTTTTGGCGATTAGTTGCTCCGATTACTACTATTTGACCTCTGGATTTCAAACCATCCATTAGGGTTAGTAGTTGTGATACTAGTCTTTTTTCTACTTCTCCTGCAACTTCTTCTCTTTTTGGAGTTATGGAGTCGATTTCATCTATGAAAATTATAGTCGGCGCGTTTTCTTCCGCTTCTTGGAATATTTTGCGTAGTTTTTCTTCGGCTTCTCCTACGAATTTGGAGACGATTTCTGGTCCGTTTATCGTAATGAAATGAGCTTCTGATTCATTAGCCACTGCTTTTGCAAGTAGTGTTTTTCCACTGCCGGGACTTCCATACATTAGAACTCCTTTGGGTGGTTCTATTCCTAGGCGTTCGAAAAGTTCAGGGTGACGCATTGGAAGTTCAACCATCTCTCTGATTTTTTGTACTTCGTCTTTTAGGCCGCCGATATCTTCGTATGAAATTGTGGCGATTTTGCCGAGTTCTTTCATTGGCTCGTCTTTGAGTTGAATTTCAGTCTGATCATTTACAGATACTAGTCCTAGTGGTAGTGTTTGCGCGACGGCGAATGGAAAACCCGTGCCGAATACGTTTACGGATAGAATATCTCCTTTTGAAAATGGCTTTCCGAGTAGACTTTTCTTTACGTATTGATCAAAACCTGGCGCGTATCTGCTTGGCTGGTGTGGGGCGAGGATTACTTTTTTAGCTTCTTTTACAACTGCCTTTACTACTTTTACTCTATCTCCAAGACCTACGTTGGCGTTTTGTCTTAGAACTCCATCCATTCGAATGATTCCAAGCCCTTCGTCACTTGGATGCGCAGGTAGCACAATCGCAGCTACGCTTCTTTTACCTTTAACTTCAACGAAATCTCCCGTAGTAACACCTATAGCGTCACGTGAAGCGCTATCTATACGAACAATACGTTTAC
>CAZERP010000038.1:2741-5755 GCA_964514805.1 Microcaldota archaeon
TAGTCAATTTGCAGCGCTTCGGCTACTTTAAGATTAATACTTTTGTTATTTTCAGAACTAGCAACAGTAGGACTTTCCATAAAAAAATTAAATTCAACTCCTATGAGAAAAGTTAGCGCATAAAAGTTAAAAAACGCAAGCGCCCAAGTTCTAGTCTTTAATAGCTTGCGCCCAAAGAGGATGACGTTCAATTCTACGACGATTATCTAACGGAAGGCGTAACGTATCAGCGAGTATCGCGTCAAATTCTCGTAGTATTCCCACGTCGAAGTGCTTATTTTTATCTGACGCATCAGTTAACCCCATGGTGTCGAAGAAAATTGAACCAGTAAAGTCTTTTCCATCAAGAAAAACATTTTGTGGGTGAGATATAGAAAGACCAGCATGCCCTCGTGCCGCTCTATAAACGCTAAGGAGCGTATCTTGCATTTTTTCGTGTAACAATCGTCTGTTTTTTTCTTTAGTTAAATGAGCAGCCGTAAAATTTAGCCCATATTCTTTTGCTACTCGCGCTAAGTGGCGATAATCATCTAACGTATAATTTTGGTGTCGATCTGCAATTTGGTAAATTCTCCGCCCATCACTTTTACCTTTCACTAGTAATATTTTCAAATCACCATACCGCCCTGGGTTTATCTGGCGTAGTTTTTCAAACGCTACTCGTCGAGTTCTACCATTATTTGTAGCAGGTATCGACAAGGGGGTGAAAACTGCAACGGGTTTAGCAAAAGGTGATTCTAATGGCGCGTTAAGCGCACTTGCAAACGCCGGTTCGATCTCATGCATTTTTCTCCATGCTGAATCTAATTTAGCGTATTTATCGTATGTCTCTGCGACTTCTCTTTTAGTAATACCTCCAAATACATGACGGTCGCCTTTTGGGAAGAAAGGAAACTCGAGGCCGTTTTGTTTTTCTCTTTCATATTCATCTGAAGTAAGACCTGCTCCTTTGATTTGCGCGCCATTTTCATCATTTAAAGATCTACGATTAATCCATTCACTCGTACCCCTTACTGAATACTTCGGGTCCGGAGTTGAAATTAAGTATAATTGTCGTATTTTTTCTTTAGTAAAACCGCTTTTTTCTAAAACTTTAGCATATCTGTGCTGAGAAACCGGAATTATCTGTCCCCTCGTTATAAAACCATTTAACTCATCATTAGATACTTCGAAGTCATTATCTAAACTACATAATGTAAAGAGACTGGGTGTTTTGAACTTTCCAACTTTTCCTCGAGGCATAATTACTCACCCATCAATTTACGATTTTGCATTCTCCGGGTAGGAGTTGTACGATTTCTTCTTCTGTTGATTCGACTTTGGCGCCCATATTTTTTTCTAGTATGTATTTCAATGTTTTAGCTGTGCGTGTTTTTTCTATTTCGCCGGGCTGGATTTCGATTTTTTCTTTTGGTAGTTTAGCGTGACACTTCGGGAATATGAAAAATACCCCCTCAATAGCGGCGCAGTAAAGGCCTACTGGTGTGTCCCGTAAGTATTTGCGTTCTCCGCGGATCATAAAACCACCTTTAGCGACATATTCTCCGGTCGAGTGTTTATCTACTTGTCCTGCCGGCACACAATAAACGTCCGTATTTCCAAGGCCGCGTTTCCATGCGCTTGAAAAACTGGCAGTAAACTGTGCAGCTTCCTTAAGGTCTTGTTCGGAGGCGTTTTTTTCGCCTTCTTTTATTATAACTGCTGGACTTCCGCGTATGTCTGCGTGCATGAAAAGGTCGCCTTCTTGTAAGTACTTGGCGTAGACTTGGTCGTTTTGCTTAGCACTACGACCACCTATGACTATTAAGCCGCTTGAAGTTTTGAAGTGAATATAACTTGAATACCACGGCTTTTTGGCTTTGCGGATTACTTTACTTTCAGAATCAGTTTGTATTTGGTTTTCAAATTCATTACGCGCAGCTAAAAGTTCGCTTTCCGTACGCGCGAGTGCAAGTTTTGCACCTTTGATTTTTTCTTTATACTTTTTAGCTTCTTCAAAGTACACCGCTGCGTTTTCGCGAGGAGACTTTCTAATATTAATTACTAGCTGCATAATTTTAGTATTGTAATTATGAAGTTAAGTCTATTAATAGTCACTTTCGCGTTGTTTGCAACGCTATTTGCTAGTGCAATTGATGTTAATCCTAAAAATGTCGAGTCTAGTAGTATTGATGCGGTACTAACCTGGCAGTTTGCTTTTAGTGGAAAGCCAGGCGCTTTTACTTTTGAAACTTTTCATTTTCCAAATGACGAATTTAGTAACAGTGAAGTTGTTTCGAGTACTAGTCCTTTTGAAAAAAATGGAAATACGTTAAAGTTTTCATTACCAGCAGGAGAAAATACGCTTAGCGTACGCTGGCGCGCAGTTAATTTAAAGAATAGAGTAGAAAAAATTACTCAAACGCAAGAGGAATTAGGCACGTATTTAGAAGAATCTAAATATGTAGATATAACTCCGGCAATTAAGCAAAAAGCAGTAGAATTAACTCGAGGAGAAGTTGACGAATTAGCTAAAGCGACTATTTTAGCACAGTGGGTTCACAGAAACGTCGAGTATGATATTACTTACAGTGAAAATACGATTACGGCAAGTCAAGTTTATAGCGCGCGGCGCGGAGTTTGTAATGAGTATGCTCATTTGTTAACTGCAATGCTGCGCGCAATAGGAATACCCACTCGTTTTGTTGGTGGTTTTGTTTATAGTGGCGAAGAGTGGGCGCCGCATGCGTGGGTAGAAATAGCGCACGATGGTAAGTGGATTTCTTTTGACCCGACGTATAATGAAGGAAGTGTTTTGGATGGTACGCACTTTAAGTTCGCAGATGGAGTAGATCAGTCATATGTGAAAGAGCAGCTTTCTTTTTCTAAGACTAATGGCAACGTGGCGATTACAAGGTCTAGTCAAGTTAAGTTTACGAATGTAAAAGAATTTTCACACGAAAACGCGATTCAAATAGAGGGAAATGAAAGTAAATCTAAGTCTGGAGAAGTAGTGAAAATTAAAGTAGAACTAA
>CAZERP010000039.1:0-3079 GCA_964514805.1 Microcaldota archaeon
TAGCATCCAAAATTTTGGAGCTATGAATATCCTCTGCACAGACAAAACTGGCACTATTACTATAGGAAAACCTGTAGTAACTGACTTAATTCGAACACCCGCGCACTCTACTGAGCAACTATTGCAACTAGCGGCGTCAATAGAAGCAAACTCAGAACATCCACTTGCAACTGCAATTGTAAACGAAGCAAAAAAAAGACGATTAACTTTACGTAATGTATCAAACTTCAAAGCAATAACTGGAAAAGGAGTAACGGGTAAACTAAACGGCGTAACAATTGCAGTAGGTAATGCCGAGTTAATGCAAGAACTCAAAATAGCATTCTTCCAAAGGCGCAAATCCTAGAAAGTCAAGCTAAAACCGCAATGCTCGTAGGCTACGGAAGAGAAGTAATTGGAGTAATAGCAGTTGCAGATCAAATCAAAGATACTTCAATACAAGCAATCAAGCAATTCAAAAGCATGAACTTACGCGTAATAATGCTAACCGGAGATAACGAACGCACTGCCATGGCTATAGCAAAGCAAGCGGGCATAACTGAAGTTTATAGTAAGGTAATGCCTCAAGACAAAGAAAATAAAGTCCGTGAATTACAATCACAAGGACTTAAAGTTGCGATGATTGGAGATGGAATAAACGACTCCCCTGCATTAGCCGCCGCAGATGTAGGTATTGCAATTGGCTCAGGTACTGACGTTGCAATAGAAACAGGAGATGTAATACTCGTAAAAAGTGACCTTCGCGATGTAGTTAAAGCAATTAAAATAAGCAAATTTACGATACGCAAAATACAAGAAAACCTACTCTGGGCTTTTGCCTTCAACATAATAGGAATACCACTCGCTGCTGGCGCGTTTTATCCATTCACAGGACTACTACTATCTCCAGTAATCGCAGGAGCAGCAATGGCATTTTCAAGCGTAGCCGTCACAACAAACAGCGCGCTAATGAAACTATATAAGCCATAAAAATTCTCCCATGCTTATAATTTAGTAACTAAAAATGTTTCAACTTAAAGAAAAAATAAACCGAACAATCGCAGCGCAAAAGCTAGTCATGTGTAGTGATCACTCGCCTGTATTATTTGCAGTGTTTACTTTCATATTCGCGTGGTTATTCTACTCCGTTACAATTCTGCCCGGGCAGAGTTTAGAAAGTTGGAGTTATAGTACAAGCGATGGAACTAAACTATTCATAACAATAAGCTCAGTTCTACTATCTTTAATTGCAGTAACCCAAGTTTACGTGTACCGAAACTTTTCAGCTTCCAAAAAAGCAGTCAAGTCAACCGCAAGTGGAATAGTCGCCTTACTCTCTGGTTTAATTTCTACACTTTGCTGCTCGCCGGTTCTACTAGCGCTTTTAGGTTTAGTTGGATATGGCGCTTTAATTCTAAAATACCAAAACGAACTACTAATAATCTCAATCGGATTCCTACTATTCTCACTATACTATCGCAGCAAAATTATTCACTGCGAGTCATGTCAAGTCAAATTAAAAGTCAATCCAAAATAAGGCGGGTTACTAAATGGAAACGCTACGAATAATACCAAACGACTCCGGCGCGCGCAAATATAAGTTCACAATTGCAATTCCACCAGAAGAAACTAACCACGCGGTTATATTTGTTCATGGCTTAGCAACACACGCCGACCACATTAACCGAATAAAGCAAGAAATTGGGCCTAAATCAGAATCATTTATCAAAAAACTAAACCTGTTTAAAAAACGCGAAAAAATAGATCTAACACAATGGACATACATTCATGGAGAATACCCATCTTTTTCAGAGACTGCGACTATAACTTGGACTACTCAAAAAAACAAATTAGTAGCTACCCCAAATCCTCGTGAATTAAAAATCGCCCACTTTGCACTATCTACATATGCCAAGCAAGCTAAACGCAAACTAACAGAAGTTATATTGACCCTATCAAAACCAACCCTGCGATAATTAACGGTTGATGCACCAGATAAATTGCGAGCGTATGGTGACCGATTAAGCTTAGAAAACTAGTAACCTTATTTTCCTTAATATTAAAAACAAATTTTTGTTTACTGTAAACATAATCACCTATGGCCATTCCAATTAACACAATTCCAAACCAAGGAAGTAGCGGAAAATAGTCAAGCGTCTTAATTCCTTGCGTTAAAACACCAAAAGGTAACAAAAACGCGTTTGTACTTTCAATTGTATTCAAATACAAACCACACAAGATAATCACAAAAGCTATTGGTAAGTTGTATTTACGTAACTTTACAAAAAATAAACTAAGTACAGTAGCAACTGCAAAAAAGTGTATTATTCCAAAGCGGATAAACTCGCCCGGCGCAAAAACCCATGTAACTAAAGTAATAAGTGCGGCTACTAATCCAAGTTTTAACGCCCGTTTTAAAAAACTAACCTTGTAATCTTTTCGGTTCGCACTTACGGAGATGCAAATTCCAAAAATTAAAACAAACAGCGTTGCAGCTACGCGTTGAAAATAAAGCCAAAAACCAGCGTATAATTCAATTTGAGTGAAGCGAAAATACGTTAAATCAAAAATAAAGTGGTAAAAAACGACGAGGAGTATTGCAACTCCTCGAATAACATCAATCTCAAAAAAACGCTTAACTTGCATTTAATTTATTCGCTTGCGAGTTTCTTTTTGAGCATTGCAATTTCTTCATGTAAAACGCGATTCTTCTTTAGGGGATCGTCTCTTGCTTTTTCTTCTAACTCGGCTAGTTTCTTTTTCATGGCTGCTTTCTTGTGCGCCATATCCTGCTTAGACATACCCATAAATTACAAAAACACCTTCGGTGAGATTATTAGTAATAACAAGAATACCTGGAGCAATTTAAATTGAGGGTATTAGAGTACTTTGAATAGTAGCATGAGTAGGATTAGTCCTGCTATTAGGTATAGTGTTTTGGTTTCTATTACGTGTGCTATGTGTGTTATGTCGCGTTTTTCGTCAAAAGCTCTCATTTAGTTTTAAAAGTCACTCTCTTTCTTTTTATTTTTGTGGGGGTAGGGAGTTTTCGATTTGCAGAGCTTGTTTTGCTATTGGTAGTCTTGCAGTTTGTAGTTTG
>CAZERP010000039.1:3179-5698 GCA_964514805.1 Microcaldota archaeon
TCTGGTTGTAATGTTGCTTTTCTGTAAACTAATGGATTGTTTTTGAATATCATTTCGATTTGTTTTAAGTAAAAAGTGCATTGTCTTCCTTCTGAGTCAATATGCGTTATCATGGAAGAGAACTTGTCGGTGTGTTCTTTTTTGAATTGTACGTTTACTAGTTTTACCATTTCACGAGTATCGGTTGAATCGCCTATGAAGTTACCCATCACGAGTGTGAATAGGTGTGCTAGGTTTGTTTTTTCAAAAGTGTAATCCCATTTCTTATCTATGCAAGTAATGTCATCTAACTTAATCAAGTCTGGGTTGTATCTTGCGTATGCGCCTGAACCTAAACACGCCACGGCAACGTCATATCCGCTGCCCACTTTACCTGAAGCTAATGAGTTAGCATACTGGGCGAGTTTGTGAATCGTTTCTACGTCTCGAGTTAAGTTCATGCCGAAGTGAACGCAAAGCGCGGCAACTGCCGCGGCGGTAATTGCGCTACTTGAACCAAGTCCGCTTTTGCCGCCAGTTACGCTAAACGTAGGGTCTGAAAAAGTTTCTATCTTCACGTAGCCTACGGTGGGGTTTTTGCTTTTAAGATAAGTAATTACAGTTTTCAAAGCGCAGATTACAAAATTTAATTTCGTAGAATCGCCTTCAATTACTTCAAAGGCGTCGTTTAATTTGACGCTAGTGTTAAATTGACGGGATGTAATTTCGTGATGATTTTCATTGGCGTCAACTTGCGCGTAGCATCGCTTATCTATAGCTACGCTTAAGGATATGCGGTTGCGTTCTACTACTGCGTAGCCTCCAAGGAGCATTACTTTGCCCGGTGCGCTTACAACTACCATTTTTATTTATTTTATCACAATTTGTTTCTTTTTAGCGTCAAAAGTTGCTTTTAGTACATTACCATTTTCGTCAATTAAATGACCTTTGTCAAGTTGTTTTGGTCCACTTCCAACTCCGGATACCAAAATGTCCTTTACTCCTTTAACTTTTTTGAGGACTTCAATTACTTTCTTTTCGTACTGGGCAGTTGTTATCACGTGACAGTTTGGACCTGCGTCAAATGTATAGCCGCAGATTAGTTTGCCTTCTTTTTCGTTCAGTTCATTTAAAGCGTATACGACGTCACGGGAGTGATCATTCATGTAAAATATTGGCGGGTACGTGTCAAGCATGGTTGCGTGCATGTTATTTGAATCTCTTATCGTGAGCTCTGCGAGCTTTGCAAAATCTTTGGCGAGTACTGCGTGTTCCATTTCTTTGCAGTTTGACTCCCAGTGTCTTAAACGTTCTTGGTAGAGTTTAGATGTTAGTATGGTTTGTTTCATTCCGCTACGAGATGAAACTTTCTTTTTACCTGCGTCTACTACTGCCATTATGTCGCGTATTTCTGGCCAATGTGCTGATGAGGCGACTTGTATTGCTGTTGAGTCTGAGCCGTCTTGTTTTTCTCCTGCTTGCCATTTTACGAATCCGCCGTAAACGCTTCTGGATGCGCTTCCTTAACCCATACGTGCAAGAATGGATAATTCTTCTGGGTTTAGTTTTAAGCCGGCTGCTTTTGACGCGGCGCATGCGAGTGCGGCAAGGCCGGCTGCGCTTGATGCAAATCCCGCGCTTGTAGGAAAGCAGTTAATTGAAGCAATTTTGGCGTGGGTTTTTACTCCTGCTTTTTTGCGTATTACGTCGAGTTGTTTTAAACGTTCTTTGCTTTCGCTTTCGGTTAGGTCTACTTTATGGCCGTTAATCCAAAGTTCATCCTCGCTGTAAGTTTCACTAAATGAGACTGTGGTTCGGGTGGTTAGGTTTTCGTCTAGTGTTATTGATAAGCTTGAACCTGTGGGTAGAATTAAACTTTCGTCTCGTTTGCCCCAGTATTTTATTAGTGCAATGTTTGGGGTTGCTTCAAATGTAACTCTACTTATCGCCATAATAGTATTCTTACCCTTTTTGTTTTATTTGGTTGGTGTGAACTTAAAACCGTACGCAATTACTCCTTCGTGGCCGTCTTCAAAAATCTTTCTGAAAACCGCTTTGACTTCAAGTCCAGTTTGAACTTCATCGTCTGTAACGTCGACTAGTTGTGTTAATACGTTTACGTTATTATCTAATTTAACTAGTGCTATGTAGTAGGGAACTTGCATTTCAAATCCGCTTGGCGGCACTAGTACTTTAGTGTATGATAGTAGTTTACCTGTGTGTGGCATTTGTTTTTCTACTAGTACTCCTTTGCGTCTGCAGTTTGGGCAAATTAAACGTTCCGGGAAAAAGTCAGTTTGGCATGTTTTACAATGCGTGCCAATTAAGTTGTATCTTTGATGTATGTTTCTCCAAATGAGTGGAAGAGCTCCTTGCATTACCATAATTTTCAAATTTCACCTGTGTACTTTTTGTTAGAATCCTTTCTTGTAGATGTGGACTACTGCGGTTGCTCCGCTTCCACCTACGTTGTGGGTTAGTGCGAGTTCGGCGTCTTTTACTTGTCTTGCGCCGGCGTCTCCTCTTAGTTGCCATGCTGC
>CAZERP010000040.1:0-5423 GCA_964514805.1 Microcaldota archaeon
TTCATTTTTCATCGAAGAGGTTTTACTAAAAGAACTAAACCTACTAAGCGCGCCGGTGTAGCTAAACTCTATCGTGTAATAGTCTAAACCTTGCGCGAACGTCAAAGTGTCATCACTTAACGTAATACCTTGCGCGTTTGTCACTGTCAAGTCATTAATATTAGAATTTGCAAACAAAGCAATTTGTTCAATTGGTATTTCAACATCTGCGGTTAGTGGCCTTGGGGGATTTAAGCTAATTCGCGCGTTTATTTTAGACTCTTCTCCAATCTTAATACTTGCAGATTCTGCGTAAACTTTCAAATTCTTCGCCGCATAATTAGTGCTATTTGTTTCCCATTTAGCGTTATTGCGATTAACTACATCGCTTAGTTCCTTTTGAATTCCGGGGAGTTTTGCTGCGGCTGCTTTAATATCTAATTGGCCGTCTTGATTGAAATACTCTGCGTTACGATTTAGTGTGATTAAATCAGTTGGGCTAAGTAAATTCGCGTCCCTTAGTTCAAGCGCTTCTGCGTAATAATCATCTACGTCAGAGTATTGTTCTCGTGCGCTAATTAACATCGACTCAATTCGAGAAGAAACATCTAAACTCTTAGCGTCGTAGTCTCCTTTTTCGATTCGCGCTTTAATATTTTCTAACTCTTGCTTTTCAACTGAAACTACTACTCCTGCTTTGTTTAAGTTTTCCGCAAGTCTTAAGCCATCGTTTACATCTTTTAAAATCGCGTTGATCGCTTTAGCTTTACTCGCTCCATTTCCAAGCAAAGCGATTACCTTTTGACTAACTTTAACGCCATTTACGAGAGAATCAATTCTTACTTGGTATGCGGCGTCTTTTTGGTTGGCTTGAGTGTCAAGTGAGTTCACTAAAGTATACTTGTTTGGAAAGTCTCCACTGTTTGCAAGTAAATCTCTTGCTATGTTATAATCTGCGTAATATTTGTCGGTTAATTGTGTTTCAATTAATTGCGATTCTGTGACTATAGATTCTAAATTAGTAATGCTAACATTAATCGCGTCATACGCAGCCTTGCGATGTTTAAGCGCTTCAACCAAATAGCCAGGTGCTTTTTCTCTTTCAATATCATCTGCTAATTCTTGTAAATGTTTTGCTTCGGTGTGTTTTGAATTTGCAATTTCAATTTTTTGATTCCAACCTTTACCATCAGCGTTAGATAATTCAACTTGATAATTAGACTCACTAAGTAATTCTCTAACCTCATAAATATTAGTAATCTTAATGTCCCTAGTGACGTCTCTGAGCGTATCATAAGCAGTCATCTTTTCATTTAAATCATTCTTCGCCTGCTTATCCAAATTAGCCAGCCGTGCATTAGCCGCCTTCAAATCAGAATACAACTTAGTAAGCACAGCAAGCTGCGAATCATCACTCTTACGAGCAGCCGCCTGAACTGCAAAAACAATCTTGTTGGTATTATCTGGGCCAAATCTAGTATAATCAAAAACTGCTTCAAAATTACGATTTAAATCACTTAATGCTTGACTTACTTTGCCCTCTTTATTCGCAGCTAGTTTATATTCAGTTAGTATGTTAAAATCGCTGATGTATTCATTTTCTTGTTCGCCTAATTTATTTTCTAATAACTGTCCTTGTTCATCTGTTTTAATTGCAAGTTCGCTAAAAGCTTTTACCGTGTAGTCCATTCCTATAAGTGCATTTTTCTTGCAGTTAACATATTGTATAGTTAAACTTTTGGTCAATGCTTTAGGATTCTCACCTTTAAAGATATCAATTGGTGCGCCTAGGAGATCTAACAGAACTGCGCCATGAATTACAAATGGGCCAGCTAGTTCTATTAATTTTCTTTCAATTTCAGGATTAGTAAGCGTAGCTTGACTCAAATAATCCGTTGCTTTAACTAAATTATCATTTACGGGACCGTAAGCTTCATCAGTTGGATTTAATTCATATATTCCCACTTGCGCAGTGGCGGTTGGTATATTGGCGCATGCACCTGCTAAAAACATATCAAAAAAAATAGATCTGCTCTCATAGGTTGGGCTAGGTATTTGATTGGCTATTAGATTTGCGTGTGTTGTGGTTGTTAGTAGGGTTAGTAGTAGTGTGGTTATGAGTAGGTTTGTTTTTGCCATGGGGTTGTCGTTTGCCTCTTGTTTGTTTTAGAGAGTCTTGTTTTTTTAAACCTCTCACTCCTTTTATAATTTCTAAATAACGGCATGAAGACTTTCAAACACGATGGAAAATTAGCAATAGAAATACCCGAAGATCTCAAAACAAAACTAGGGCTAGTTGAAAACACTGAATTTGAACTTCTAGAAATAGAACCAGGCCTAATTGCGCTAGTAACTCCCGAATACGTAACTTCTAGTGTAAAAGACTCAATGGTATCCAAACTAATAGCAAAACTAGCAGCAAAAACTACTCCTACTACAAACTCGCTACCTTCTGCGGCAAACAAAACCCCTGCTGCAAACGCGTCAACGTTAGTCAAAATTAAACAAAATGGAATAATGATCATACAAAATGAATTCCAAGCACGCAAAATGGCAGAAGAGTTGTCAATGGACCTAAAAAAAGGAGAAGTAATAGGCGCTCATGTTGATAAAAAATTCTACTTCCTATCCAAACAATACTACGAAATCTACTCTGCAAGAGTAAAATCAGCTATCGGAAAAGACTCAAAAATAGAAGAAATAGTAGAAAAATCAAAAAGCAGCCTAGATACAGTAAATGCAATTATTAGTATATTAAAAGAACAAGGCGAGTTACTCGAAAAAACAAAAGGCAAATACACTCTAATATAAAAAAAGAGAGAAGAAAAGTTATTTGAATAAAATGTGTAGGAATATTTCTACTACAATAACTGCTGCGCACGCGCCAACTACAACACGAGGGTCAAGTTGTACTTTAGATGCGTTAACATCATAATACTGAACAATACCTGCTGTACTTGGTGGAGCTGAAATTCTGCGATCTGCCATATGTAAATTCACTAAACTAAATTTTTTATTAGAAGTAAAGATTATTAGTTGTACTCTTGTTTTTTAAACTTCCCCTGCGTACAAAATCTTTAGTATAAATCCAATGGCGCAATATAATTACCAGTCAACTCCACCTGGAAAGACATTCTTAAGTGACATTCTACACCTAGTAGTACTCGCCGTACTATTAATCGTCTTACTCGTAATACTAACTAAATTCAAAATAGTACACCCAAGCATCGTACCTGGCTGGCAAGGATTCTACTGTACTTATGTAGAAGGAAAACACAGCCAAGTCGCAATAATAACAAGCCACTCTGGCTCAGGAGACGCTCAAACACTCTACAACTTAATTTCAAAAGAACGGCCCGACTTGCGCATGTCCCTTCTGCAAACAAGAGATTTAAGCCCACAGCTGCTCTCGCGCTACGAACTAGTAATACTAGAACAAAGTAAAGACATTTCATTCAAATCAGTCGACGCACTCCAATCCTACTTAGATAAAGGCGGGTCACTAATCTGGACAGGCGATGCTTTATCTAACCAACAACCAGACGAAAGCGACATAGCCGAAGCCAAACTAAAAAACGAAACAGAAAAAGACTTCAGCAACAAAACACAAGGACGATGGAACAGCTACTACGACTACTTCCTTGACCGTACAAAACAAGAAGGCTTTGGAACCTTTGGAGAAAACTTCATCGGAAGCTACATCTCAACAAGCACGGTACAGCAAGCTAACCTAAAAATAATACTCGACGATCACCTACTAGTAATCGGACTACTAAAAGACCTACCACTCAAAAAAGGAACACAAATAACACAAGTCAACACCGGATCAGGACTTGCATTAATCGCAAGCATACCAAACGGAAAAGACACAGAAACTCCCGGCATAATAGAACAAAAATACGTAGGCAAAATACTATACTTCGCAGTCCCACTCACATCAATAGAAAGCAAAACACTAAGACAAAACCTATTCGAATACCTAGTAACCTGCTAAAAACAAACGCGCACTCGTCTGAAAACGTTTATATAGCGCGCTTTCTACATTCTTATAAGTTAATTTTTCACCTGGTGATATTTTAAAAATTATGGCTAAACGAGGTCAATACGGCGCCCCAACAGGCATGCACGCCGAAAGCGCAGTCCCTTTAATTCTCATCGCGATACTCGCAGTATTCCTAGCGGGCAAATTCGGAATCATACCACTAGATAACATTCCAATCCTAAACCAAGTCGTACCATCAAGCGACGTAGGAATCCTAATCTTCGGAAACGACCCAGACTTATTCCAATTACTCGGAAGCGCAGAATTCCAAGGAGTAGGTGGAATAAACGTAAGGCCCGTTCAATATCAAATAGACGATACGGCGCAGTTCCTTGTAAAGAACCCAAATATTAAAGTAATAATCCTCTCAGGAGAACAATACTGTCCACCTGCATTTAGAAAAGCAGTAGCAGACAGAGTAAGAGCCGGAGCATCAATGATCGTAATCGGAGACGCCTGCACCAAAGTAAGAGGCGACGCAACCGTAATCGGCTGGAACGTAGGAATCAACTCACTAGGATCAGTAATGCCAGTAGAAATCGGCGGACTATCAACAAGAAAACAACCAATCGTAACATACGACGCATCAGGTACTTTTCGTATAACTCAACCAGATCACCCAATCTTCGGCGGTGGCCCTTCAGGTGGTCAAAAGGACTTCGCGTTCTCAGAACAAGTAACTGACGTTACGCCAAAAGCAAACGCAGAAGTACTAGGACAAATCGACACTGGCTACGGAAACAGAAACCTCTACGCAATAATCGAAGGCAAATCATTCCCAGCAGGTAAAGTAATGTACTTCACATTCAACCCAGCCAAGACACCAACGCCACTACTAGTAAGAAACACCTTACTATATATGTCAAACAAACAAGGATAATTCCTCTTTCCTCTTTTTCTTCTTTTTTCTTTCTTTAACTAATTTTTGAAAAATAAAACGTTTTTAAACTTTTAATGTAACTACTTTTACAATCAAAGTAAACTCAGTCCAATCGACTAAATAAGGTGAAAAGAATACAAAATGTCAGAATCTCATTCAGGAAAACCAGATAACACAATTTACGTAGGCAAAAAGAACGTAATGTCGTACGTTTTAGCTGTAGTAACTCAATTCAACCAAGGAGCAAAGCACGTAGTAGTCAAAGCAAGAGGCAAAAGCATTTCCAAAGCAGTTGACATAACACAAATAGTCAAAAACAGATTCGTCCAAACACTCAAAATAGAAAAAATCGAACTTGCAACAGAAGAATTGCAAAACGAAGACGACAACCGCCTATCCAAAGTCTCATCAATGGAAATAACCCTAAGCAAATAAAACCTTCCTTCCCTTCTCTTTTCTTATTTACTAACCTTAGATTAAAGAATTAGTAAATAAGAATAGAGAAGGGAAGGAAGGTTTTAT
>CAZERP010000041.1:0-5344 GCA_964514805.1 Microcaldota archaeon
TTCCATTGATCGAAGTCTATTGTTGGCGCAGTGACTGTAAATGAGTTCATTCCTCTTTTTACGGCTCTTATTGGTAGGGGTACTTGTCTTGTGGGCGGGCCTTGTGCGTCTATTATGTCAAGTGTTCCTGAGTATCCTAGTTGGTTTTCGGATTCGTCATCTACTATGAAGTATATTTTTCCTGTGCAAGTGTATAGGAATACGTCGTTTTGGATTTTGTTTTTTACGCAGGTTACGTGCAGATTTTCTCCACCGGATAGTGTTACTTTGAGTTGTGGTGGTTGGAATTGTTCGGGTAGAAAGGGTATGTCGAAGTTTGGTATTGCGTTTAGGTTTGGGTTTCGGGGTTGGTTTTGTGGGAAGTTTCCTTTGGCTAGGTAGTCGCTTGTGTTTGTGTTTGTTGTTTTTGGTTGGCTATTTGTTATTGTTATTAGGTAGATTATGCTGATTAGGGCGATTGCGAGTATTACTATTAGTTGGTATTTTTGTGGGTTTGTTTTAGTTTTGCGCACTGGTTTAAATCTTACCTTCGGTTGGTTTTTTGTTACCGTATTTGATTTGTAGTCTTGTGTTTAATAGGATTGTGATTTTCTAGTTGGTTGTTTTGTTTTACGGGAGTGTTTTTATTTAAAGGTAGTTTTATGTGTAGTGAACTTAGTGTTATGGTTAGTTTTGGTTTTGTTGATTGTATTTCTAATGATTATGATTCTTTTGATGCGGCTCAAAAGGCGCTTTCTAAGTATGTTGGTCATTCTGTTTCTCGTTTGACTGCGCCTGAGATTTTGAAGGTACCAGTTTGTGTTAAGAAGATGCTTGCTAAGAGTGATGCAGTTATTGTTTTTGTTAATGCGGCAGCGGACGAGTATGATGCGTTGCATTTGATTGTTGAGAAGATTATTGACTTGGAAGTCGATAGTGGTAAGTACGTGTTTTATTGTATTGTTGATAGGAGTGAGTATCGTGCTAAGGAGACTTTTGATGAAATTGCAGGTAGTCGGCTTGAGGCTTTGATGGATTTTGCTTTGAAGGCTATTGATAGTCCTAAGGAAGTTTCTAGCCAGGTAGGTACTGGTTTTGATTTTGGCGCGCTTTCGGGTAGTGCTGATTTGTTTAACACTCAAACTGAAGGCAGCAGTAGTGGAAGTGGTGATGCGTCGGCTGGCGCTTTTGATGATGTTGTTCCGCAAGTTGATGAGAGTAAGAGTTTATTTTAATTTTGAAAGGAGATGAATGTGTAGAGATGAAGAGTGATTTTTACGAGTTAGCAAAGAAGGTCGTTAAGCGTAATGCAGTTGATTTGCATTTACCTAATGATAAGTTGTATGTTTGTAAGGCTAGGGATTACTATATCGCGTATGCTAAGCTTTCTGGTAGTATGATTCCTCTTGGTATTTTGGAGAGTTCTAAAAAGGAAGGCAAGAGTCATACTAGAGTTGAAGTTCATCCTTTTGATTCTCATGAAATTGAAAAAGCAGCAGACAATATTTGTTTATGTGATTCAAACAGCGCAATGTGCGTAATAAAACCTAAAAAGAAAGCAATTAAAAAGACCAAAAAAAGAAAATAAAATATGAAAACAATTATCACCCTTTTATTCCTTTCAACAATACTATTCGGATGTTTAAATTCAAGCAACCCCTATTCCGAAACTCACGGCGAAATAAAACAAAATAGTATTAGTACCCTTTCAGATGATGAACTTAAATCAATTGCATTAGAAAAAAACGATATCACCTATTGTGATAAATTGCAATATTTATCCGATAAAAATGAATGCTACCTTAATCTTGCACTAAAATATCAAAATCCAAGCTACTGCAGCAAAATTTTAGATCAGATGCAAAAGGATAACTGCCTAAACCGCTTCAACAATACAAATCACTTAAACCAAACAGTTCAAACAAATAAATTATGCAAAACTGATTGCTTTACCGAAGCAATGGAAACTAATGACTCAACTTACTGCGAACAGATAAAATTCGACGCTATTCGATATAATTGTTATGTTAACCTTGCACTTAAACTAAAAGATCGTTCATATTGTAGTCAGATACCCGCAGCAGATGCAAATAAATTCTGTAATTATAAAATGGACGCTCAAGAATATTTAGCAAGTCATACAAAGTCAGATATGCAAATAGAAACAAATTCCATTGATTCCATAGCGCCTGCAAGTACAGATAATACAATCAATACACTAAATGACGAAGTAAAACAATGTAATCACGACTATTCCTGTCTAACTACACTAGCAATAGAACACGATAATATAGGAATATGCGCTAATGACTATAGTTGTATTACTAGTGTAGCATTAACATATAATAAAAGCCAATACTGCAAGACCCTAAGTGACGGGTACGACTCTGGCGCATGTTTACACAACTTCGAAACTTTAGACTAGTAGACCTATTTTTTTTGTTTGTCGTCTTTTATTGTTTTTTTGGCTATTCTTTTTGCTGTTGTTTTTGCGGTTGTTTTGGCTTGTTCTTTTGCTATTTCGCCTGCTTTTGATGTCGCGGTTTTTCTTGCTGCTTTTCTTGCTTCGTTTCTTAGTGTTGGGGCGACTTCAGTCATGAGTTTTCCGGTTGCGTGTTTTGCTGCAGTTATTGCGACTTTGCGTGTTACTTGTTTTCTTGTTTCTTTGGTTACTGAGTCAGTTAGTTTTTTCCATGCGACGTTGTCTTTTTTGATTGCGTTGATTATTTCTTCTTTAAATTTGCGGGTGAGTAGTTCTTGTTTGATTTTTTTGGTTAGGCGTTCGGTGTTTTTTTGTGAGTAGATTTTTCTTGCTAGTTCGGTTAGTTGTTTTATTGATTTTGTGTCTGTGAGTAGTTGTTTTTTGACTTGTTTTTGTAGTTTTGCTGCGTGTTTGTTTAGGTTTTTTTCTTGTTGTTTGACTGCTTGTATTGAGTTGTATTCTTGTTCTCTTAGTTTTTCTACTGATTGGTTTTCGGTTGTGATTTTTTGTTCCATTGTTTTGACTTCTTGGTTTATTGCGTCTAGTTTGTCGTGTAGTTCTAGTAGTTTTTTGTATGCGCCCATGTAGAATTCTGTTGATTGTCCTTCTAGGGTTTCGGTTTTGCCTTTTATTCCTTCGAATTCTTCGATTGATTTGCCTGCGTTTGCTTCGGCGAGTGAGAGTCTTGCTTCGAATTCGGCGAGTTTTGCGCGGATTGCTTTTTCCATTAGTTCTTCGAGTGCGCTTTTTGGCGCGTGTGTTTCTTGTTGTTTGGAGGGTATTTGGATTTCTTTTTGCATGAGTAGTTTATTCACCTAGTTTGGTTTTGGTTTGTGTGATTTGTTTTTCTAGTAGTTGTATTTTTTGGGTGGTTTTTTCGATTTCTGTGTTTAGTATTTTTTCCCAGTTTGGGTTTAGTTGGAGTTGTGCTTTTAGTTTTGAGTTTTCGTTTCGTAGTTTTTGTATTTGTGCGAGTGCTGAGTAGTCGGGTATGAATATTGTTTCTATTCGGTCTGGAGTTATTTGTATTGGAGTGTTTTCTTGTGTTTGTTGTGTTGTTTGTAGTGGTTCGTTTATTTCTTGGTCTATGCTTGTGAGTAGGGTTATGTTGTTTCTAGTGGTAGTGGTGGTTGTTTCTTGTGTTTGTTTTTGTCGTTCTAGGGCGTATTTGTATCTTAGGTATTCGCGGTATGCGAATAGGTCTGCTATGATGACTGCGCCTGTTGCGGTTAGTAGTTCTAGTGCCATGTTTATTAAAATGAGACGGAAAAACTAACTATAAAAAGGTTCGCTACTAGGTAGTAGTAACAAGTTTGGTTTTATTGTTTGTTTTTGATAAAGAACGCAGCTAAAAATACTACGATTATTGCAACTATTGGGTTAGTATCTGGTACTTTAGTTTTTTTAGTAAATTCAGACGTAGAATAGAGAGTTAAACTTTTAGAAGATAATATTGAATTATCCGCCGCGTACAATTTTATCTCAACATTTGTAGTAGTGTTTTTGATTACTATTGCGTCTTTGCAGATTGCAGTTGAACTAAAGCCAGGTTGTACATCTAAGAATGGGCATTCTATTGCAGTGTTGTTTGTAGCCGTGATTTCGAGTCTTGCGTTTCCTGCTGCATCGCCGTAGTTATACATAGTTACGTTGAAGTTTATTTCTTGCCCTGCAGGGTAAAAGTCCGAGTCAGGTAGTCTGCTTATTCCGATTATTTTTAGGTCTGATGCGGCAAATACTGTGCTTGAAATTAATAAGAGTACTAGAATGAATTTTTTCATGGCTTAGTAGGTAAGTGCAGAGGCGAATAAAAACGTCTCTTTTTTTCTAGTTAATCCTTATATACGGATTAATCGTAATGCTATTTCCCACTAAGATGTTTGATTTTACTCCGCCCGCTAAGTTGAATTTTGCAAGCGATAGCTCTACTCTAGCCCTTGATACAAAGGGTGGGCATTATACGTTTATTTCTCATGCTCATTCGGATCATGTTGTTAAGCAAGCTAATCAGTTTATTACAAGCCAAGCAACTTTAGATTTACTTCACGTGCGTGGCGATCAGCCGAATGGAATGCAAACCGAGCGAGTAAATGTTGATGGTATTGGAATTGAACTTTTAGACGCGGGCCACATTCTTGGTAGTCGTCAGATTCATGTAAAGGCAGATGGGAAAACTTTTACTTATACTGGCGATACTAAGCTTTCCGAGTCCCTTACGGGCGGTAAGTATCATGTTAAGGAATGTGATGAACTTTTAATCGAAGCTACTTTTGGAAAACCTGAATTTGTCTTCCCAGATAAATACGAAGTATATGAACAAATGTCTAGGTGGACTTCGCAATGTCAGAAATCAGGACAGAATATTATTCTTGGTGGTTACGCGCTTGGAAAGGCGCAGGAAATTATCGCAATTCTTAACAAACATTGTTCAATCGAACCGTTAGTTACTAAAGAGATTTTTGAAGCGTGCCAAGTTTACAACAAACACGGACACAACTTAAAATGCATAAATTCTACGAGCGACGAAGGTAAAAATTTACTTAACCAAGAGTTTTGTGCGGTTGTTCCGATGAATAAAGCAAATAATAAGCTTCGACTTTCTCTTGAAGAAATTTATCAACGTAAATGTGCTTTGGCTACGTGTAGTGGTTGGAATTTAATTAACCCTGGCGGTTTTTGCCTCTCAGATCACGCTGATTTTAACGAATTAATAGAAATTTGTCAACTAACTCAAGCTAAGAAGATTTACTGCACATTAGGACAAAATGAAATCCTCGCATCAGCGCTTCGCGCACGTGGATTTAACGCAGTTGCGATAGAAAAAAAAGAAAAGAAAACACCCGTAGATAAAACAAGTCAAGTTAAAACATTAGCTAATTATTT
>CAZERP010000042.1:0-5290 GCA_964514805.1 Microcaldota archaeon
GGAAATGAAAGTAAATCTAAGTCTGGAGAAGTAGTGAAAATTAAAGTAGAACTAACGCCCACTTTTTCAACAATAGTTCCCATTACAGTAAACACTCCAAAGGAGTTAGTTGTTGTAAGTGAAAAGACGTCTTTGAATTACGTAAAAAACGTACAAAGCGTTGAAATTGGCGTATTAGTGCCTAATGATTTGCTTAAAGGTTACAGTTACGTATACCCCGTGATTATTTCAACGTTAGGAGAGTCGCATAACTTCACAGTCAAAGCAAGTAAAGGTACCCCAGAGGATAAATTTTTCTTAATTGGATTAAACGAACTACGCCTAATAGAACCCGCAGCATATGACTCGAATTCAGGAGTGATTCTTTCAATTAATTTACTAAACAAAGGCAATACCCAAGCGCAAGTACAAATAGACATAAGCGCAGATCACATACCACCTCAAATTGCCAAAGTCGAATTAGGCGCGGGAGAAAATAAAGAAGTGCAAATTAGAACAAACGCGACTACCTACGAACAAGTAAACGGACAAATAAAGTTATTAGTAGACGACCAAAGTCAAGTATCCGATTTTAACTTGCAGCCACTAAAAAACAAGCAAAACCAAAGTAGCCAAAACGACGTGATTAAAGAACTAAACACACAAAATGGACTTCAAAACCTTATTTTAATCGCCGTAGCAACCATTTTAATACTTATAACCCTCTACAAAATATTACTCAGAAATTAAGACCTAACTAGCTTACAGATGCCCGACAACAATTGCGCTTGTAGTATAGCCTGGTAGAACGTTAGGTTGCCAATCTGAAGACCCGGGTTCAAAACCGAACCTTTTTTTAAAAAAATTTAACTCATTACTGTTTTTATCAGCTTTAAAAAAAGGTTGGTGAAAATCCCGGCGAGCGCATTTTTTTTCTTTTCTCTTTTCTACAAAAAAATACTCGTTTTTAAAAATAGGAGGCGTTTTAAGTCTTTTATGGAATATAAAAAAATCGCAATAGGCGCACTCATGCTATTAATTATTGGAGTAGTCTTTTACTTCAGCCCTGCACTAATCCCAACTAACCCGCCAACTAATGGAACTACTATTGATTCAGGGGTTAATTTTTCAAACGAGCCACTTAAAGTCACTATTTTTAGTAGCGCAGACTGTAAAGCGTTTTGTGATACTGACTTAGTAGTTCACGAAATTGAAAAAAGAGTCGGCAAAATACAAGTTAACAAATTAGAAATTACTTCAAGTCAAGCCGCAGACGCTCTTAAGAATTACACCGTACAAACGCTACCGGTTTATGTTATTGATGCTCAAAGTTTAGAGAAAAACTTAAACTCAAGAGAATTAAAGGACCTAGTTAGAAAAATAAACGACAAGTCATACGTATTAGACACTATTGAGACTAAAAGTGGATTAATGTATGGAAGAACTCCACAAGAAGATAATGTAATTGATTACTTTACCTCGCCATACACAAAAGAAGGAGTGGATTTCTATAAAGAAAACTTCCAACTACTAAAAAACTTCAGTGACTCATTTAACGTAAAATATGAACTAGTAACAGTACTAAAAGACAAGAAACTATACCCGGTTGAAACTAACTACTGGTTTTCACTTAACGAAAGTAGAAGACAAGCGTGTATTAACCAACTTTACCCCAAATGGGCTTTAGACTACGCGGCGTGCAGAAACAATTACATAAGTAAGTGCTTTGCAACACCAAACGCTAACCTTGACTTTTGTTCTGCAAACTGGAAGACGTGCGCACTTGCATACGCTAGCTTTAACCTTACTGATATCGAAAACTGCGCAGAGACACAAGCAGACGCGCTTTTATTAGATATGCGCAAGAAAGCAGGAAACCGCTTAGTAAATGCAATTCCTACCGTCATAGTAAATGACAAGTACATATTAGTAGGTCAATTTAACTCGACATACCTAAAAACGCAGCTATGTAAACTAAACACAACGGCAAGTGCTTGCAAAACCTAGAAAAAGCCCTCGTCCGTAGTAATTAGTACAAAATAAATAATTTTTTCAAGAAGATGATTTCAATAAATGGTTCGCAGTAGATCAACTAGCTTTATAGACGTGCTAAAACTTTCAATAGAAGCATACAAGAATAATTTCGAAACACTATCCGTGTTTTCAATTCCATTCGTAGTAATATTTCCACTAGTGCTATTCTTACCTAACTTTACAAGCTTAGGGGGCATATTTTTAAGATATGCAAGTCTTGCCAACGACACAAGCCCAATAGAATTACTACTAATAGCCGTAGCGTTTTGCATTTCATTACTACTATTCTCTTTTGGACTTGTAATCATAAACATGGCAGTAAAAACTCAACGAACATTAAAAGAAATTTCGTTTTATGAAATTGAAAAGATAGAAAACTACACATTCCAACTATTCACGGTATTTTTCATAGCTGCTTTGCTTACTATAATAGTAAACATCGCGCTTTTTGACTCTGGTCTTTCAACTACCCTTGGCGCTTTAATTGGTTTATTCATATCGCTACTAGTGTTATTCGCTCCACAAGTAGTTGTAATCGATGGACAAAACGCGCACCACGCTATTTCAATGAGCTTAAAAGTACTAGTAGGAAAATTCACGCACTTCATAGGCTATTTACTAATTGCACTCGTCTTACTTTCAGTGAATTCGCTAATCTTTTTAACAATAGGAAACGCACTTAGCCAATACCAAGCAGCTGCGCTACTTTCTGTAGTAGTAAACGCGATATTTATCGTGCCATTCCTTGAAGTGTTAAAGAGTCAAATCTACTTATCAAAATACACACTGCTTTAGGAAAATGTCTATTCTTGTCATTGCTGAAAAACCATCCAGTGCAGGAAAAATAGCCGCAGCATTAGGTAGCGCGTCTAAAAAGGCCGGCTATTATGAAGTAAAACACGGCAAAGACGATGTAATAGTTGCGCCGGCAGTAGGTCACGTTTATACGCTTACCCAAGTTAGTGGAAACAAGTCCGAGTACCCTGTTTTTGAAGTTAAATGGGCACCATCGAGTGAAGTTTCAAAAGACGCGGCATATACTGCCGATTACAGAAAGGTAATTGAACGTCTCGGTAAAAACGTATCTGAAGTAGTTAACGCATGTGACTGGGATATTGAAGGAGAAGTTATTGGCACCAACTTGATTAATTTTGCAGTTAACCCTAAAGCAACTAAAACTAGAATGCAATACTCTACACTTACGTCAGATGAACTTCGTGATTCTTTTGAAAACAGAAAACCAATAGATTACAACGTTGCAAGCGCGGGAGAAACTCGCCACAAGCTAGACTGGTTTTATGGTATTAATCTTTCACGCGCTTTGATGTCTGCAGTTAGAAGCGCGGGCCGTTTTCAAGTAATGAGCATAGGACGAGTTCAAGGGCCAATGCTTGCACTTCTGGCAAAGAGAGAAAGAGAAATCAACGCATTCGTACCATCTCCTTATTGGCAGTTATTTGCAGATATTAAAGAAGTTACTTTTACTCACGAGAAAGGCAAATTCACAGACAAAAGTGAAGCGGACACTTCGCTAAAAAATAGCGTTAAGAATGGAAAGATTACAAAAGTTGAACGCAAAAAATACAATCAGCTTCCTCCATTCCCGTATGATTTAACTAGCTTACAAGTTGACGCGTATCGTAATTTTGGTTTTGCTCCAACTGACACGATGAAAGTAGCGCAGAGTTTGTATGAAAATGCGTACATTTCATATCCGCGTACAGTTTCTCAACAATTGCCAGATAAGTTAAACTTGAAGGGAATTATGGAAAAAATTTCCAGACAACCTAATTATACTCAACTTACAGAAAAGTTACTAAAGGCAGGTAAAACAAAGCCACATAACGGTCCGAAGACTGATCCGGCTCACCCTGCGATTCACCCGACTGGTCAAAATCCTACTAAGCTTAACGAACGTGAAGCTAAGCTTTATGATTTAATCACTAGGCGTTTCCTTGCGTGTTTTGCAGATAGTGCAAAGCGAGAATCACAAACAATAGTATCCACTCACGGCGGGGAGAATTACAAAGTCACTGGCTCAACTACCTTAGAACCAGGTTGGCTTGATTACTTTGGTAAATATGTTAAAATCGAAGAAGTAGAACTGCCTGTGTTTGTTGAAGGCGAGGAGACTAACGCGAAGAAGATTTGGATGGAAGAAAAAATGACTAAACCCCCCAACAGATACTCCCCATCTAGTATTGTAAAGAAGCTCGAAGAAGTTGACATAGGAACTAAAGCGACAAGAGCAGAAATCCTAGAAACATTATTCTCCCGTGGATATCTAGCAAACAAGAAGAGTATCCAAGTAACTCCATTTGGTTTATCTGTAATCGAAGCACTTGAAAATAGAGTACCTGATTTACTTTCCGAAGAACTCACTCGCGAATTTGACAAGGACATGGAAGAAATTTCCAAAGGTACTCAAAAGCAAGAAAAAGTTATTACTAGCGGTAAACAAGTATTAACTAAAATTACAACTGAATTTAAAGCAAAAGAAAAAGAAATCGGAACCGACCTAGTTAAAGGACTTACAGACCATAGAGAACAAGCAGCCGTACTCGGCAAGTGCAATAAATGCAAAGAAAAGGACCTAGTAATTAGAAAAAGTAAATTTGGTTTATTCGTAGGCTGCAACGGCTATCCTAACTGCAAAAACCTCTTTCCACTACCTAAGCAAGCTATGATTCAAGCCAGTGAAAAAGTGTGCGAAAAATGCGGCACGCCAATAATATTAGTTATCCGCAAAGGCAAAAGGCCATTTAACATGTGCCTTGACCCTAAGTGCGAAACTAAAGCCAACTGGGCGTCAAACAAACCCAAAGAAGACGGCGAAGAAAAACCCAAAGCTAAGAAAACTACTACTAAAAAACCACGAACTAAAAAAAAAGAAGAAAACTAAAGTTTAGCTAATATTCGTTGTTTAACTAAACTTACTGCCGGATTAAACAATCTAACTTCTTTATGCGTAGCACTGCCATTTAACGGCGGGTTTGAAATCGCATCTGTGAAAACTTGTTTGACATATTCCGCATCACGGGCGGTTAGTTTTCTAGTACGTGGCTTATATCCATCATCTTTTTCACGCGTAGGATCAAATGTTTTAACATGACTAGTAAACTCGCCTTTATTTTCATCAGGATGCCCCTTTCTAATTAAAGTAAATTCTTGTCTTTTTCCCCTAAAGTTTCGCGTAACTCTTAATGTCACGTGCGGAATGTACCCTTCTGCTTCTGCTGGCACGTCTTGCACTAGATGATTATGCATAATTAAAACA
>CAZERP010000043.1:0-1149 GCA_964514805.1 Microcaldota archaeon
CCCTAGCGGCTAAAATATCCCTAAGAGAAGCATACAAAAACCACCGCCGCGCCGCATACGAACTACGCTGGCCAGTATGGAACACGCCACTAGACCTATATGGCGGCAAATTCAGCAGACTCGACCAACACCTAGAAAAACTAGCAACCCAAGCTAGACAATCAAAACAAAAACTAAAAATACTAGACATCGGAATAGGCAGCGCCCACCAATGGGCCGAGTTCATGAAAAGAAACCACGACGTAATAGAACTCCACGGAACAGGAATAGAAGCAAAACCCGACCCAGAAATCCCACTCAAATTCATAAAAACAACCGCATCAAGACTACACAAAAAATACCCCTCTGACCACTTCGACCTAATAATCACTCACCTAGGAATGCACCACGAAGAAATGCAAGGAATAGAAAACATAATTCACATACTCAAACCCAACGGCCAAGCAATAATAAGCGCCCAAACAAACAAACCCAAACTACCTGTCGGATACCGAAAACACTTCAAACTACTAAAAATACACAACCCCGAAAAATCACCAATAGCCAGATGGACTTACCACATACAAAAAGTAGACCCAAACAAAAAATGGTACCATCCACTCGTTAAATTATTTCACCGGAAGATACGCGTCTAGAAACCCAATATAAACCCACTTCACATAATCTAAAAATACGCAAAAAAATGAACGAATTCACATTCCCCTACCAAGAAAACAAAATAGTAATCGTAGTAGACGACCGAGAAGCCAAAAGCGGTTCTCCTCGTAAGCTCGTCGAACTAGGTGCAATACTAGAATTCAAAAGACTAGAAGTCGCCGACTTCCTATGCTCAAACCGAATAGCAATCGAAAGAAAAACAGCCGCAGACTTCGAAAGCAGCTTAATGGATGGCAGATTATTCGAACAACTCAAAAACCACTCGGACAACTTCGACTCCCCCCTAATGTGCATCGTAGGCAAAGAATTCACACGTCTAAACCCAAAAGCAATCAAAGGCGCATTCATCTCCATTGCTACTAACTTTAGAGTACCAATCTTTTTCTTCGACTCTGAAGAAGAACTAGCAGAATTCATCTACCACTGCGCGCAACGAGAACAAGAAAAAAAAGACCAAGACAACAAACTACGCTTTGGTAAAAAAGGCGCAAC
>CAZERP010000043.1:1249-5136 GCA_964514805.1 Microcaldota archaeon
TCGACTACTTCGTGCACGTATGTGTAAATATCGCCTTTGAAGTATTTATGCAAATCACTTTGTAAAAGTTCGCCTTTCTTTGCAACAAGTGCAAGAATCTTAGTAGCTTTGCGTGAAAGTTCAACTGTTTGACTAAGCTTAGCAACCGGCGCAAGATAACTCTGCTTAAGCTGCATATTAGCCTTGCCTTCCTCATTAACAAAAATTTCAACCGCCGACTCAGAATTCGCGTTATACTTACTCTGCAAATTAGTAAGCGCTTGCTTAACGCCAGCCTCACTAGCCCGAAGCAATTCTGAAAGCTCTTTAACCGTCATAGGCTTATTCGCAAGGAACAAAGCGGCTTCCACTAACCCGGTTACAGGAAGCTTATGATCAACAATATTTTCCAACTGAGTCTGCGAAGTAGTATCATCTGGCGCGTCCAAGTCAATTTGCTTAACTTCCTCGCCATTTTCTAACGTTTGCACTTCTTTCGAAGCTACATCTACATTAGACTCCGAAACGTCCAAACTACCTTCATCCTTTAACTCTTTTTCTTCATCTGTCATTAATATTAGCCGTGTTTTATTACACTTTAAACTTTTAAAAAACGACCTATCTCCCACCTAATAGGTTTATATTTACTAATTCTTCTGATTCTATTTGGCAAAAAACCACTCTAAATTGTTTTTTGACTAACCACACAACTTCAAAACAAAATCGACTTTGTGTATAAATTAAAAGGAATAGATTAAAGTATGGACTTTTTAGTACCCCAAGACAGATACCTCGAAGCAGGTATCCACATCGGAACAAGAACCAAAAACGGCTCAATGAGAGACTTCATCTACAAAGCAAGAGAAGACGGACTACACGTACTCGACCTCAAAAAAACAAACGACCGAGTAGCAGCCGCAATCGAACTAATCACAAAATACCCCGCAGAAGGAGTATTCGTAGTCGGAAGCAAAGAAAACGCACACAAAGCAGTAACAAAATTCTGCGAACTAACCGGCGCAAAACCATTCATCACAAGATTCACACCAGGAATGTTCACAAACCCAGCAAGAACTGACTTCTGCGAACCAAAACTAGTCGTAATCGTAGACCCCGCAGTAGACAAACAAGCACTCAAAGAAGCATACGAAATCAACGTACCAGTAGTAGCATTCTGCGACACAAACAACTCACTCAAATACGTAGACCTTGCAATCCCAACAAACAACAAAGGAAGAAAAGCACTAGCACTACTCTTCTGGATAATCGCAAGAGACACACTCAAATCACAAGGAAAAATCGTAACAGAAGAAGAATTCAAAACAACCGTAGAAGACTTCGAAGCATAAACCTACGACTAACCAAAAAATTAATTTCCTCACTTTCTTCTCTTTTTTTCAAAAATAAGTCGTTCTAATTAATAACAAAAATAGCTAAAAGAAAAAGCGGAAAAAAAAGATTCAAGAGATTATTTAACTTGGTTTAATCTCACGCATGCGTCTAAGTGCGTACATCAAGTGCAAAGCACCTGGTCCAGAAATTAAAGTTTCCATATGCTCTCTACATCCCTCTACTGTCTCTCTTTATTTATCTTTCAATTCGTTTGCCCAAACTGAAAAAAATTTAATTTTTAGTGTCGATTTCGAGCGCGCTAATTTGCCTTCACAATGCTTTACTTTTACCACGTTGTGTTTCTCCCATCAGGAGTTTGCACAAGTGCTGACTTAAACCAAAGCCGCCATAAAAACAACTTTTGTAGGAAAACTTCCTGAAGGAGTTTGCGGGGCCAGTCCATAAATCAACTGTGACTTAACGCGCTCGGGTTGTGACACATCTCTATTTGTCTACACGGTTTAATACCGGTGGTTATAATTCTTTGCCACCTCCCGAATATAGTCACGTATAAGAAATATATATACCTTTCTTTTTTTAAACAAACACATTGTATTTTAGTACATTTTGTCTAAAATCGGACAATATCTGGGTATTTATACTACTTCCAACATAAATTTCTAATACAAAAAAAACTTACTTTTTTTTCAAAAACACAACAAAAAAATTCAATTAGATGACTAATTTATGGTTTACTCAGTTTCAGACGCAGTAAAAGACGTACTATACGAACTAACATTTCTCAGACCCGCAATCGAAAAAGACTTACTAAACTACAGCGCACTAGCAAGATTCATACAACCTTCCGTAAGCGCAAGACTCGGCGTCACACCATCAATCGACGCAATAATCGTCGCAATAAGAAGAAACTGCGAACAAATCAAAAACGCAAGCCCCGCAAATGCATTCGATGCAGTAAAATCCGCCAAAGTAACACTGCGTACGGACATGACAATGTTTCTAATAAACGACTGGGCCAACAGCGACGTTTTAGACGTAATAAGACAAACACTATTCAAAGTCGACTTCAAATCAGGCGAAAAATTCTACATATTTGCAAGATCAAGCGAAATAGTAATAATCTGCAACTCACGACTCGCCCCAACACTAAACTCAACAATACCTAGCCCAGCTAAAATAAAATTCACAGAAAACAACCTCTCAATAATAACTGTAGATATGAGATCCGTCGCCTACGACGTACCGGGAATACTAGACTTTTACACTGAAAAATTCGACCAAGCAGGAGTAAACCTACTTGAAGTATTTTCCACTCGAGGAAAAATATCCTTCCTAATCAGACAAAAAGACGCCGCCAAAGCATACGAGAACATGATGAACGGACTCGAGTCAATCAAAACAATGCAATAACTACATCGTCACTTGTCGAGTACTTTTTCGTAATTTTTCTCGTCTTTTTATTATTATTCGCCCTTACATCCTACAGTGATGCCCTAATACTTATGGATATACAAAAAGCACTAGACGAAAAAAGACCAATCGTAGACGCAGTAATAGAAAAATACGCGCCAAGAAAAATAGACGAAAAAAAAGCAGAATTCCTATTCGGAAAACCAAGATACGCATACGACGTTGAAACCCTAAACAAAGGACTATTCGACCCAATCTGGAACCTAATCGACCGAGGCGGAAAACGCTGGAGACCAGCACTATTCATAATGGCCGTACAAGCACTCGGAGCAGACGTAGAAAAAGTAAAAGACTTCAGCGCAATCGTAGAACTAGTACACAACGGCACACTCTGCGTAGATGACGTAGAAGACGACTCCGAACTAAGACGTGGCAAACCATGTGTACACAAAGTCTACGGAGTAGACGTAGCAGTAAACACGGGTAATGCAATGTACTTCTTACCACTCCTAAGTTTAATGAAAAACAGAGACAAATTCGACGAAAAAACACTAATGAATGCATATGAAATATACGTCCAAGAAATGATCAACGTCTCAGCAGGACAAGCAATGGATATCTGGTGGCACAAACACGGCAAACTAAACCTCAAAGAAGACGAATACCTACAAATGTGCGCCTACAAAACAGGAACACTCGCCCGCATGAGCGCCAAACTCGCAGTAACATTCGCCCACGGTACGGCAAAACAAGCAGAAGCATTCGGAAAATTTGCAGAAACAATGGGAGTAGCATTCCAAATACAAGACGACATCCTAAACCTAACACCATCCGCACTCTCAGAAATGAAAGGAATAGGAGAAGACATCCACGAAGGCAAAAGAACACTACTAGTAATAAGAGCAATGCAAAAACTACCTGCAAAGAAATCCGCTCGCCTCGTAGAAATACTACAAATGCACACTAGTAATCAGAAGATAATCGATGAAGCAATCGCACTAATACGCGAAACTGACGCGTTCGAATACTGTACAAAAAGAGCAGCGACCCTAGTACGCGACGCATGGCAAGAACTAGAACCACTACTCAAACCAAGCGACGCCAAACTACAACTAAAAGCATTCGCCGACTACCTAATCACAAGA
>CAZERP010000044.1:0-5088 GCA_964514805.1 Microcaldota archaeon
CGATTTCTTTAGAATTAGAGTTACGATTAACTAAGTTATTCCAAGTTTCCTTGTTTATTGGTGTTTTCAAAATTTTGGTGAAGTAAATCACTCTTGTTAGCTATTTGCACAAAATCATCCTCTTTTTTTACTCAATTAAGTAGAAACGAATAAGTATATAAATATTCCCACTTTATTCCCACTTAGTTAGTATTGATTAAGTTAGAGCATAACATGATTAGTTTTAATTTAGTAGTTTTTTTTCTACTCGTGTCGCGCCGTTTTCTTTTAGTTTATTGATTAGGTTTTGCCAGTTTCCATTAAAGCTACATGTAATTCGCCATACTGCGCTTTTGGTTCTCTCTAGTGAGTGACTTTCTGTTGAAACTAAATCTACACTATAGTCGCTTAGTACTTTGGCCATTTTTGCTAGTGAACCTGGTGAGTCACTTAGTTGTATTTTTAGTTCGAAGAGTTTTTCTTTCGATTGTGTTGAAATTACAACTGTGTTGTTGTCTTCGTTTAGTGCTACGTATGCGTAGTCGTTTTCATTTAAAGATAATGCAGACCTAAAGCTAGCAGGTAAGACTATTCTTCCTTTTGAATCTAGTTTAACGCGTTCAATTTTCATCTTTAGATTAAGAAAACCGCAATAGTATAAAAAGTCACTTACGTGAAGTGAAGTGTATTTCTACTCGTGTTGGTTTTTTTGTGTTTGGTGGCCAGATTGTGCGTACTTCGAATTTATGGCCGGGCATTTCTAGTTTTTCTAGCCATTGTGCCATAAGATGTTCGTATTTTGCTTGTCGGTTGGATGTTATTGCGCGATTTAGAAATCCGTATAATTGGCTTGCATTTTTTTCTTGTGTTAGTGGTATTCGTATTATTATTTTGCCTTCGCGAGTTGGTGTTTTGGCGTGCTCTATTCTGTTTTCGCGTAGTACATTGCTTATAACGTGTGGATCAGTCATGTTTTTTTATTCGATTTTAAATTAGACGTTAGTAGTTTTTAAATTGAATTTCTTTTTGTAGAATTAGGATTTGTTAAGAAAAAAGAGGAAAAGGGGAAAGGAAGTCTATTTCTTGCCTGCTGCTGGTTTGGCTGCGGGTGCTGCTGGTGCGCCTGGTTTGGCTCCTGCTGCTGGTGCGGCTCCTGCTGCTGGTGTTGCTGCTGCGCCTGCTCCGAGTGCTGCTTCTGCTGCTGCTTTGGCTGCGTCTTCTTGTGCTTTGATTGTTTTCTTTGACATTCTTCCTTGTGTTCCTTTGGCGATGTTTGCTGTTTGTTTTGAAATGTCAGTTACGTCGTATGAGTATTGTCCTGAGAGTTTTAATCTTCCGCGTTTGAGTGCTGCTTTGGCGACGTTTATGTCTTTTTTGGCGCAGCGTACTAGGTAGATTGCGTCTCCGATGTCTAGTCTTAGCATTCTTCCTCTTGGTTTTCCGAATGCTCTTTTCATTCCTTTTGAGATACGGTCAGCTCCGGCTACTCCGAGTGCTGAGTGTTCTCTGATTACTAAGTGTGGGTATTTGAGGACTTGTAAGTAGTAGTTTTCTGCCATGAGTTGGCGTTCCATGTATTTGTTGATGGCTTGTCTTGCTGCTTCGATGGCGTTGTCTCTTAGGTGGATTGCGGCTGTTGCAGTTAGGCGTACTTCTACGTCGTAGTATTTGTCGTTTCCGTGTGTGTATTGTCTAACTTTTGGATTTGGGGCTCCTTTTACGTATGATTTTCTTGGTTTGCGTCTTGAGATTCTTGCCCATAGTTGTCCTTGTGGTTCGCGCATGCATTTTGCTGGTCTGATTCCCATTGAATTATTAACACCTTAAATAGATTTTTTTTGGTATGAAATAGCACTGTGGTTGTTTTAGCGTTTTTTTGATAGTTTTTGAACTCTAAAATTAGGCTGTTTTTTTAATATAAAAAAGGGAGTTTTAGTTTTAAAACCCTTACTATGTTTAAAAGCCGAAGCCTTGGGGGGGCATTTCGTGTGTGAAGTAGGCTTTTATGATGAATACTACGCCTAGAATGATTAGTATTAGGGGCCAGATTTTGTTCCATTCGACTTGTGTTATTATTCCGTAGTTGGAGAGTAGGTACATGGTGCCGAATACTAGGAATGTTATTCCGAGGAATATGTTGAGTGTTTTGCTTTGTGTTAGGGGTTTGGTTTTGAACATAATTTATTTAGTCATGGTCTCGCTTTTTTTTGTTTTTGCTTAATTTTGAATGTTGTTTGGGTTAAAAAATCTTTACTTATTTTTGGTTGTTTTTGTATTTTTGTAGGTATTCGTCGTAGGTTTTGATTATTTGTTTGGCGTTTTGTGAGATTGGGATGGTTTGGTTGTTTATTTGTCGTATTGGGGCGATGTTGGTTGATGTGCTTAGGAGTAGTATTGATTGGCATTGGTTTATTTCTGTGAGTTTTAGTTCGCGTTCTTTTATTTGGATTTGTTTTTCTTGTAGTGCTTGTGTTAGTGTTGCGAGTGTTACTCCTTCGAGTATGGTTGAGAGTGGGGGTGTGTAGAGTTGGTTGTTTATTTCGTAGATTATGTTGGTTCTTGTTCCTTCGCGTATGTTTCCTTGGTTGTCGATTAAGAGCGCGTCGTATGCTTGTGTTTCTTTGGCTTTTTTGTAGGCTAGAAAGCTCATTAGCATGTTTAGTGTTTTGGCTTGTGGGAATTGTCTTTCTCCTTGGTAGGTTATGACTTTTACGCCTTGTGTGTAGTATTCTGTTTTTGGGTAGAGTGGGTTTAGTGGTATTATGTATATGTCTGTTTGGTTTTGTGTGTTTAGTAGTAGTATTTTGATGTTGTAGGATTCTTGTTTGATTTGTTTTTGTAGTTCTTTTATGTATGTGATTATTTTTTCTTCGTTTAACTGGTGAGTAAGTTCGATTATGTTTGCGGATTTTAGTAGTCGCGCGGCGGGTAGTTCAGGGAAGTATAACACGTTGTTTCTTATTTTGAGTGTTTCGTATACGCCATAGCCGTATGTGAATGCGGTGTCGTCGAGTCTTGCGGTTGCTTGTTCTATTGGTAGTATGACGCCGTTTTTTGAGAATTTTTCAAAAGTCATGTTGTTTTTATTCTGTGATTTGTGTGTTTTTTAAAGTGATTCTTGTTAGGTATCCTTGTTGTGGGTGGCCTGCGAATGCGACGTGTATTTCTCCTTTTTCGTCGTGTGCTAGTTCGTATTGTGATAAGTCGGTTTTGTCTTTGATTTGTTTAGCTTCGGGGTCGCCTAGTATGTGTTTTTCGTTTTTTACTTTCCATTTTTCTTTTCGTAGTGTTGCTATTAGTCCGGTTGCGAATTCTCTTGCGGCAGTGTGATCTTTGAATCCTTTGATTTGAATTACTGCGCCCCCTTTTTCGTTGCTTACGGTTGCTAGCTGTTTGGCGCTTTTTGTCTGGGCGATTTGTTCGACTAGTCGTTCAATTGTTTTTTGCATTTTCTTCACTTGTGGTTGTTGATTCGTATCCTTGGGCAGTTTCTTTACCTTGGAGGAAGTTGACTGTGTTTTTGACGTGAAATGTAACAAATTTTTTGAAGCCCCATTTGTGTACTCTTCGCATTGAAGCGTAGACCCAAAGGTCTTTGTTGTATTTTAGTTTTCCAACAATTAGCATTCGTTTTTGAAGGTCTAGGTCTTCTCCGGTTTTCATGTTTGTGTTAAAGCCGTTTATTTTTTCGAATGCGTTTTTTCTAACGATTAAGTTTGTTCCGATTCCCATTGGTTTTTTGAGTTTGTCCATTACGCCTAGGTATGTTGTGAAAAAGCCTTTGATGAAGAAGCGTTCTATGTCGTTTGATTCGAGTGGTGCTATTGGCCCGTAAGCTAGAACTGTGTTTGGGTCTTTGAAGTTTTTTGGGATGTTTGATAGGAATTTGGGTGGTAGTATTACGTCGGCGTCGATGAATGCGATTAATTCTCCTTCTGCGAGTTTGGCTCCTGCTTGGCGCGCGTGTGCCGCGCTTTTTTGACAATTACTTGCAACTTTGTTTGCGAATCTCTGCGCAATTTCAACAGTCTTGTCCGTGCTGCCGCAGTCTGCGACTATTATTTCAAAACTAGGCGCGCCTTGTTGACGAAGAATTGACGTTAAAACATTAGGCAAATACGCTTCCTCATTTAGACAAGGAATAACAATTGAAATTAACGGCTTATCGTTCATATTTTTAAAAAATCCTTTTACGCATGTTTTGTTAGTAGTCGTTTGATTTGTTCTAAGTGTTCACTTGCTTGAATTGTAGGGGTTTGTTTTAGTCCTTTTAGTCGTTTTTGTTCTTTTTCAATTGCACCGATGAGACTTTTTTTTACAGCTGCTGCATTTTTGTCTGTTAGTTTTATTGGTTTGCCACTGCGCCGCATTTCTACATTTGGTTCGCCGTCTGGTCTTACTCTCATTGAGATAGATGTGTTCCTACCAAGCAAAGGCTCGTGCCTAACGCTTAGGTCAAAATTAGTTATTTCTCCGGATTCTCTTTCTGGTTGCGCTGCGGAAAGTGTAACGCCAAGTGGGCCATGTCCGTGACCTAATTGAACTACTTTTAAGTTGTGCGGGGCGTCTGCGAATATAACGTGATGATTTGTATCCGTAACTAGTCCTTTATGATCCCAGCTATGCGTAATTGCGGGTAATTTTTCTTTTGGGCCGGGGATAGTTCCAGTACGATTTACGTTAACTCTGATTTGTGCCATTATTACGAACCTCTTGTTTTCATTACTAATTCTAGTTTAATTAAGTACACCCTATGCGAGTTTGACGTCGACTAGTTGGGATCCTTTTTCTGTCATTGCGACTCCTACGAGTGTTTGTGCTTCGCGGAAGACGTTTTGGTTGTGTGAGATGACTATGAATTGTGAGTCTGAAGATAGTTGTCTTATTAGTTTGGAGAGTTTGCGGCTGTTTTCTTGGTCGAGTGCTGCATCTGCTTCGTCTAGAATGTATACGCTTGCTGGGTTGAATGACTGGATTGCGAATATGAACATTAAAGCGATGAGTGATTTTTCTCCTCCGCTCATTAGTTCTAGGTATTTGATGTCTTTGTTTTCTAGTTGCGCTCGGATTGTTAGGCCGCCTTCGAATGGGTTCTCGTTGTTTTCAAGG
>CAZERP010000045.1:0-4516 GCA_964514805.1 Microcaldota archaeon
TATTTTTTGTTTAATGTTAGTGATGGTTTTGAGTATTTGCCAGATAAGACGTTGCGTAAGAAGTTAGTTAATGTTTATAGTGGGAGTGGTAATTGTAGCGTAGTTTTAGATCGTAATTCTGATTTCAACGCAAATACACTCAATACTTTTAATCAAAGTGGAGTGGTTACTAACAACTATAACGCGTCGAACAACACAGTGGACTTTAGTTGCAGTGAAGGTAACTATACCATTTCAACTGACTTACCCGCATTACAAAAAACAACCACATACAGTCAAGATGATTCAAATCAAAGCAGTTTATCCATTCAATTTGTAAAAGCAAACGCTGCGTTTACAAATCCGTCAATTAGCACTACCTACCCGCAAGTTGTAGTTAACTTTTCGCTACCAGTTCAGTTTACAAATAGTAGCGGAAATTTAGTGGAAACTTTTGATTTAAACGCAAGCCAAACAAAAACACTGAACGTAAGTTTACAAACAAGCCAAGGAATTAGCATATCTGAGTTTAATCCCGTAATTAGAATGATAAACGCAAACAGTTTTCATTTAAGCAAAACTTTTCAACTAACCAATAATTTACCCGTTGTTTTTACTGACTTAAACGTGACTGAATTAAGCAGCAGAATACAAAATTTGACTAGCAGAAACTGGACATGCACAATACCCACCTTAGTGAATTTAAATCAAGTTCAAAACATTACCGCAGAGTGCGATAAAGAAAAAGCGATAAACTTTAACATCAGATCAATAAGCGTTCAAAACGCGTCAATCGACTTAGTTTACGCGCAAGCCACAGTAAACATAGAAAATTTAGAAGATCAAACAATTGACGCGGACCTAAACGCACTACTTTCATACAACTATTCAAGAAACGTAAATAGCAATAGCAACGCTACACTAAACGCGCTTGAAAACAAAAACATAGTAGTTAACATATCGGGTAAATTTCTAAACAGCGAAACTACAACCGAATCTAGTGGAAACAGAGCAAGTAAAATTTTGCGGGTTTGGAATGAAACTGATTTTAATGTTTTAAACGCAACCGGAAGCCTAAGCGCGCCATCTGAATGGAGCGCAGTGAAACTTGAAGTATACGTAAATGATCATTACGTTGACATTACGCCAAATACTACTTGCGGCAATTACTCCTCATTTAGTTTATCTAATGGAGTTTGGAAAAGTTGTAAAAATGAAAGTACGTACTTTTTTGTCATTCCTCATTTTTCAACAGTTTTGCTTAAAATAAGCGGCGACACTCCTCAATCCACTCCAAGTCAACCAAGTAACGGAGGCGGTGGAGGTGGAGGGGGTGGCGCAAGTGCAAGCGCGCCTAGTATAGTAAGCGCAGCGAATGTAACAAATATAGCTAAAGTTACGTCCATTCAAAAACAAAACAGTGTAGATATTCAAGTTCCAACTGAAATCCGAGAAGGAGATTTTACTACAATAACGGTTACATCCAATGGAGTTAACCTAAATGGAGATGTCGTAAAACTTACAAGACCAAATGGAAGCATAAAAACTCAAGTAGCTAAAAGTGGCGCGGTTGAATTTTTTGCAGACGCGCAAGGAGAATGGACTGCAGAATATAACGGAGTTAAAAAAACATTTACGGTTAACCCGGCAAATAACGACAACAGCACTACTGTATTAAATGTAGTGAAAACGCCAAGCGCAGCGAGTGGTTTTGAAATTGCACTACCCCAAATAAACCCACTATCAACCCTATTACTGTTTCTTGCCGGCGTAGCGTACGTGGTGATTAAAAATTACAATCAAAGCGTGCAATTTACGAGAAGCGTTTTTGGCAACAAAGTTACATTAACTATTTTTAATAAAACAAACAAAGCAATAAACGACGTCACATTGACTGAAGTTTTAAGTGAAGGAAATCGCATAGTAAAAGAATCACAAACGCACTTTGATTTTAAAGAAATGGTCTTTGGAGACGTATACAAGTGGCACAAAGATTCACTTGGAGCTAAACAAACCTGGCAAGTGACATACGAAGCTACTAAAACTCCAAGTAGTAAAAAGTGCGAAGTTACAGCCAATGGGGTTAATAACTCTTCAATCGTAATAAGAGCAAAATGAAAAAAATTATACTACTCTTAACCGTAATTATTCTAGCTACTAGCGCGTCAAGCGCAGTACTTCAAGCCACGTCGTGTAATGTTAATACACAAGTAAAAGAAATTACGCTAAACAACCCACTAGACGTAACTTTAACGTACGTAAATTCAGCTAAGGCGATAAACGAAGCTACTATAAGCTGCGGAAATGACCTAGAACAAAACGCCAAGTGCACATACGACTCCCAAATGCAAAGCGGCACATGCAAGTCAACTTGTACTTACGAAAAGCAAGGAGTATATCAAATTAATGGACAAATTCCAAACGGAAACTGCGGCGCTAGTAAAATAGAAGCATTTGAAGTTAGCGAGCAAACTTTTCAAGATAATGAATATTTAGATTTTCTTGCAGATTCAAGCGCCGCGCAAGTTAACGTACTAAAAATAACTACAGTCCCATCCATAGTACGAGAGGATAAAACTGAAGTTGTAAATATAAGTGCGCGTAATCGAATCGAAATTACCAGCATCACATGCAATAGTTTAAGTAAGAATAAATGCCAATGTGACATAACTAGCCGCGAGAAAACCCGCACAGAATTAAGCTGTTCATTTGCACCTCCAGTTAAAGGAGAGTACACATTAACTTTTTCAACTAGAGATAGAAACGAAAAAACTTTTTCACTACAACTAAACAGCGGACAAGCCGCAGTCCTCTACGCGCCTCAAACCGGGCCAAACTTCACACTAATAGGCGCAATAATAGTCGTGATAATTTTAATTGCAGCTGGCGCTTACTTTGGACTAAAACAACTTGAACGCCAAGCAAGTGCAAAAGATGACTTAAACGCAGCTAAAAAACAAGTCGAAAAAGAAATTGCAAACCTCAAAGCATCAAACTCTAAAGGAGAATTAAGTGACGAAGACTTAGAGTTAATCTTAGTAGATAAAAACGCGCAGCTAGACGAAATTGAAAAACAAATTAAAATAGAAGAAGAAAAACTAAAAGAAAACTAGTGTAATTTTGCAACCGGCGCTTTCTTTGGAACTACAGGCATTCCTAAATCTAACGCGTCGCTTTTAGTTTTCTGAGAGTAAGTTGGGCGCAAGTCAATTCTTTTCTCTGCAACACTAGGCGTTGACACGAATACGCTATTTGACACTATTTTAACTACAAGCGTAGCGTCCTTTACGTCCTTTAAACTGTTTTCGTGCGCAGCGTGAATTACAAAAGCCGCTTTGCGACCGAATTTACTATTAATCACATTACTATAGTTCGCAACTGGCGCGTCTTCTTTTTCAAAAGCGAATAGAACTGAAAGGTTTGACGCAGGAGGCTGGGGCACTAATTCTATTATTGTTTTTATAAACAAGTCAACGATTGGCGCGTCTTGTCCAGAAACATCAATGTGAACTACTTTACCTATTCCGTCTCTCCAAGGAAGTGCAACTTCAACGGGCATCGTTTTAGAGAATAGTTGTTTGTATGCTTTTTGTAAAACGCGAATTGTTCTAAGCGCTTTGTATTTAATGTATTGAGTGGCGGCTGTGTTTGAGGCGCCTTCGAGTTCGCGAATTAAATCTGCAAGAGTGGAAATGGCAAGTTTCTTTTCTTCGTATGTTTTTACTATAAAGCTTGCCGCGTCTGATTCTTGAAATGCAAATACTTGAGTGAATTCTTTAGGTTCAACTTTTAGTAAGTCTATGTAAATGTCTTGTCCGAGTTTGAATTTCTTGTACGGATAGCCAGCGGGGGTTGCCATTAGTCCGAAGTCTTTGTAGTTCTTTATTTCATTTTGATCTACATTAGGTTTAGCAAGTCCGTCGAAAGCATTGCTTGAATCAAACATTATTACGGGAATGTTGTTTTGAAGCGCGTTTTCTGCTATGACTTGCATTACAGCTAAACGTTCTGATACCGCGCCGCCGATTAATGTACTTGCCGCTAGGTCTTCTAGTTTGACTTTGACTATTTCACCATCAGCAGTTTTACCGAGTGGAACTGCAAGGTTACCTGTTTGTTGTTTAACTGATAATGGGTTGAATAGTGAAAACATTAAGAGCGGGTCTGAAAGTAAAACTTGAGCAGTGTCTTCACTTTCGTCTTTTAAGTCATTTAATTTAAAGCCATAATTAGCTTCTAAACTTTTTACAACTGATGCAATTGAATCTAATTCAGTTAGTTGTTCGTCGACTGATCTTTTGAAATCCGCGGGAGCAAATGAACTGTATTTTGGCTCACTATAGAGGAATATGAATTTGTGCGTACCTTGTCTTGACACTTTAGTAAAAACGGTTAAGTCTTGTTCTTTTTCATTTGACTCAAGTTTAGATGTATCTCCGATTACAGTGTAGATTTTGTTAACTACGCTTATAAGTCCGGTTGTTTTTTCTAAGTCTACTGTTTTTTCTTCATCGCCGTCAATTTTAGTAAATTGAAA
>CAZERP010000046.1:0-4504 GCA_964514805.1 Microcaldota archaeon
AAAACTAGGCGCCCTTGCGGGTGCAATAAGCGGAACTACATGGGCAGGCGCAACAGATCCAAGAGCAATAATACTAACACTACCAATAGGCGCAGCAACACTAGGCGCAGCCGCCCACTTCAGCACAAACGAATCCACCGAAAACAAATACGCGCAACAACTAAAACACGACCACTATAATCTACGGGACTTAATCAACGCAATAACTGACGAATGGCTACCACAAACCTCAACACACTTAACACTACAAAACGAAGAAGAACTAAATGGTGAAATAACTACGCCCGAGCATCAATTCAAGCAACTACGAGAAACGCACCCAATCGTACACGTAAATAGACACGGAGATTTAATATTCAACCCGCCACACGAGACCGAATTAAAACTATTAAAAAAACAAAAACAAGGAAAATTCACACTAGCCTACAACCGCGTAGACCTACGCGAAAAAAGCCACGAAATCTAAAACTACCAAGCGTAACTTTTCCTAATAGCTTCTTCTAGTAATAGTTTTAGTACTATCGCTTCATCTTCACTTACAATTACTTGTACACTTGTAACTGCGCCAGTAGTAGCCTGCTGTGAAACTTTAAAGAAATAACCACTCGTCGCACCCTTAGTAATCGACGCAGTAGTATTCTTCGTATCATGCTCCGTCACAAACTTACTCTTATTAGGATCATGAAAAAGTTCAATGGTAGGCGCACGTCCGTTAAGTACCACAAGCAATTTAGCCATATCAGTAACGTTTAGCTTAATCGTAAGCTTCGCGCCCCAATCAAACACAGCATTCTGATCTTGCGGAGTGGGCGGCTTTTGCTTTGCAACCTCAGCAAAAACACACTTCTTCTCCAAATTAAAATCAAACTGAACCGCGCTACCTTGCCCCATCTTATTAGGCTTATATATTGCAAACTTCTTATCAAAACGAGCCGAACTCGAAGAAACAACATCTACCATAATCTTAATCGCCACCTTTTTTAACTACTTTAATACTCATTTCTTTAACAATTAAATAATGATTACAATGAGTTGAAAAAATACCTAATGATGGGCGTAATTGAAAGTTACCGCAGAGGAGTAAACGTAAAAAAATGCGATTCACTAATCGTAGTACTCAAAGAAAAAACACCAGACTTAATCGGCAAAAGAGTAATCTGGACATCCCCATCCGGTAGAAGAACCGAAGGCAAAGTCGTAGACACAATAGGAAACAAAGGAAGCATAATCGCAAAATTCGAATACTCCCTACCCGGACAAGCAATCGGAACGCAAGTAGAAATAATCTAACAAAATCTGATCCTTACATGAAAAAAACCAAAACCAAACTATATTACAAACAAAATACGAAACTAGTTGAAAACAAAACCAAATTCCTCGTACCACAAGCTACACTAAAAGACCCGCACCACGCCAAAGTCTTCTACAACCCAGTAATGCAATTCTCACGCTCAATATCAAGCGCAGTACTACAAATAGCCACACAAAAACTCGAAGGAAAACTACAACTCCTAGATGGGTACACAGGCCTTGCAATAAGAGGCATGCGATACGCCAAAGAAATCAAAAACATCAAACACACGACATACGTAGATGCAAACGACGACGCAATACCCTACATCAACGCCAACTTAAAACTAAACAAACTCGTCAAAAAATCAACAGTAATTCACGACGACATAAACAAAGCAATCACCAACTCAGAAAGATTTGACATAATAGAACTAGACCCATTCGGAACACCAGTGTTCGCACTAGAAAACGCAATCCGTCGTACAAATAAAAGAGCAATACTATCAATAACTGCAACTGATATGGCAAACCTCTGCGGCGCAAACGCAGAAGCATGCCTACGGCTCTACGATGCCAAAGCGCACAACTGCGCAATCTGCCACGAACTCGCAATCCGAATACTAATAGGCAAAATTGCACGCATCTGCGCCCAATACGACAAACACATAACCCCCGTAGCGTCATGGTTCGACGGACACTACTGCAAAACAATCTGTATAGTAGAACGCCACGTGCCAAAAACCAACCAAATGCTAAACACACAAATAGGCTACGCAAACTACTGCGCCCAATGCCTTTTCCGCGGGCTTACTGCCGCGCCTACAAAATGCCAATGTGGCAATTCAGGCTACGCAGGCAAACTCTGGACTGGCCTTTTAGGTGACGCTCATACTTTACGCGAAGCTACAAAACTCGTCGAAGGAGAAGAAAAAGAATTCCTACAAGAACTATTAAACGAAAACCACTTCACTGGTTTACACTATCAACTTCACGAACTAACTAGAAAAACAAAGAAAGAAATGCCAAAATTCGAAACATTCCTAGCCAAACTACGAAACGCCGGCTACGACGCAGTCAAAAGCCACTACGCGCCAATAGCATTCAAAACAAACGCTACGCTAAAAGAAATAGAACAACTTTTGTAAAAAAAAATATTCTTTAAAAATTAGTAAAAAAAAGAGAAGAAAAGAGAATGGAAACTTAGATTGCTACTTTGAGTCCTAGTGCCTTTTTGAGCTCACGGTATCTGTTTCTAATTGTTACTTCGGTTACTCCTGCTACGTCCGCAACTTCTTTTTGAGTTCTGCGTTCGCCAGTCATAACTGATGCAATGTATACAGTTGCTGCTGCAACTCCCATTGGGCCCCTTCCAGAGATAAGGCCTTTTTTGAGAGCTTGGTCTAAGATTTCAATTGCCTTGGTTTGAGTCTCACCGTTTAACTTAAGACTTGTAATGAATCTGTTGATGTAAAATCTTGGATTCGTTAAAGGTACTTTAAGTTCGAGTTCTTGTGTGATTAAACGGTAAGTTCTTCCGATTTCCTTCTTTGGAATTTCAGCAACATTTGCAATCTCATCTAAAGTGCGGGGAATTCCGTATTGTCTGCAAATAGCATAGATTACTGCGCTTACTACAGATTCAATTTGTCTACCACGAATAAGTCCCTTTTCAACACACTTTCTGTAAAGAAGAGCGCTTGATTCTCTGATTGATTCACTTAAACCTAAGTGACTTGCAACTCTGTTAAGTTCAGTTAATGCAATGGCGAGGTTTCTTTCAATTGAATTTGAAATTGAAGCTCTCTTGTGCCATTTTCTCATACGGTAAAGTTGAGCTTGTTGGCTTGCTGCAATTCTACCACCACGAACGTCTCGGTTATATTGATCAATTTCAGTAACTAGACCTTTGTTTGGACTCATGTACTTTAATGGAGCTCCGGTGTGTGCACGGGCGTTTCTTTGCTCTGCATCAAATGCTCTCCATTCTGGTCCTTCTTGAACAATGTTATCTTCAATTACACTACCGCAGTCTAAGCATGCGATTTCTCCGCGTTCTGAATCTTTCTTAACTTTTTGACTTCCACATTCTGGACATTTCATATTTTTCGTATCAACTCTTTAATAAAGTATTATTTTGTAAGTGCCTCGGCAATTTTTCCTTCAAGATGTTTGCCTTGAAGTTTAGCTAAATAAAACGGCTTTTCTACGCGGGCTATCGTGTCAAAAATAAAGCCATTACGCTTTCCATCTACAATCAAAGGTGTTTTCTTACCAATTGCAGTAGCGTGCCCTATAGGTTCTAAGAGCCAATTCTCGCCGGGAGTAGCATGTAAAACTTTAAATTTCATAGGTAAAAACCGAGTAAAAAAATTGTGAAAAAACGTTCTAGAATTAGCTTATTGAAATATATACGTTGCGCACAAGCTTTATAATCTTTTCGTCAATTTTCGAGTATAAAAAGCTTCCGGTTGTTTTTAAAGAATTAGTAAGAAGAAAAAAGAGAAAAAATGAATTTATTTGATTAAGGTAGCGTTTACTACTCCAGTTTGACTTGGTCTTGAAGTAATTCTTGCTTTACCAGCTTCTGTTTCAATTATTGCTCCTTTAACTAATACGTTTTCACGTGAGAAGTGTTGGTTTGAAGGAGTTTCCTTAACGTTTAGAATCTTAACTTTCTTTACTTTGCCTGGTTCAGTTACGACGTTTGCAAATAAGGCATGCTTTACTCTTACTTTGAACGTTTTACCCTTGCCTTTGTTTAACTTGCGAACTTCACTTTTAGCTTCTTTTTCAAGTTTAGCAAAGTGTTGAAATCCACCAGTGTGTACTAAGCGTTTGTCAGTAGCTTGTCTTTTTAGACCGCCAGATCCTGACTTCTTACTCTTTGCAAATTTATGATATTGTGTCATTTAGTGTGTTAAACCTCTAAAAAATCGTTATAAACTATTTCTCTTTCTTAATAGAATTAGTAAATTATTAGTACCTCAAGTCATTTTTAAACCTTAAGGCTCAGAACTCAAACAGCTTACTTTGACTCTTCTCGGCGGTTTTAAGTGATTTTACTGTGCTCCACTCCCATCTTATGAATTCTTTGACCTTAGGGTCATTAGCATGGGCTAAAACGAACTTCTTAGTAACTGGATCAGACGGATATCCGCTACCAAAGTCTGTGCCTACTATTTCTTGAATTCGCTTAACTTCGTTTTCTCTT
>CAZERP010000047.1:0-4489 GCA_964514805.1 Microcaldota archaeon
TAAGTATTTCTTCAATCTTTCTTGTCGCGGAGACAGTTAAGCCCCGTTCGGCTAGCAGTTGTTTTTTGACGCCCTCTAGTCCAATTTTGGCAAGCTTATCTATAGCTAGAACTGCGCCAGTTTTCTTCTCATCTTCAACGCCAGCGTATTCTAGCATTCCGTCTAGTATTTTTCTGTTGTTTACTTTTATCGTGAAATTCAGGCCTAGTTTTTCAAGAGTTTTAGCACCAACAACTAAGCACTCTGCATCTGCAAGTCCGTTAGGCGCGCCGATGATGTCAATATCACACTGATAGAATTCCCGGTATCTACCAAGTTTCAAGGGGCCGTCTCGATAAACGGGGGCGATTGCGTATCTTTTGAATGGCATTGCAAGGTCTTGGTTTTTTGCAACTACTCTGCAAAGTGGAACAGTTAAATCGTAACGTAAGCCTAGATCTCGTTCTCCTTGGTCTTTTAGTTTGTATGTTTCTTTTAGAATTTCAGCTCCGCCGGCATATTTACTGGATAAAACTTCAAATCGTTCTAATACAGGAGTTTCGATTGGCGCAAAGCCATATAGTTCGAACGCTTCGCGTAGTGTTGCAGTAACTTTGTCCCTTAGCATTTTTTCTTCAGGTAAAAAGTCACGTGAACCTTTTGGCGCTTCGAGCATATCGCGAGTAAACTTTTCAGTCGAATCTTTCTTCATAAAATGAATTAAATCTAGTAATAATTAGACGTTTAGTTTTTTAAATAACAGCCGGGTTTATCCCTTTTTTATTATAGTTAAAACTAGGCGATTTAAGTGTTGTAGGAGCACGGCCGAGATTTGAACTCGGGTTAAGAGATCCACAGTCTCCCGTACTAGCCAAGCTATACTACCGTGCTCATTTTAATTTACTTTTTTAGTCTTTGGAAGAATTAGTTTAATTGTGGATAGTTTGTTGTGCGTTTTTTAATTTAAAACCCTTTTGAAATGCCTAAATTTCAAACTTATCTGCGTGTGTTTTTATAGTATTAACTACTTGAATGTCTTATAAATGAAACAATACGACAAAATCATCATTGTTAGTTGCAGTAATGCACAATTAATGTCTAAAATATCTGACGCGCTACTTTCGACCTTCCAAGCGCGATTTAAGAAAAAGTTAAGTTTCTATGAAGATATTTTAGTTTTCAACTCTGCAGGTAGTTTTGTCACAGGGGATGTTTTAAACGCGATTAGTGAATGCAAAACTAAAGGAGAAACGCCATTAGTGTTCGCGTATGTGCACACTGAACCAAAATGCAGAGGGACTAGAATTTATGACTTAAAAGACGAAATTTTAGCTACGTTTAAAGATCGTTTAAAATGGTCTCCAAAAGACGTCAGCGCGTGGTGTGAAAGTTACGGTTTTACTTCAGAGGCGCTTTTTGGCTTTGATGAAACCGACGCTAAAGTACTAGTACAAAATCAAGCTAGATTAATTTCAAGCACAGGAGTTGACTTCATTTGTGGTGTTTTAAACTTCAAAACCGGAGTTCTAAGCTCACTATTACATAATATTTCTCTTTCAAGTAGCGAACAAGAAATGCTAAAAAAAGCCATTTTCAAAGAAGCAGTTACTCCACCTAAAACTATAGTGTACAAGAAGCCAACTTATCTGGTACTAAGTTATCCTGGAGTTAACTCTCGGCGTTTGTTAAAAATAACTCGCCCGGGGGTAGTGTATCCGGTTACTGTAAATCCTAAAAAAGTTGACATACGCGCGCTTGCATCTATTGCACTATTTATTAGTATAATGGCAGATGACCCTAGAGTTCGAATTGTAGCAGCAGTTGATAAGATAAAAGAATTAGAAGATTGGGTGGATAAAGACGTGCTAATACAAGCGCTTTACGCTACGGGTATTAGAAAGCCAACTTTCTATATTCGCGCATGATTGTAAATTTAAAAGGTCAGTCGCTATCATAGCCTCATCAAACTCATAGTGCAGCTAGGAAAGCTGCGAGTATTCAGAGGTTGTTCAAAACGTTCATCATTCCAGTAAAAATTAGTGCTTTTTGCTACCTTTAACCCTTTTGTTAGCCGCGCTTTTCTGCGTATTTGATTTAGCTTGTAGACTTTTGAGTGTTTTGTCTTGATTTGCCACGTGGTGTGCTAGGTTTGAAAGCGCATCGGCAGTTAAGTGCTGATTGTCTCTAATTTGAGTTAATACCTTGAGTAAAAGCATGTTCATTTCGTGGAGTTCTTTTGTTTGCAAGGCGTGTACGTTTTTTTCAGTGCTTTCTAATTTACCAATTAAACTACCCATTGCGCCTACTAGTAAGTCAGTTTTGCGGTTATAGTCTTGAGTTACTTTGGCTATGTTGACTGCGTCTATTGCTTCTATTTTTCTGGCGTATTCTTCGAAGTTTTCTTTCTGGTTGCGTCTGTTTTTTTCTATTTGTTCAGATAAGAAGTACACTGCGTTTTTTAGTTCGTTTATTTTTAGTTCTAAATCTTTTTCAGTCATTTGTTAATTTGAATCACTTTGTTTGTAGTTTTTTTATAATTGATTGTTCGTGTTTTTTGAACAAGTTGAATTCTTTTCTTGCTTCTTTTTTGTCTCCAATTTTTAATAAGTTTGTAATTTTTTCATTAGCTTTTAGCCGAGTTTGGTTTAAGTTTTGAATTTGTATTGATTGTTTTTTGAAGTCTTTTGAAAGTTGGCTTGGTTTTGAGTTGTAGTCATCTGGTTCGTATGTCACGTAACTTTTAATTATTGAGTTAAGTGAACGGGAGAAGTATAGTGTTGAAATGATTGTGTAAATTGCGGGGATTAGTAGTACGAGTAGTTCTCTTTGTCCATAGGTGTAAAGTCCTATGGTGGTGATTATTCCAATCATTGTTAGTATTAGCGAGTCAACTAATTCGGCGGCTGTATGTTCTACGGTAAATGTGAGTTCATTTTTTGGTTTGAATGTTAAACTTAGTGCGTTTAGGGTTATTTTGCGAGTTAGTGTTTTTAGGTCTTCAAAGAAGCGATAGATTGGAATGATTATAATTGGTATAAGCAAAACTGGTAGTGCAAGGTCTGTTGGGATATAATTATGTAAGAATGGTAGTGTTATTTTTACTTTAAGTATGAATGCTAGGTACGCAATTGAGGCGGCAATTCCTAAATTTATAATCATGCTTTGCAGAATTTTTACGTGCTCTATTTGAGTAACTTGATTAGTTACGGTTGATTGAATTACTTGCGCGTCGTAGCTTAAATTTTCAAGTTTAGATCTTACTTGTGCGGGGTAGATTTTCAAAAACCAATTAGTAATTGCGTCGGTTCGTTTAAAGAGACTAGGTGAAAGTGTCGTAGTTACTATAGTTAGCATGAACGCAAGGGATAGTAAATCGTTTGCGTTTTGTGTGTGTAATTGTTGCGCGATGCTTGCAATGATAATTCCAAACTCGCCAATTGGGGTTAATATCGCGGCCATTGCGATTGCGCTTGACGCGTTTATTCCAATTGCGGTTCCAATTACTCCGTATAGTAAGAATTTTACTAGTAAATACCCAACGATTAAAGCGATGATTAGTGCGATCGTTGCTATTGATGTTGGTAGTAAGACTTTGGCTCCGAAGCTTACGAAGAAGAATAAAATGAATAGTTCGCGAAAGAAGCTTAATTCTCTTTTGATTTTTTCTGCGTATTGTGTTTCTGCTAGTGCAAAGCCGGCAAAGTACGCGCCGATTATTGCAGATAGTCCGAGTAATTCCCCTAGGTAGCTAACAATTACTCCGGTTGCTAGTGCAAAGAGTACCATTTTGTTTTCATGGCCCCATTTGTACAGTAAATCTAGTACTATTTTTGAAACTCGAGAGACTACGAAGAGGAGTGCGATTACGAATATAATTGCGTATAGTACGGTTTCGTTGAATGATTGTTGGGATGCTATGCTTGTTAGAAATACGACTAATAGTACGGCGATTAAATCTGAAACTACGAGTGATGAAATTGCAATTTTAGCTTCTATAGTGTGTAATACGTTTTTTTCGAGTATGAATTTTAATGCTTCTACTGTACTTGGCGCCATTAAGAGAGTTCCGATTAGTATTGATTCAATTAATTTAAAACCAAAAAGTTGCGCGACAATAAAACCGACTGTAAATGAGCCAAGTATGCTAATAATTGAAAGTACTGCGGCAGTTCCGCCGATTTCTTTAAACTTCTTTAAATTAAGCTCCATTCCAAGGTAAAATAATACGGTTAAAAGTCCAATTTCTCCAAGTGTAGTTGAAATTCCACTAGCACTAATGAAACCAAGTCCTTGTCCACCTAATGCAAGTCCAGCTAAAATAAAACCAATAGAACTAGAAAGACCAAATTTATCCGTAATAAGACCAAAAATTAACGCGGCTATTGTAACTATTCCAAACTCAGTTACTGGTAATGTGCCGCTACCGTGCGCGCTTTCACTTATCGCATTTGCACTTTTTGCTAAAAAATCTTCGAATGCCATTTAATTAAACTACGAATACGAGTAGGTT
>CAZERP010000048.1:0-4173 GCA_964514805.1 Microcaldota archaeon
AAACGTCTCAATAATAGCACCAAAACACCGAAAAAACGAAATACCGCAAATACTTAAAAAAATTTCAAAGGGGCAACGCATACAATCATTCGAAACAGAACGACAGCGCAAAGATGGCGTAATAATACCAATATCACTAACGGTATCCCCTGTAAGAAACAACGGAAAAATAATCGGCGCTGCTGCTATCGGAAGAGATATACGCGCAAGAAAAAATGCAGAAGCTAAATTAAATGAAGCATACACTCAACTAAAAAAAATCAATGATGAAAAAGACACATTCGTCTCTCTATTAGCCCACGAACTAAGAAGTCCACTTATACCAATCATCGGATATATAGAAATGATGATCGATGGAAAAATCGGCCCTATCACTAATGAGCAAAAAGAAAAACTAGAAATATGCTATAGAAACGCAACCAACCTAAACTTACTTATCTCCGACTTTTTAGACTTAACTCGTCTAGATTTACACAGAGTAACTCTTGAAATACAAAAAAACGACCTAATTCAACTAATACGTGAAGTTTCAAGCAGTTTAACTCCACTAGCACAAGCACATAATGCTAAAATAATTATAAAAACCCCAGAAACCCTTATCGCTAAATTCGATAAGCTACGATTTACACAAATACTAACTAATCTTATAAAAAACGCAATTGTACATAATCAAAAGAAAAACTTAAACCAAATCACAATCGTCGTAACTCAAAATCACAATACAATTAGCATAGTAATTAAAGATCAAGGCGAAGGAATACAAAAAGATAAAATTCCACAACTATTTGACCGAATGACGCGAATGCAAAACAGCGTTAGCTCCCCTACGACCGGAACCGGACTTGGCCTAATCATAATCCGAGAACTCATAGAACTACATCACGGTAATATACAAGTTAGTAGTAAATTAGGTATTGGAAGCAAATTCACAGTAACAATACCCCAATAGAGGCAAAGATATACATGACACACACAATTCTAATAGTCGAAGATAGACCAGATACTCGCAATATGATGTCATTTGCACTAAAAAAAGAAGGCTATAATACAATAGACGCAGAAGATGGTCAATCAGCTGTCAAAAAAATCAACGCACAACCTGTAGATCTAGTTTTACTTGACCTAATGTTACCTGAAATATCTGGTAAGGATGTACTCAAACACATTCGAGCTAAAAAAGACAACGACCACATTAAAGTAGTAATATTTACCGCGTCAAAACTCTCCGACTCAGACATAGCTGATTTTAAGAAAAGCGGAGCTAACGGCTTTTTATCAAAACCAGTTAATATAAAAGAAGTATCTGCCTACCTAAAAAAATTACTAAAGTAGCAACTAGTAAACAAAAGTAATTTTTTTTATTTTAAGAATTAGTAATTAGAAAGAAAAAAAGAAGGGGGGAAAAAATTATTGTGTTGATCCACCGGTCTTTACTACGTTGATTGCTTTTGGACCTTTGTCAGTTTGTTCGATTTCGTATTCTACGTCATCGTTTTCGTATAATTTTGTTCCTTCGCTTAATCCAGTGATGTGTACGAAAACATCTTGTCCGTCTTCGCCGGCGATGAATCCGAATCCTTTCTTAACGTTGAAAAATTTTACTTTACCTTTCATTTTATTTTATCTACTCTTTTTTATATTTTTTAGCTTAATTCCTCTTTCTTGGCGTTTGAAACTAAATAATTAGTTGCTTTTCGTCAATTTTAGAGCATTAAAGCCTAAAATAATTATGAATTTCGCGCTTAATTAAACCCACTGCTAGCTATTTTTTCGCTTACCAAAATGTGCTTTTCGTAAACTTGGGTTTACTTTTCATTATACGTTCAATTTCTTGCTTAGTACGCAAGCCCTCTTGTGGGCCAATGTGCTGAACTACTCCAGACGCGTTCAAAGTACCCCACTTCATAGCATCTTCAATGCTTTTTTCATATTGCAATGCGGCTATAAATGCCGACGCGTATGAATCCCCTACTCCTGTTCGCTGTACTACAGGTACTACGTAGATGCCTAGTTGGTAGAAGTTTTCCCCATCATAGCAAGTTGAACCATTAGGTCCATCAGTAATAACTACTATTTTTGGCCCCATCTTCTTAATACCAATGAGTAAGTCTTTGAATTTAGCATCATAATCCAATCCAAGCAAATCACACGCTTCTTCTTTATTGACAAAGAACGCCTCAGTTTGAGCAATAATGTCTCTTATTTTATTCATCGGCGCTTTTCTTTGATGAGTCCCAAGATTCAAACCCAACTTAACGCCATTTTTACGAAGATATGAAATAAGCGGCTTATGAAGAGTTTCAAAACCCTTACCACTAGATGTATAGTAAACCCATTTTGCCACTGGTAATGCAGGAAGTAAATACTTCCAGGGTTGATGATAAACAAGAATTGTCCGTTCTTTGTCAAAATTAATAACTGTAGAAAAATTGCTATTCATTCCTCGATTAATCTTACTGAGCGAAATATCAACCTTTTCCTGCTTTAATTTGGCGAGGATTTCAGAACCAGATTCATCCGAGCCTACATTAGTAAAAATAGCCGTCTTTAAACCAAGTCGACTAGAAGCAACTGCGTTATTTGCCGTATTACCTGCAACACGGCGTTCCATTTTGTTGACTGCAATTTTATCCGCGTAAGAAATACAAAGCTTGCAACCTTTTTTATCTAAATTACAAAGCACTTGCGCGTCGCTAATGTCAAGAAAAACATCAATAGTACTATCGCCTATTGAAATAACGTCAAACTTTTGCATGTAAAAAATAACAGAATTAGAGTATATAATTGATAAGTAGGGAAAAAAAGAGAAGAAGAGTTTTACGCTTCTTCTGGTTGGTTCTTTAAATCAAAGTTACGTCTAGCTTGCGCTGCTGGCTTTTTGACTATTCGGTCAATTTGTTTAAACAATTCATCGAGCGCGTCCGTAAAAGCTAGGTTTAATTCCCAAGACTTTTTGTTGTGTTCGCCGTGATCGTTTGTAGCGTTATACAATTCGCCACCAAGCGTGATTTTGGCTTTAACTTCGTAGCGGTGTTGTTTACCTGCGGTTGCAGTGTGTGTTTTTATGTGAACTTCAAGACGATCATCTTGACCAACCGGAAGCCTTTTGGCTACTTTAGTCATATACGCGTTTGCTTCTTGCATTAAAGACTCTTTAAACATCTTTTGTTCATTTGATAAACCGGTTACTACTACTTGATTTGAATAATCCATTTTGTCTTTACCACCTTTTTTTTACTAATTCATTACACTGATAATGGTTTTATACGTGTATACCGTATTAAATTTTATTAAACGATATGGTTAGAAAAATTTACATAGCAGCAGACCACGCAGGTTTTAAACTAAAACAAAAACTCGCCGAATTTTTAACTAAAAAGAACATAAAATTCACCGATTTAACCCCTGAATTTAAAGAAGGGGATGACTACCCTGACGTTGCAATACCCGCCGCGCTCAAAACAGTCCTAACTGACGGACTTTGTTTACTTGTATGTGGCTCAGGTGAAGGAATGTGTATTGCCGCAAACAAAGTTACCACTGCAAGAGCAGCTCAAATCTGGAACAAAGAAACGGCCAGACGAGCAAGAAGCGAAGACGATGTTAACATTGCATGCTTTGGATCAAGAGTCACTAGCCAAAACCAAGTAATGCAATCCGCATTAACTTTCATAAAAACTCCATTCGTAGTAACAGGAAAAAAGAAAAGATACCTTCGTAGAATTGAAAAAATTGAGGCTTTCGAAAATGCCTGAATGTAAAATATTCCTTTCAATACTATCGCCAAAAATGCCCGTAAAACAACTTTTACGTACAATCGCAGATTTGCACACTGTAATTGCGGGCGTACATTTTGATGTAATGGATGGAAAATTCGTACAAAATTCAACAGTGGACTGGCAAACTCCTGAACTTTTACGTAAAATAAAAAGTCAATTCCCTGAACTGCAATACTCTGTTCACTTAATGACAAAACACCCAGAAACATACGTGCGCAGATACGCAGCGGCAGGCGCAAATGAAATAATTGTGCACGCGGAAGCAGTAAAATTCAAACAAACTGCAGTCATATCTAATAAAGTTCGTAAAAGAAAAGTCAAAATCGGAATTGCACTAAACCCTGAAACAAAAATTGACAATTTTCAAAAAATAGCGCCATTCTTTGACTCGGTA
>CAZERP010000049.1:0-3972 GCA_964514805.1 Microcaldota archaeon
GCTTAACTGCGTGTCCGCAAAGGTTTGAAATTGGCTTAAAGCCTGCTTTAGTAATCGTGTTTTGAATTACGCGGCCAACTTGACGATTAGTCGCACCTGGTTTTACTACATCAAGCGCGGCTAAAAGCGCGTCACGAGACGCGTCAACTAGTTTATCGTTTTCTTCAGCCATATCTAGTGTAAACGCGCAGTCTGCGATGAAGCCATTAATGTGAACTCCAATGTCGATTTTTATAACGTCTTTTTCTTCAACCACTCGTTCATCTGTAATGCCCGGGGTATAGTGCGCGGCTTCGTTATTACGAGATAAGTTTATTGGAAATCCTATTTCTCCACCTAGTTCGACAATCTTGCCTTCGACTTTTTCTGCTAAGTCTAAATATTTCATTCCAATTTTAGCTTCTTTTATCGCGTATTTTTGCGCAGCGTGCGCTATCTTACCAGATTCACGGTGGTGTTTTATCGCATCATCTAAACTAAAATTACTTAAATTAACTTTCATAAAAAATATCACACAAACGTTTTTTGCATTACCAGCCGCCTAGTCCTTTTTGTGTACTAGAAGTTAGTAAGTCATCTTCTGAAATTCCCATCTCACCGAGTATTTTCAACACGGATGGTAGGACTTGATTTTCAATATAATACGTAGGGTCGTAGTCTTTAGCAAGTTCGATAACTTGGGCGCGATCACTAACAGTTTTGCCCACGCTAGTTACGACATATGCCACTACAGTACTTGGATTTAGACCTGCTTTTACTGCCTTTTTGTAAGCTGCAACTTCTGGACTTAATATCTCGTAGTCTTCAGGCTTTTTACGCAACTCAGTGTAGATAACCATGTCACTTAGTGGAACTTTTCCAGTACGAAGTAATTCAATTTGTCCACGCACGTACTTAATTGCAGTTTGTACTTCGCCATCTTTTAACAGAATTTCAAGAAGGTGTTTTTGCGTATCTCGCGCGAATTTGCTCCAATCTCTTCTGACGAGTTCAAATCCACGAATCTTAATCTTACCTTCCTTGTTAATCATCGCGTACTTCTTCTTAGCACCAGTCGCGCCTTTGTCGTGTTTCTTTGAAACAAAAATACCCCTTGGGTAATAATCTTCTATTTCAAGTTGCATTCGTTCAGGTAACTTGGCGTTAATTTCATTTGCAAAACTTTCTACATCTACTTCTTTTTTGTACTGTAGGAAAATAGAATCAGTATCCCCGTACAGTACTTTGAAGCCTTTTTTCTCTGCAGATTCCATTGTTTTTTGTATATACTCTTGACCCCATGCAGTGACTGCTTCTCCTGCTTGACGTGAAAAATACCTAAAGCGCTCGTTTACCATAAGGCCATATGTTGAGTTGGCGAGAATTTTAAGCGCCCATTGTTGATTATACAACTGCTCGTATTCTTTTGACTTTTTGTCAAACTTTTTCATTTGTTTTTGAATTTCGAATCTGCGATCTAATACATTTGAAAGCATATTTGCGACGATGCTTTTGTTCTTCTTACAGAATTTGTGCCCTTGTGGGGAGATGTATGCTTCTTTTTCAGAGCAACATTTACAGTTAAGTGTATCTGGTCCTAAGTTGTGTGAAATTATAATTGATGGATATAGTGACTTAAAGTCAAGCACAGCGATATTTGAGTATACTCCTGGTTCGGGTAGTTTTACGAAAGCGCCTTGAATTGGCTCTCCTTCGCCTTCAAATTTAGGTTTTGAACGAAAGATTTCGTTTCGATCACGTGCAAGTTTCATTAAAACCGGTTCAACTAGATTAATCGCCGTAGCTCTACTATTTTTGAACAAGTCATTGCCTGTGATTTTACTCATTTCAATTTGAAGTGGCAGCGCGTATCTTGCAAGTTCTTGACAAGCTTGTGCATCTTCTTTGTTATATCTAGCAAGAAAATCTAATTCCTTGCTCGCACCCGCGTCCCAGGTTTTTGCAATATCACTTTTAACGACGTCGACTTTTTCCTTACCTAAAACCTCGCTGTAAACTGTTTCAAGCTTTAGCCGAGTGAGTTTGAAAGCGCCGATAAAACTCATAAATGATATTACAGGAAAAACATCGAAGTGAATTCTGCCATCTAGTCTAGTTTCGGTTCGAATCCCGGCTGCTCTTGAAAATGGAAGTGCTTTAGTCCTACCTAGTCTAAGGTCTGCTTTGAGTTTTTTAGCTCGTTCTCGAAGATAAGGTAAGTCGAATTGATCTCCATTATACGTACAGATTACATCTGGTTTTTCGCTGCGAATTAACTCGGTTAGTTTTTCGATTGCTTCTTTTTCATCTTTGTAACTTTTTACGTATTTTTCTTTGAATTTATGTTCGTACGAAATTACGCCCGCGTCTTTATCGTTGGCCCAGCTAATCATTATTATCGGGTCTTTTTTCATATCGATCTTGTTTTGTACAGTGTGTGTTTCAAGGTCGATTGAAATTAAATTCAAATTTAACGCGTGTTTAGTTGTAATGTTTTTGATTGACTTGATTACTTTCTTTTCATCTAATTCGACTTCGTATTCTTCAAATGGCGTGAAGTGGTGATCTACCATGAATCTTTGAACAAATGGAATATTGTATTCAAAACGATCCCCGTACGCCTTGCAACTTTCTGAAAGGTCGGGCACATCGCTTGGATTACTCGCGTAGACTTTTAGAAACTCTAATTCTTCAAAGTTCAAAATTTTTCGTACTACTTCTACTCTAGTTACACGTAAAATCTTGTCGAACTTTTTAACTTCAACTTTTTCTATTGCCGACTTGGCTTCTTGTAAATTGCTTTTAGGTAGAATGTAAAAGTATGGCTCGGCGCCGACAAAGTAAGCCCTAACCGCCTTACCTGTAGCGGAGTTTTTGAAAGAAAGTCGCATCGTAGTCTGATTTTTAGACACGTGCTCAACTGCCAGTAAAAACCCAGTGACTTTTTTCATAAATAGTTAATAAGAATTAGGTTGAAAACCGTTAAAAACACCAATTGTATAAGTTAATACATGCCCGTTGAAGCTCGTCCTGGCGACGCAATTAGAATGGAACTCAAGTCTATGGATTCCAAAATTAATTTGCTAGCTCAGAAGATTAAGACTATTGAAAAAAACGAAGAAATTCTTGGTAGAACTTTAGTTACCTTGAATACCAAGTTGAAAAAACTTGAAGAAGTAGTGGACGCAAACGAAACCAATGCCAGTGGTAAAAGCTCGGGCTTAACCCAAACTGATGTTGATAAGCTTAAAACGGAAATAATGGACGCGTTAAACACAAAGTATGCTTTGAAACGTGAGTTACAAGAAGTCAAATACACAGTTGACCTCATTAATCCACTTGAATATGCGACTACTAGTCAAGTTGGCGAGTTAATTGACGATAAAATCGCAGCGTACATGAAAGCAAACGCGAAAAAAGAAGAAAAGAAATAATAAACCCCAAAAACACTATACTTGTTACTAACAACCAGGGGGCAAAACTAAACTTACATGCGAATAGCATACTTACTCATACTACTAGCACTAGCCACGACCACTATAGCTCATGCGCAAACGTATACCCCGCAGGATTTAGGTTGCTATTCTAGCTACATAAATGACGGCACTAAAACTAGTCCTTTTCTTTTTGAAACTATTACCATCCCAAAATATGTCAAAAGAATAACTATTTCAGCTTACCCTAAGTACGATTTTGCAGGTCAACAAGAACCTAGCTTTCAATTAAAAAACTGCGCGCCAAGTTATAACACCTGTTCTACTATTCAGTCATATAATTCTAATTGCCCTACTCTTCCCGGTGCAGTTTATGGTTGGGGCGAAACAGACATTACAAATTTACTAACTCCAAATACCCAGTATAAATTATCCGTAATAAAAGCCACAAGTTTTACTGGAAGCAAGGCAGATATTGTAGGAGTCGCGTTAAAAATCGAGTCTTATTTTTTGTTTAATGTTAGTGATGGTTTTGAGTATTTGCCAGATAAGACGTTGC
>CAZERP010000050.1:0-227 GCA_964514805.1 Microcaldota archaeon
CTAACACTATCTGCACTAAGTGAAAACAGCCATATACTTACGTTCTACGTAAATGACTCGTTAAACCAAATAAACACAGTTCAGCTAAACTTCACAATAGACGCGACTAATCCAGTGATATCCCATTTCGACTTTGACCGCGTAAATACAAATGTAAATCTCACTTGGACAACAAATGAACCAACCAACTATACTATAAGATTTGGGCCAAATCAAACATACGAGTC
>CAZERP010000050.1:237-3936 GCA_964514805.1 Microcaldota archaeon
GTCGATTAGAACAAATGCTAACTTTACAACTACATTCAATATCCAACTAAACGACATGGAATACGCCAAGACATATGGCTTTAATTTAACTGCATGCGACGAAGCAAATAACTGTGCTAATGCAACACTTACAATGGCAATGCCAAACGCGGCGTCCACACAAGCTCAAACTACATCCGCTGCCTCCGGCGGTGCAGGCGCAGCAGCTCCGGCAGAACCCGCTGTACCTCGCGCAGCGCCACTTGCAGCGGAAACTGCAATACAAACTCCAGCAAGTAGCGCAGTTCAAGAAAACACTACGCCTACGGCTAATAGCACGGTTAGTCAAACAAGTATCGAAGAGCCGTCGAAAATAACTGCATTTGCAACTGTTCAAGACAAAGATAACTTTGCAATAGGATTAGCCTTACTATCTGGTCTATCTATACTAATGTATGGCTACAAACAACCCTTACTACAACGCGTAAAAGGCAAGAACAAAAAAGTAGCTAAAAAACACGTTCAGAAAGAAGAACCTAAAGAAAAACCAAAGAACCGTTACGCGTATCTAGAGCAAGTAAATGGTAAAAAAGTACACTTCCCCGTAGAACACAAACCACATCACAAGCAAAGCCACCCGCAAAAAATTAAATTCAAAAATGGCTCTCTAGCAGATCAGCTAACACACGCAATCAAAAAAAGAATATAAAAAAAAGACAGTAGTCTTACGATTGCACGTTGTTTTATAGAATTTAAATTTTACCATTCCTTGTTTTTTTCTACCCGCGAGTATTTTTGTAGGTGTAGCAAAGCTTGGTCAAATGCGCTACCTTCAGGGGGTAGTACTTTAGGGTTTCGAGAGTTCAAATCTCTCCACCTACACTTTTATTTTATAGTTATTTTGACTCTTTGTTCTAGTACTGATTGATCTGCGGGAAATATTGCTTCCAGTGCTAGTGAGTATTGCATTGCTATTTGAGCGTGTTGTGGGTCTTTGGTTTTTATTAGCAGGTCGATGAGTTTAGTTATTTGCGCGCCGAATTCGTTTACTTGATCTTGTGAAGCTTGGTTGTAAAAGTCGTAGTTTGAATCGCGTATAGCTTCGAAGTAGGTTGGCCATGTTGCTTTTAAGTATAGTTCGAAATAACGAGGGGTTGCTAGTTGAGCGTATTTTCCTTTTTGGTCGTTGTATTCTTCTGCTAATTTTAGTACAGTTTCTATAAATGCGATTGTGTTGGGGTTGTCTTTTGATCGCGGATATGTGAATGGAGCGTAGTTTGCTTTGTCTAAGTAGTCGTTTATGTAATTTGAAAATCGCGCGTAGAGGAATTTTTCTAGGGCATTTAGTCCTTTTGTATTGAAATCTGCCGGGGATTTTTCTCGTAGTGAGTTGTAGCAGATGTATAGGTTGTAGTAGGTTTCTGGTATTGGCGTTATTTTTTTAACAGTGCATAATGCAAGAGATGAATCGAAATAATGTATTGCTTTGCGGGCGTCTTTTAAGTCGTTAAAGTATGTCACGCCTAAGTTGTGTCTTGGCCATGGGTTCCATGTTAGTAGTGCGTCTGCTGTTTGGTAGCATTTAATTTTAGACTGAGTATCTCCAAGTTTGCCATAAGCTATTCCGGCGGATAAGTATAACCTACCATATAGGGGATTGGCTTGGTTTATTTTTTGTAGTATTTTTATTGCGAGTTCGAAGTCTTGTTTTTGTGTTTTTTCTATTTTGTTTTCTATTAAGTCTACTGCATATCTCCATGCTACTTCTGGGTTATTTGAGTCAAATTTATAGCTTTGTTTTTCATGTTCGAATCTGCTTCCCGTTGTTTGGTCGTTTTCAAAAACTACGTATTTAGCTATTGCGTCTTTTGTTTGCGCGTAGACTTCTTTTAAGTTGTCAGGCGTTTTTGTTTTTAGTATTTTTATTCCTAGTATTTTTTGCACTAATTCAACTGGATTTTTGAATTCGTATCCTTCTTGGGCGTATTTGTAAAGTTCACTAGTAGCAGTGAATATTTTTGCTTTATTTTGGCTTTCAAATACAACTGCTACGTCAGGTACAATTAGTTTTGTTAAGTCATCTATCGTTTTGGCAGTTGAATCTACGACATCTAATACTTGAATTTCACTTGCACAATATAATAGTCTACGAGTCATGAACTCACTTGGCGCTAAATTTTGATCTTTGTTGTCGAAAACTAGTACTCGACGCGCACTTGTAATATATTCTAAAGAAGGAAATTGAATATTCATGTAGTTATCACTAATTATTGAAGAAGTGTAGCGTTTAAAATGCTTAGAATTTCTTGTATTTTTAGCAAAAAAAGACTTATTTTTAGTTGATTTTAATATGGATAGAATTCTTGCAAGTGAAGTTAAAAACCACGATGGAAAACTCATTACTGTAAAAGGTTGGGTTCATTCTGTTCGTGACGTAGGTAAACTAGCTTTTATCGTGTTACGTGACCGCAGTGGTAAAGTTCAAGTAGTTGTAAAAGACGAAAAATTACTTGCACTTGTTAAAAGTTTTCACAATGAATGTTCAATAGTAGTTAGTGGTTCTGCTAAGAAAGATGAGAAAGTTAAGATGGGCGGGGCAGAAATAATCGCAGCTACGCTTGAAATGATTGCAGATGCGCCTGAAAAATTACCTGTAGACGTTACCGGTAAGACTGAGACTAATTTTGAAACTAGATTCAATCACAGAGTACTTGACTTGCGAACGGATAAAGGTCAAGCTATTTTCAAAGTACAAAACTCTTTACTAGAAGGTTTTCGTGAGCAACTTAACAAGGATGGTTTTATTGAAATTCACACTCCAAAAATCATCGCTACTGGAACAGAAGGAGGAACAAACCTTTTCTCCGCTAAATACTTCGAACGCAATGTATTTCTCGCACAATCACCTCAATTCTACAAGCAAATGTTAGTAGGCGCAGGTTTTGAAAGAGTATACGAAGTAGCGCCAGTTTTCAGAGCAGAAGAGCACAACACGCCATTTCACTTAAACGAGTACATTTCAATGGACTTTGAAATGGGATTCATCCAAAACGAACTCGACGTAATTAAGCAAACTGAACGCACAGTTAAGAACATGTTAAAGCACGTAGTTGAAAAGAACCAAGCAGAGTTAGAGTTATTCAAAGTTCAACTAGAAGTACCCAAAGAAATACCAGTATTTCACTACTGGGATTTACCTAAAATCTTTAAGTCAATGGGCAAGGAATTTGACGTTGCTCAAGATCTTGGAAGAGAAGATGAAGCGCTCATCTGTCAATATGCTAAAGAGAAATTTAACTCTCCATTCGCATTCGCAGCAAACTACCCACTCGCACTCAGACCATTCTACACTCAACCACATGAAGAGAAGAAAGAATTCTCACGTAGTTTCGACTTACTCTACAACGGATTAGAAATCGTATCTGGTGGTCAAAGAGTTCACGACTTTAACTTACTAACTCAAAGAATTAAGAGTAAGGATATGGACCCACAAGTCTTCGACTTTTACACTGAAATCTTCAAGTACGGAATGCCTCCACACGGAGGACAAGCTTTCGGACTCGAACGTTTAACGTGCCGTTTACTTGGAATCCAAAACGTCAGAGAAGCAAGCTTCTTCCCAAGAGACAGAACAAGAGTAACACCTTAAAATTCCCTTTTTTCTCTTTTTCTAGAAGTGTTTTTAAACTTGTTTGCGTCAATTTATTTTACATTAAAATG
>CAZERP010000051.1:0-3724 GCA_964514805.1 Microcaldota archaeon
GTTGCTTGGAATTCTGAGGATATTTTTCCTGCTTCTTCTCTTTTTGCGAATACTGTTTGTATGCATTCTTCGTATTTGCCTTGTTCGTACATTTCGTTTACGCTGTAGAGTTTGGGTTTTACGTCGAGCATTTCTATGCCATCCATCCACACTTGAGTAAAGTGTGCTGAGTAGCTTTTGCAGCATCCGAATGGATCTGGTGTTCTGCAAAGTGGGTGGCCGTAGTATTCGTTTAGTAGTTTTAAGTAGGGGGTTGAGTCGTGCCATTTTCCGTCTAGGTCGGATATTTTTGCGGGTATGTCTTTAAGTGGATCTCGGTCGTCGGTTGTGTGGACGAAGTCTACTTTGACTCCTCTTTCTTCAACTGCTTTTACGGGGAAATATGCACGTAGGACGTCGTTTAGGTTGCCGATGTGTTTTCCTCCGCTTGGAGTTTGTTGACATTTAACGTTTGGCGCGCGTCCTTCGCGTTCGCTACGCGCAATTATTTGATCAGCAAGCTGATCCGCCCAATGCATTGATTGCTTAACTTCATTAACCATAAAAGTATACCTTTCTTAAACTCTAGATTAGTTATAGGTAATTAGTAAAAGTAATAGAATAACCGAACTTTAAAAATACTTTAATTGAAGGTGCAAGATACGATTAATGGCGGAATTTCCAAAAGCAGAACTTAATAAACGTCAGAAAAACTTGAAGTCATTTCAAAGAGAATTAGCTTCACTTAATGAATCTGACTTAACTCCCGAAAATATAGCGGTTATGACTAAAGATGCGTTGAAAAGTTTACTGCTTGCTAGATTTAACGAACATAAATCAGACATTCATGCTGCATTAAAGCACATTAAATTTAGGAGTAATGGCGCATTAGAAGATGAAAATGAAACGTATCAAAAAATAAACCGTTCATTAGCTAAAATGTCAAAACAGGAGCGTATGCTTTTGAGTATGGGGATGCAAAATCAAGGAGAGTTTTCAATAGAATCCTTGGGCGCGATAGCACATGATACATTAACCAACAAAAAAGTCGACGAAAAAATAATTAGAAAATTAGTTGGAGTTGTTTTAAAAACTACATCCGCATTTAAAGCCGCACATGAAGCGGCAGGGGGCAAGTACCTTAAATCATTGCGCGACGCTAAGTATATTCACCAATAAAAGAGTATGATGTTAATTATGAGTGGTAATCCTTCGTTTAAGAGAAAAGTGACTAAAGAGCGTGAGTTTAGTGAGGTTGCTCGTGGTTTTGAGTTAAAACCCGGCATTACGCTTGCTGAGCTTCCTGAATTATACGCAAATCTTGGTTACCAAGGCACGAATCTTGCGCGTGCTTGTGAAATTCTTAAAGAAGCTAAAAAGGACAAAGCAGATATCTTCTTGACGTTTACGTCAAATATTGTTTCTTGCGGTTTAAGAGAGATAGTTGCTCAGCTTTGTCGTGAGAAAGTCGTTGCTGGAATTATTACGAGTACAGGCAGCATTGAAGAAGATTTTATGAAAACGCAAGGCGACTTTTACGTCGGAAGTTTTGATGTAGACGACGAAGTTGTTAAAAAGCAAGGAATGAATCGCATCGGTAACGTATTCGTACCAGATGAAGCATATGTTAATTTTGAAGCATTTAACACTAAAGTTTTACAGGAAATTTATGATAAGAATAAAACTTTAGTTCCAAGCGAGTACTGCAAGCTTTTAGGTAGTAAAATTAATGACCCGCGTTCGTTTTTGTATTGGGCTGCGCGTAATGGAATTCCAGTTTACGTACCGGGCTTTGTAGATGGCGCAATTGGAGACCATATTTTCTATTTCAATCAGGAAAAGAAGCAAAAGTTAGTTGTCGATCAAGCTGCAGATATTGACAAGTTTTACAAGCAGATGCTTTGCGCAGATAAGACGGCTGGTTTGATTATTGGCGGCGGAATTGCTAAGCATCACTTAATTGGCGCGGCGATTCTTAGAAGCGGTTTGGACTACTTAGTATATGTTTCTACGGGTAGTCCGGGCGATGGTTCGCTTACTGGCGCGCGTCCTACTGAGGCAGTTAGTTGGAGTAAACTTAAGAATAAGAAAAAGAGTGTTTTAGTAGAAGGAGAAGCTACGCTTTCGCTTCCTATAATTGCTACTGCGCTGCTATTTTAGAATTTAAAAAAATAAGAGGAAAAAGAAAAAGGGAAAGCTTAGGTTTTTTTGAAAAGAGTTTGCCTCCCTTGGTATTTTTCTCTTCAAATTGCCTATGCGCTTTGTATCCCCTTTTCCTTTTATCCATATTATTTAGGTTTGCCTTTCCTTGGGGTGTTTGTTTTTTGCCTTTTTTTCCTTGTGGTTTAGTATAATATCGCGTGTGTTTTTTGTACTAGTTTTGGCGCGAATTTTTTCTTGAAGTTAAATAATGATTCGAATTCACTTCCGCCTAGGTTTGCGTATGTGAATCCGGCTTGTAGTGCTCTTGCGAATGCTTCGTAGAGTAGTAGTTCGGATAGTCCTTGGTGTGTGTTTGAGGATATGTTTGAGTAGAAGCCGATTGTTGATGGCGATACTTTTTCGGCTAGTGTGAATGCATGTGGTTCTCCGTCGATGTATAGCATGTAAGAGAATACGTTTTTGCCGTCGTATATTGATGATAGTCGTTCTACGTATGTTTTGTGTAGGTCTATTGAGTGTGCGTCTAGTGGGTTGGCTTTGAGTTCTTTTTCGAATCTTTTTACGAATGAAGCACTCCATTTTTGCCAGACTTTTATTCCGTCTGCGAATATTATTGGAGTGTATTTTTCGACTAGTATTCTGTGTCGTCTGCGTAGTGCGTTTATTCGATATTTTAGTAGTTTGAATTTTTGGCCTTTTAGTGCGAGGGCTGTTGGTATATGTACGATTGCTTCTGGGTATGTGTCGTCGTCGTATTTGAATCGTTCGCTCCAGCAGTCTCCGATTAGGTAGTCTGTGAATCCAAAGTTTTGTAGTTTTTTGAATTCGTCTTGGGTTAGGTTTTTGACTATTACATGTTCGCCGCTTATTGTACGGAGTTTGATTGCTATTTCGGCGATTTTTTCTATGTAGTTTTTGCCTGCTGCTTTTACTATTACAAAGGGTGTTTTGCCGGGGTATCTTGTTGTTATTGCAAGTATTGTTTTGCCGTCGTAGTATTTGTAGCTTCCGAAGAATGTTCCTTGTAGTACGTAGCTCCAGGAGTTGCCATAGTCTGTGTTTTCTTCGGTTGTGTTTTGTATTAGTAGTTTGTTGAAAGTGTCTTTGTCTGCTACGGTTGTTTGTGATATTTGTGGTACTTGTCGTAATTGTTCGGAAATAGACTGCGTTTTAGGTCGCGCTTCGCGTATATCTAATGGAGCGTGGTATTTTTGCATTTTCTAAACAAAGTAGTAGTAAAAACACAAGAATAAGTTACTTTAGTAAAGAATTTACTTAAAATCAGTATTTTTATAAAGGTTCTTACGTATAATTAGTAATATGCACAAGAAGGTTGTTTCTAAGTCGAAAAGTAGCACGCCAGGCACGTTAGATGAAATTGACTGGCGCATTTTGGAGACGATTATGTTTGACGCGCGTTTGCCGATTAGTCAGATTGCGCGTAAGACTGGACTTTCTCGTGATGTTATTACATATCGTTTGGATAAGATGGTTGGAGAGAAGACCATCCTGTCTTTTCTTACACGTGTTAATCTTCCTAAGTTAGGTTATTCTACTTGGGGTTATGTTCACTTGCGTTTTC
>CAZERP010000052.1:0-3400 GCA_964514805.1 Microcaldota archaeon
TACCCGTCAAGTATTGCAACTAAGTTTGATATTCGCTCGTAATCTGTACTTCCTAGTGTTTTTGGTATTAGGGAGAACGTGTTTGATATTCCATCTAGTGCGCATTCGTAGGGTAGTTTGGATACTGAGTTTAGTGATGCGAGTGCGCCGTTTGAATCTCTTCCGTGCATTGGGTTTGCGCCTGGCGCGAATGGAACATGCGCCTTGCGGCCGTCTGGAGTTGCGCCAGTTTTCTTACCATACATAACGTTGGATGTAATTGTTAGTACGGATAGGGTTGGTTTGGCGTTTTTGTAAATGTGGTGTTTGCAGAGATCTGCATAGAAGTCTTTGACTAGTTTTTGCGCGATTGTATCTACTTTGTCATCGTCGTTTCCATACATTGGAAAGTCTCCTTTGATTTCAAAGTCCACGGTTAGTCCTTGTTCGTTTCTTATTGGTTTTACTTTGGCGTGTTTTATTGCAGAGAGCGAGTCTGCTACTACGGAGATTCCTGCGATTCCAAATGCCATTACGTGTAGCGGTTTGGTGTCGAGTAGAGCCATTTGCATTCGTTCGTAGTAGTATTTGTCGTGCATGTAGTGAATGACGTTCATTGTGTTTACGTACGCGCTTGCTAGGTATTCGGTTGTCTTTTTGAATTCTTGCATTACTTCTTTGAAGTCTAAGTGGGCGCCGTTTAGTTTTTTGATTCCGCTGACTATTTGTGTTCCAGTTGCTTCGTCTTTTCCTTCGTTGAGCGCTAGGAGTAGTGCTTTGGCTAAGTTGCATCTTGCGCCGAAGTATTGTACTTGTTTACCTGATTTTGTGTATGAAACGCAGCATGCTATTCCGTAGTCGTCGTAGTCCCAGGTTTTTCTCATTAAGTCGTCGTTTTCGTATTGAATTGAACTAGTATCTACAGATACTTTTGCGCAGAACTCTTTGAATCCTTTTGGTAGTCCTGCGGACCAAAGGACAGTTAGGTTTGGTTCTGGACTTGGTCCTAAGTTGTAGAGTGTTTGCAAGAATCTGTAAGTGGTTTTGGTTACCTTGTGTTTGCCGTTACTCCAACATCCGGCAAGGCTTTCTGTTAGCCAGGTTGGGTCTCCTGCGAAGATGTTATTGTAATCGTTCATTCGTAAGTGCCTTACTAGTCTTAGTTTGATTACGAATTGATCGATTAATTCTTGAGCTTCGCTTTCCGTCATCTTCTTTGCGTGTAAGTCGCGTTCTATGTATATGTCAAAGAAGCTGCTTACGTTTCCAAGGCTCATTGCTGCGCCGTCTTGTTCTTTTAACGCGGCGAGGTATGCAAAGTATGTCCATTGTACTGCTTCAAAAGAGTTGCTGGCAGGTTTACTGATGTCATATCCGTAAGCGTGAGCCATTTCTTTTAGCATTTTTAGTGCTCTGATTTGTTCGCTGATTTCTTCGCGTAAGCGTATGACTTCGTCGGTCATTTCTCCGTTTATTGCGGTTTTGTCTTTTTCTTTTTCTTCTATTAGTTTGTCTACCCCGTAGAGTGCTACTCTTCGGTAGTCTCCGATGATTCTTCCCCTGGCGTAGTTATCCGGTAGGCCAGTTATAATTCCAATTGATCGCAAAGTTCGCATTTCGCTGGTGTATGCGTCGAATACTCCATCATTGTGACTCTTGCGGTATTTTTCGAATATCTCAGTTACTTTGGGGTCGAGTTTGTAGCCGTTTTCTTCGCATGCTTTTTGTACTACTTTTACTCCCCCGTATGGTTTGATTGCTCTTTTGAGTGGCGCGTCGGTTTGAAGGCCGAATATTACTTCGTGTTTTTTGTCGATGTAGCCGGGCGCGTGACTTGTGATACTTGAAATTGTGCTTGTGTCGATGCCTAGTACTTTTTCTTTAATTTCTTTAGTTAACAATGCGCTGCAGTGAGTCCATAGTTCTTTGGTTTTTTTGCTTGGGCCTACGAGAAATGAAGAGTCTCCATCGTAGGGAGTTATGTTTGCATGTATGAAGTCACGAACGTCGATTTGATCATTCCATTTTCCAGTCTTGAAATTAGTCATAAACATTATTACCTGTAAAAGTGGTTTTGAAGAAAACTTAATAAAAGCGGCAAGTCTAAAAAACGTACTGCACGTCAAGGGACGCAAATGCGTCAAATCACGAACTTTACGTCACTTTTTGTAAATTGCAAATCTTAACCCGTACGCGTCTAAATCGTGTGATTTTGTAAAGCCGCTAGCTTCTAGTAATGATCTAGATGGTATGTTATCGTGCGGGTGGGTGGCTACTGCGCTAAATAAAGTTCGTTTGGTTTTGCCTAGTAGTTCTTGTCCTAAGCGGATTGCAATTTTGCCCCGCTGAAAATCTGGGTGGACTGCGAGTTGATCTATGTATAAAAAAGATTCAAATTTTTTAAGTAAGTGACTAGCTATTTTATCTTCTTTAAATGAATCTAGTTTAGCTAAACGACTGTGAGTAAAACCGGATACGAAGCCAATTAGTCTGCCATTTTCTTCTGCGACTAGAAAATGAGGATTGCGTTTAATTCGCTCTCTAAAGCCAGTAACACCAATATCAGGGTATTCGACAAAACCGCTTGGTTTTTTAGAATCTCGTGGAATATTCAAATCACAAGATAATTTGTAAACTTCCCCTGCGTCACTCAAACGCGCATTACGAATAACAACCATATAACACAAAAATAAGAGTAAGTGAATTTAAAAATCAAATTTTTTTACAAATTAGTAGTGTAGTGTTTGTTTTGAGTAGTTTTTGTTCGACTTGAAAGCCGTTTTCTTTTAGCCATTTGGTTTGGTTTTCTATTGTGGCTAGGTCGTTTAGGTACATGTGGTGGTGTGCCCATTCTTTCAAGGTTTTTTCATCTGTTGCTTTTTCTACTAGGTGATGATAGTGTTTTGCATTGTTTAACGCGGCTTGGTATTTGTCATCATAGGTAACTAAATCCGAGAATATGAACACTCCTTTGGGTTTTAGCATCGCGTAGATTTTTTTGAACATGAGTTTTTTGCCTTCGTGATTTTGGTGGTGAAGACCTATTACTGAAATTGCAATGTCGTATTTTTTGTCGAATTTTAAAATAGAGTAATCTCCAGTGATGTAATTTACATTTTTGAGCCCTAGTTTTTTCTTTGCTCCTTCGAGCATTTGATTAGAAAAGTCAACTACGTCAAAATGAGCGTTTGGAAGTAAGTCTTGTATTATTTTAGAAGTTATACCAGTTCCAACTCCTAGGTCTATTACATCATATTGTTCTTTTGCAGAGTAATTTTGACTTATGAATTTGGCTATTAGTTCGTGTACTTCTTTATGGTGTGGAATTGAATTTACTATATCTAAGTCGTACTTATCACTAGTGTACTTATCGTAGTTTAATTCATTTGGCGCAACATTTGTCATATTTAATCAAGTTAAA
>CAZERP010000053.1:0-569 GCA_964514805.1 Microcaldota archaeon
TTGTTTTCTCCCCTTTGCTCCTGTGGAGTTTACTTTGTAAACTCTTACGTCGCTATCGTTTCGTTCGCCCTGCTTGTCTCGCTTTCGCGAGCCAACTCTGGCTCACTTCGGCTTCCGCCTTTTTGCTCCTGTGGAGTTTACTTTGTAAACTCTTACTATTGCGTTCCAAAAGAAGAAGTTACAATTGCAACTACGTATTACGGGGAAAATTTCTGCGCAGCAGTAAGAAAAAACAATTTTTATGGAGTCCAGTTTCACCCAGAAAAAAGCGGAGAGTTTGGACTTAAAATTTTACAAAATTTTGCGAGGTTAACAACATGTTAGTAATACCTGCAATAGACCTACTTGACGGAAAATGCGTAAGACTAACCAAAGGAATCAAAGCAAACTGTACAATCTACTCTAATGACCCAATAGTTGTAGTAAAAGAATTCAAAAAACAAGGCGCTAAGTTAATTCACGTTGTTGACTTAAACGGAGCATTCGAAGGAGAAATGAAAAACCTTTCAATAATAAAACAAATAGCAAAAGAAGTCCAAATACAAGTAGGTGGCGGCATACGAACAAAA
>CAZERP010000053.1:579-3329 GCA_964514805.1 Microcaldota archaeon
TCAACGAGTAATAGTTAGTACTAACTTAAATGAGCTTAAACAATACGGAGTAATTGCTGGGCTTGACTTCAAAGACGGAAAATTAGCAGTAAATGGCTGGACTGAAACACAAGAAGTAAACCTAACTCAACTTCTAAATGGAATAAATGAAGTAATCGTAACTGATGTATCTACAGATGGCACTCTAGCAGGTCCAAATATAGTGCTAATGAAAAAAATCCAAAAATATGATGTAAAAGTCATTGCATCTGGCGGCGTTGCTTCAATTTCAGATCTCCAACAACTAAAAAATGCAAACCTGTACGGCGTAATAGTCGGAAAAGCGTTATACGAAAACAAATTCACGCTCAAAGAGGCGAATGAACTATGTTAACTAAAAGAATAATTCCCTGCCTAGATGTTGCAAATGGGGAAGTTGTGAAAGGAACTAACTTCCGAAATTTAATTTCTGCGGGCGATGCGGTTGCACTTGCAAAAAAATACTGCGCGCAAGGAGCAGATGAACTGTGCTTTCTAGACATAACTGCGACAGTTGAAAATAGAACTACTGTTTACGAGTTAGTTGAAAAAGTAGCGCAAGAAATTTCCATACCTTTCTCAGTAGGGGGAGGAATTAGGACACTAGAAGATGCAAAGAAAATCTTATCATTAGGCGCTGAAAAAGTGGTACTTGGAACAATAGCAATACAAAAACCAGAAATAATTTCCATCTTAGCTAAAGAATTTGGAAACCAAGCAGTAGTAATATCCATAGATACAAAATACGATGCAAACGATTGGTTTCAATATATCAAAGGAGGAAGAGAAAACTCGGGATTAAAAGCAGTAGAATTTGCAAAACAAGTTCAAAAACTAGGTGCAGGCGAAATACTACTTAACTCGATCGACAAAGATGGTACTCAAACCGGTTTTGATATCAAACTCTGCAACGCAATATGCGATGCGGTTTCAATTCCAGTAATCGCATCGAGTGGAGCTAAAGACCCACAAAGTTTCGTAGATGTTTTTACTCAATCAGACGTAAGTGCTGCACTAGCCGCTAAAATGTTCCACTTTAACCAGTTTACTATACAACAAGTAAAGGAAATACTAAGAGAAAATGGAGTTGAAATCAGGTGAAATTCGACGAAAATGGATTAATACCATTAATAATACAAGACTCAAAAACAGGACAAATACTCTCACTATTCTACGCAAACAAAGAAGCAGTTGAAAAAATAAAACAAACTGGCTACGTATGGCGATACTCTAGAAAATACAAAAAACTAATGCAAAAAGGCGAAACAAGTAGCAACACACAAAAAGTAATTCAACTAAAAGAAGATTGTGATAACGACGCGCTCATTGCACTAGTAAAAACTAATGGCCCTGCATGCCACATGGGTAAAGAGTCATGCTTTGAAACTCCAAAATTCAATTCATTTCTAACGACTTTAGAAGAAATAATACAAAATAGAAAAACAAATCCCAAGAAGGAAAGCTACACAAACCATCTTCTAAATAACAATGAGTTACTAAAAGAAAAATTACGGGAAGAACTTGAAGAATTCATAAACTACAAGGACAAAGAAAACTTAATATGGGAAGCATCTGATTTACTTTATTTCATGTTAGTATACCTAGCAAAAAACAACGTTAAACTAAACGAAATAGAAAAACACTTAGCTAATAGAAACAACAACAAAAAATAATGCAAAATAGAGTTTTTATACTCGTGTTTCGTTCTTTTTATCATGTCTACTGATACTATTTTTCTTGAGGATAAAAAGCAAACAAAAGCAATTTACTGGTTCAAAGAACTCACAAAAGATTCAACTCCAATAGCCGGAGGCAAAGGCGCCAACCTCGGCGAAATGACTCAAGCAGGATTTCCCGTACCACCAGGCTTTATCGTATCATCAGACGCTTATTTTGAATTCCTCAAACAAAACAACCTATACGACATCATCGCAAAATACACCGGCAACTTAGACGTAAGAGACAACCTAACACTAAACGCCGCATCCAACGCAGTAAGACAAGCAATACTAAACGCCCGAATGCCACAAGACATCGAAGCAGACATAACTCGCGCATACAACCGACTATGCGGAGTAGACCTACCCGCCGAATCACAAGAAGTGTACGTAGCAGTAAGAAGCAGCGCAACAGCAGAAGATGGCGCAGAAGCTAGCTTCGCCGGACAAAACGAAACATACCTAAACATAAAAGGATCAAGCGCAGTATCACAAGCAGTAAAACGATGCTGGGCATCACTCTTCGGCGCAAGATCAATATACTACAGACAAGAACAAGGATTTGACCACATGAAAAACGGAATGTGCGTAGTAATACAAGAAATGGTACAAAGCGAAAGAAGCGGAGTAATGTTTTCCGTAGACCCCGTAACCAGAGACAGAAACAAAGTAATAATCGAAGCAGGACTAGGCCTAGGAGAAGCAGTAGTATCAGGATCCATATCACCCGACTATTTTGAAATAACCAAACAAACAATGCAAATCACACGCAAACGCCTAAGCAAACAAGAAAAAATGATCACACGCGTAGGCGAATCAAACCAATGGGTCGAAGTCCCAGAAGAACTCCAAGAAGCACAAAAAATAACCGACGCACAAGCACTAGAACTAGCAGACTACGCAGTCAAAATGGAAGAACACTACGGCAGACCACAAGACATGGAATGGGCAATCAACCCAGACGGCGTACTATACATAGTACAAACAAGACCAGTAACAACACTACAAGACAAA
>CAZERP010000054.1:0-315 GCA_964514805.1 Microcaldota archaeon
TTATGAGTTTATCTTCAATGTAAAAACAATCAGGAGATCTAATGTCTTCTAGGTTTATTCCGCCAAAGCTTGGCGCGATTGCTTTAACAATTTCAATGAACTTATCTGGATTTTTTTCATTTACACAAATTGGAACGCAGTCTACGTTTCCAAATCCTTTGAATAGAACTGCTTTTCCTTCCATTACAGGCATTGCTGCTTTAGGGCCAATGTCTCCAAGGCCAAGAACTCGAGTGCCATTAGTAATTACGGCTACTAAGTTACCGCACCAGGTCATTTCGTATAACTCGTTTGGACTTTTTTGTATTTCAAGAC
>CAZERP010000054.1:325-3201 GCA_964514805.1 Microcaldota archaeon
GGAGCTGCGACGCCAGGCGTATACGCTATGGATAGGTCTTCTTTGGTTTTGAGTGGCATTTTTACTTTAGTTGTTAATTTACCTTTATTTTCGCGGTGTGCTTTTACGGATAGTTCTCCCCAGTTAGTTACCATAAGTTCAAAATTTCATCTCGTTTGGCTTTATTTACTAGAATTAGCTAATTTATTTTGATTAAATAATAGTATAAAAATTGCATTGTTTAAAACCTCGGGGGTACGTTGATATGTTAAAAGTAGGCGACAAAGCGCCAGATTTCAAGTTAAAAGACCAAAAAGGCAAAACACACGAACTATCGAGTTACTTAGGTAAACGAGTTGTTTTGTATTTTTACCCAAAAGATGACACGCCCGGGTGCACTAAAGAAGCGTGTAGTCTTAGAGATGGTTTGCCTCTTTTAAGTAAAAGCAATTTTGCAGTACTTGGAATAAGCGCGGATACTATCGAAAGCCATGCTGATTTCTCTAAAAAGTTTAAGCTGAACTTTCCTATCCTTGCCGATCCGGAAATGAGCGTAATTAAAGAGTACGGCGCGTACGGCAAAAAGAACATGTATGGCAAAATCTACGAAGGAATCCTACGCTACACATACTTAATTGACGAACGTGGAATTATAACAAAGATTTTCAAAAAGGTAGACGCCGAAAACCACGCAAGTCAAGTACTAAAAGCGTAAAAGCAGCTGCTTTAAAATGCTCAAAACTCCTAATTGTATTACTAATAATTAACCAAAAACAAGTGTTTATTTTCAACCATGACAGATAAATTAAAAGCAAAACGCCTCGAATTAATCAAAAAAGCTAAAGTTGGAATGCAAAAAGCATTCTCACGTAAAGATTTAGTCTTAATGCAAGCCATCCGCGCAATCGATGACCTTGACAAAGCCAAATCACTACTCTACACTAGATTAGATGAATGGTTTAAATTCAACTTCCCAGAAGTTAACATCCAAAACGAAGAAGTGGCCTGCAGATTAATTGCAGAGTTTGGAGACAAAAGCGAATTAGACTACGTAAAACTAGCAGAAATTGTAGGCGACGAAAAAGCAACTGAACTAATGAAAGCAGCAGAAGGAAGTTTCGGAGCAACTTTTGACATCCACGACAAAAAAGCTATCGTAGCATTCGCAAAACAAACACTCATGCTTTTCGAAACTAGAAGAGCAATGGAAAAATACATCGAACAAGCCGCCAAACAAGCGTTCCCATCACTCTGTACTTTAATTGAACCGCTTCTCGTAATGCGACTTGTAACTATCGCCGGAGGAATAGAAAGACTTTCGAAGAAACCGGCTAGTACTATTCAAGTCCTCGGAGCAGAAAAAGCCTTATTCAAGCACTTACGCAGAGGAACCGCGCCACCAAAACACGGAGTATTATTCCAATCAAGTTGGGTTCGCAGTGCAAATGATCGCAAAAGAGGCAGAGTTGCGCGTAGCCTTGCAGCTAAACTTGCAATTGCAGCTAAAGCAGATTACTACGGCAAACACAACATTGGCCAGTTATTAAAAGATAAGTTGGAAAAGAGTCTTAGAACTCCTAAAAACAAAAAGTAATACGCGGTGAATTGACAGTTGGTTAAATTTATAGAAAACTTTCTAATGGGCATATTGAAATACATAGCTCGCACGCTACGTAGATTCGTGTTCTTTGCACTTGCAATGTTCGTGCTCGGAATGCTCTATGGAGAGTTTGTAAACCAAATGGCAACTAAAATTGCAATTCCAGTAATTTGGTTAACCGCGCTTCCCGTGATTCTTGCAGTTACTTCTTATTACGTAACTGAAGTTGCAGTAGTAGTTTTTCTATTACTACTTGGAGTTTTCTTAGTTGCATTCGTGTAAAAAAAATTTTTTCTTACAGTACAGAGAGTTGATGATAATTTTTTATGAATAAAAAACCACACGCGGCGCCTGCCCATAAACACGCAGATGCTCCGATTGAACCAAAGCAAAATAACTCAGGCAGTAAGTATCCTGGAGTGTTTAAAGTTACTGGAAAGCTCGCTACTAAAAACGCAGTTCCTGGTACCCGCGTATACGGCGAAGACCTAGTTAAACAACAAGGAGAAGAGTATCGCCTTTGGGACCCTACAAGAAGTAAACTCGGCGCAGCCTTGATTAAGGGCATTAAGACTATGCCTATTGCGCCCGGCGCGAAAGTGCTTTACCTTGGAGCAGCTAACGGCACTACTGTTTCACACGTTTCTGATATTATTGGCGAGAAAGGCGAAGTTTACGCATTAGAGTTCTCTCCTCGTGCTATGCGGGACTTAATTTTCTTATGTCAAGATCGTACAAATATTTACCCGATTCTTGCAGATGCTCGTTTGATTGATAATTATCGCGATGATGTTCCTCAAGTTGACGTGGTTTTTGTTGACGTTGCGGACCGCGATCAGACAAATATTGCGATTCATAACGCTAAAGCGTTTAAAGCTAAGTACATAATGATTGCAATTAAGGCGCGTTGCATTGATTCTATTAAACAGCCCAGAGTTGTTTATCAAGAGCAACGTAAGATTATTGAAAAGGACGCGCAAGTATTAGATTTTATTCAACTTGATCCTTTTGAATTAGATCACTGCTTTATTGTAGCTAAAATGAAATAAGTAACATTATTCCTTTTTTTCTTTCTTCTTATTCTTTTTTAGTTGTTTGTAGGCGTTGAGTTGTTTTTCTTTTTTATTACTGCCCAGTATATTACTCCTAGTATTATTGCTAGTATAACTATTGCTACTGGTACGTAGTTTTGAGCCACAGGGTTGTTTTCTAAGTCAAAGCCTCGACTAATATTAGCGTTAATGAAGGTTATTTTGAATTCGTTTACTACTCCTTTGCTTAGCGCGCTTTTGACAGT
>CAZERP010000055.1:0-3078 GCA_964514805.1 Microcaldota archaeon
GTCGCATTTAGTATTACAAGAGGAACTGCAACAATTTATGATTCCGAAGTACTTCTCGGAACAGTATATGCTATAAGTGGAGCTAATCTTACTATAGTAAATTCAACTGTAAATGCATCTGATATACACATATTCACTCAAGGACAAGTTGATGTACGTCAGCCTCTAAACGTATCTGCACGCATTAGTGGAGGTTCAGCTTTAGTAGGAAGTACAATAACCGTATCTAATTACACGACCCAAATGGCCAACACAAACGTAAATGGACACGCATTCTTCAACACAACTATTCTAATCTACAACTCAACCGGAACCACTAACTTCTCAAATGTAACCATCGGCGTAACTGGAAATACTACATCTAAACTATTAACCGGGCCGCTACGTGTTTCAGGATATCAAAACCACGAAGTTACAATAGCAGATCCCTCAATCTTGTTAATAAACTGCAGTAATTTAACTTCAAGCAAAACATACTTTATTACTCAAAACATTACAAGCAACACCTCAACGCAATTAGCGTGTATTAACATAACTGCGCCTAACGTTACGTTAGATTGCCAAGGCTTTACTATAATTGGAAATTTATCTACGGCTGGACACACTGGAATTTACACTAATTCAAGTAACGTCACCATAAAGAATTGCTATATAAACAACTTCACTACTAACACATTTTCATTCAAAGCCTGGGACTCGCCAAACATAACTAACTTAACAATATTAGACTCAGTAATGGCCAATGGATTCTATGGTATATTGTTTGCTAACGTAACTTACTCGAACTTTACTAACATTACAATAACATCCGGAGTTTTAGGCGCCTTAGGTATTTACGCATCTAATCAAATAAACTACTCAACTTTTAACAACATATTAGTAAACCTTACTCGCAATTCTGGCTCACTTATAGACTTTTCAAACACTAATGCCGGCACAGGTAATAACTTTACAAACATTTCACTCTGGAGTAACGCCAGTAGCGCTAGGGGAGTTGGCACAGGACAAAACATAGCTAACTTTACATTCAACAACCTCACGGTTAACTTCAGCGGCACCCTAAGCAAAGCAATTGAAACAAACGGTTCAATAGACATTCAAACTGCGCTTTTCAACCTAACTGGTGCTAACTCAGAAGGAATACTTGCATATGGAAACACAACTGCAACTCACATTACATTTTACGTCAACGGTAATGCAACCAGACTAGAATCAAATCCAAACCCATACGTGTTCTTATCAAACGCAACTGCACTCAACGGTTCATTCGCAGTAGTTCGCGGATACTTAGAAATATATAACTCAACCGGATTTTCAAACGTCGGCGTTAACCTACCTAACGTCACACAAGCAAGCTCAAACATAACTTTCCGATCAATTATGCGATTAAATGTCACAACAAGCGGCGCAGCACTAGCGAATGCAACAGTATACCTAGTAGGCTATGCAATGCAGAACGCAACTACGGATGCAAATGGATCTACAACATTTAACGTAACTACGTACATTTACAATTCAAGCGCAGAACGAGTTTTCAATTTCTCAAACTTTACACTTAACGCAAGTAAAACAGACTACGATACAACCACAGCCACTACTTACATAAATCCAATGCAAAACAACCACACTACAGTTAACGTCTCATTATCACTCACCCCTGCTCCAGGTAGTGGTGGTGGTGGAGGATCAGGTGGAAGTGGTGGAGGCAGCGGAGGCGCAGCTTCGGCTACAAGTACGGCAAGTAATAGTACGGCAAACACTACTACTCAAGGCAATGGCGTTTCAAACACTCCAACGACTAGTAGTAATAACAACGGCGGCACGCAAAGTGCACAAGCAGAAGAAACAAACACTGAACAAAACGAACAAACTCACGTGACTACAGATTCAAACTCAAACTTAGTCGCCCCAATTATAGTTGCGATAGCCGTTCTAGGTGCGCTTGTGTATTACTTCTTCCTAAGACCAAAAGGAGTAATTCCAATGCCAAAGAAGTAACTTTTTTCCCCTTTTTTTTAATATTCGTCGTGTTTTTTATTTGAACCTTTAGTCTTCTCGACAGGGTACTTTTTCTCAGTATGTGCGATTTTTTCCCGTAATGCGCTAGCTAAATCAACATTCAAATCGTCCGAAAGATACAGCAAGTCCCATAATACGTCAGCTAGTTCTCGGTCTAGTTCTTTTTTCTTTTCCGGATTAGCTAATAATTCTTTGAGTTGCGCGTCAGTTAAGTAACGTAAAATGTCTGCTATTTCTCCAACCTCACTAACTAAACCTAGTAAAGTATTTTTTGGGTGGTGGTATTGACGCCAGTTACGTTCGTCCCTAAACTTATTAGTCCATGCTCTAGCTTGCGCTATTGTAGTATTAGAATCAGTTTCATTCATTTGTTTAGCTCACATTAAAAGTTGTGAAGCGTGCTGTTAAAAAATTAGTAAGGAAAAAAAGAAGAAAAAAGGGGGGGGGTTAAGCTGCTTTGTTTTCAGCTTTTGGGTTTTGGATTCTTGCTTTTTGAATGTTAATTGGTGCTGGTACTCCTACGGCGAATGCAAGTAATGTGCCTACTGCGCTTCCGGTGTAAGTTACTGCAGTTATGATTTCACTTGCAGTTGCGTCTGGGAGTGTTTTGGTTGCAGTCCATTTGTCTTGGATTTCTTTTGCCGCTTTTTCGTTTTCTTTAGCGTGCATTTCTCCAATTACGGTTATTTTTGCAAGATCTGGAGCGTATTGAACTGAATACGTGTAGTTTATTACGATGTTTTCTTTTTCGACTTTAAGGGAGTTAATGCTAATGTTGACATTCATTCCTTGGTTTGGCTCGTCCTTGGTTTTTTCTGCTGATACTTTTAAAATTTGTCCACCAGTAATCTTCATTTTTTTACATTTCACCTATTTACTCGTATAAGTAGTTTCTTTAGTAATTAGAAGGGGAAGTTAGGGTTAAAAGTTTAGCGTTTCGCCAACTTCAAGGACTCTAACGTTAACTCTGCCGTTTTCTTTAGCTCGTCTTTCAAATTCAGCCGGGTCTACTTTTATTCTATTGTAAGTGTTATACATCATTGGAATTACAGTTTTAGC
>CAZERP010000056.1:0-2882 GCA_964514805.1 Microcaldota archaeon
TTGCTATTGTGAATGGCGAGTCTAGTGAGGATAGGTTGACTATTTCGTCTATTTCAGGTACTTCGGCTAGTACTTCTTGAGGTGTTCTTGTCATGTAGACTCCGCCGGTTTTGTAGTCTACGTGTGTCGCTATTGTTCCTCCAGTTGCAATTAAAGCTATATCAGGAAGGTCGTCGTGGTGTTTTACTTCTCTTGAGGGGGGTTTTCCTAGTGAGTGTTTTTCTCCTTTTTTACAGGTCAGGTTTTCAATTTCGTTTGTGTTAAAGCCAGTGTTGTAGCCGCTTGCGAGTTTTACCATTAAAACTTCATTAGTACTTGAAGGTAGCGCGGTGCCTGTGATTTCTTTGTTTTGCCAAGTAAATGTCACTAAGTCACCGGGAGCGTAGTTTGTTTTGTTTTTAGAAGTAGCTTTAATCATTATATCCACTAGTTAGAATATACGCGTTAAAAGAATTTAAACTAAAACTATACGCAAAATTAGAGGAAAAAAAGAAGAAAAGGGGGAAGTTTAGCGTTTCTTTTGTCCTGCGAGTGCTTTTTGTATTAGGCGTTTGTGGTGTTCGCGGATTTGTTCTTCCTCTTCTTCGATTGGGATTAGGACTTTGCCGCTGTTGTAGATCATTATTGATGCTACGGCAAGGCCTAGCCAGAATAGGAATATTGCTACTGGTCCTAGGAGGACTCCGAGTACGTCTTCGGTTAGGAATGCTCCGCCGCCTGGTGCTGCGCCGATTGACCAGCCGAATAGTGCTGGGATTAAGGCTGGGTTGACTTGAGCGTAGATTGCTTTATTAGCCGTAACGAATATTTGGTATGCGCTTTGTGCTACCATTAGTAAGCTTGCGAATACGAAAAATGAGCCTGCTAGTTTTAGTAGGTGGAATCGTTTGCCGCCGATTTTTAGCCAAATTATTCTTTTAATCATAAAATATTTAGTATAACCTCTTCTTTTTCTTGAAGAAATGTTAAAAAGAGTACTCGGCGGTTTAATTTAAAAGCTTGTATGAGTACAATAAAATAACGAAAAAATAGCTTATTTTGGCTTGAAACTTTAAAATTTAATTTCATTTTACGAGCATGAGCAATTTTTTTAAGAATGATAATTTGGGGCCCGTAGTCGAATGGTTAAGACGTCGGCCTTACACGCTGAAGACTCGGCGTTCGATCCTCCGCGGGCCCATTTTGCAAAGGTTTTTTGTTTATGGATGTTGAAGGTGTACAAGATGAAAAAGACTTAGCGGAAGTTAAGTTCATTGGCGAAAACAGAGCAGTTGCTAATTTAATTGCTAGTCAGCTTTTTGAAGATGGAGTTGAATTTGCTGGTACTCGTGAAGAGCATCCATTAATTCCTAATACTATTTTAGTTGTTAAGGGCAAAGGTGCGCTTAAGTCTATTTCAAAGGCGGTAAGTGAAGTTAAAGAGCAACTTGCTGAAGCTAAGAAGTTAGCTGCCAAACTTTAAAACCTCTTTTTTCTTCTTCTTTTTGTTTTTTAAACACTACTTCTTCTTATAGTTCTTTAAGTTATGATTAAGCTTGTAATTTTTGAATCTTCTAATTTACTTATTGATACTAGTAATTCTAGTGCTTCTGTTTTGGTTTCTGATTTTTTGAAGCGTATAGGTATTGTTTTGACGCCTAGGGTTTGCGCTGCGGAGCTTGACGCGAGTCGTGATTTTGTAGTTAGTAATTTTGGTTTTGATTCTTCTATTCATGATTTTGAACGTTTGGCACTTAGTCATTTTTTGGAAAAGCAGCGTGTTAGGCTTAGTGTTGTTGATTTTGAGAATTTGCTTCGTAGTTTTCATGATGCTCAGGTTGAGCATGCTAAGCTTTTTGATGATGTTGCGCCTTTGCTTAAGTGGTTTAAGGGTAAGGCTAAGCTTTGTCTTGTGGCGGAAGGTCCTAGTTGGCGCGAGCGTAAGTTGATTTCCAAGGTTGGTATTTCTGATTTGTTTTCTGCGCGTGTTTATAGTGAGGAGCTTGGTGTGAATAAGTCTACTGAGTCTTTCTTTTCTTATATTTTGGAGAAGTTTGGCGTGAAAGCACAGCAGGTTGTTTTAATTACTAGTAATACTGATCGTGATGTTACGAGTGCGAATAGGTTAGGCATTTGTACTGTGCTTGTTGACCGGGCGGAAAAGTATAAGTTAGCGGATTTGAGTATTAGACCTAAGTTTTTGGTCCATAGTTTGAAGGATATTTCTAAGTTACCGCTTTAAGATTCTTCTTTTTGTATTTGCATTGCGCTGCTATTGGGCATTTGTAGCATTTTGGCGTACTTGCTTTGCAGGTTTCTCTTCCTAGTTTGATTAAGTTTACGTGTAAGTCTGTTTTGTACTCATCTGGTACTAGTTTGTCCATTTTATTGTGTGCTTGTTCGCGAGTTGTTTTTGAGTTTATTACTCCTGTTCGCTGTAGTACGCGGTAGATGTGGGTGTCGACGGGGAATAGTGGCATTTTGCATGAGAAGTTTAGTACTACTGCTGCGCTTTTTGGTCCGACTCCTTTGAAATTTGTGAGGTATTCTTTTGCTCGTAGTGGCTTCATTTTGCAAAGGAATGATAAATTTAGTTTTCCTTCGTGTTGGTTTATTTCTGTTAGGATTTGTTTGATTCGTTTGGCTTTTACGTTTGCCAAACCGCATTGTTTAATCGCGTCTTTAATTTCGGCTTCCGAGGCGTGCATGCATTTTTCCCATTTTGGAAATCTTTTTTTTAGTTCTTGGAATGCCGGAAATGACTGTGCATCGGTGGTGTTGTGTGATAGTAGTACTGCGATTAGTGCGTCGAGTGGGTCGTCTTGTGCTATCCAGTTTTCAGGGTAGCCGTATTTTTCGTAGAGCTTTGCTTGAATTTCAAGTATTTGTTGTTCTTTTTTCAT
>CAZERP010000057.1:0-2835 GCA_964514805.1 Microcaldota archaeon
TTTTTCTAGAAGTGTTTTTAAACTTGTTTGCGTCAATTTATTTTACATTAAAATGGTAAGATCTAGAACTGCAAGTTATTCATCTAATTTTCCTAATACTAATTAAAAACGTAGTTCTAACTCTTAAAAAAAAGCGAGTAGGATTCAACGAGAATTCATTTAAATGAGCGTCGTTGTTTCTTTTTGATAAACACTTTCCATTAATTTTCTTTTAAAGAAAGGGTTTGTTGCCTGGATAGCTCAGTAGGTAGAGCGCTTGACTGTTAATCAAGTGGTCGCAAGTTCGAGTCTTGCTCCAGGCGCTTTTTTTCTTATTCTCAATTATTAGCTAAGACGATGGTAGTGTGTATTAGGTATGCAAGATTATGTTTTAATGGTTAAAGCTGCGGCAAAGCAGCATCGCTTAGAATTAAGTGAAGAAGAGATAGCTAAGTTTGCTCGTGATGTTCCGGAAGTTTTGGCTTTGTTTTCTAAGCTCGATGAGTTTACTTTACCTGTAAGCGACTTAGATCAAAGTATTCGACCAACTCAGCTTCGAAAAGACGAAGTTCATACTAGTGGTTTTGATGCTTTTAGTAATGCAAGTGAAAAATTAGTTGAAAAGGGCTTTTTTGTTGCGCCACGTATCAAAAAACAAGGTTGATTTTTTTATGGCGGATTTTGTTAAAAGTGCGGTTTTAGATGCGAAGAGAGTTAACGCTGATTTTAAAGCATTCAATTCTATTAGTGAGGAGTTTGTAATTGAAGGTAAAGGCTTACTCGAAGGTTACGCGGTTACGGTTAAGGATTGTTTGTGTACTAAAGACCTTCCGGCTACTGGTGGGAGTAAGATTCTTTCTAATTATAAGCCTGGTTTTGACGCTACGTGTGTTGAGCGTGTTCGTAAAGCAGGGGGTTTTGTTGTTGGTAAGACTACTCAAGATGAGTTTGGTTTTGGAAGTTTTAACGTAAATACGCTTCAAGTTCCACTTAACCCGGTTGATAAAACTCGTGTTACGGGTGGTTCTAGTGGTGGCGCTGCTTGTGCAACAAAAGCACTTACAACACGGCATGTTGCTATTGCGGAGAGTACTGGTGGTAGTATTTCGTGTCCTGCTAGTTTTTGTGGAGTTGTAGGTATTACTCCGTCGTATGGTGTTGTTTCTCGTTGGGGTATGATTGATTATGCTTCTTCATTAGATAAGATTGGTACGATGGGTAAAACGGTTGACGATGCAGCTAAACTTTTATCCGTAATCGCTGGTCGCGATTTGAAGGATATGACTAGTGTTGATAAGAAGTGGAACTTTTCGGCTAAGCATACATGTAAGGTTAGAGTTGGTGTTCCTAAGGTTATCAAAAATGACCCGGGTATTGACTCGCAGATTAAGCGTGTTTTCTTTGATTCTATTTCTAAACTTGAAAAAGCTGGAGTGATTACAGTAGAAGAAGTTGAATTGCCTAGTTTTGATTTGGCGCTTGCGAGTTATTATGTTGTTGCGATGAGTGAAGCGTCTAGTAATCTTGCTAAGCTTGTTGGCACGCGGTTTGGCGCGCAATTTGATGACGCTACTAGTTTTTCTACATATAATGAGTACTTCGCGAAGATACGTGGTAGTAATTTTGGCGAGGAAGCAAAGCGTAGAATAATACTTGGAGCGATTGTTTCAAGTAGCGGTCGTCGTGGACGGTACTATCAAAAAGCACTTGCAGTGCGTGAGTATCTCGCAAAGCAATACGAAAAAGTATACGAAAGGTTTGATGTTATTGCTGCGCCTGCTATGCCTTGTTTTGCGCCTAAGTTTGAAGAGGTTAAGCGGATGAGTCCTGCGCAGGTTTACGCGTTGGATTATCTTACTGTGCCTTGGAATTTTACTCTCTTGCCGCATATTAGTATTCCAATGAAAAGTGAACTTCCTATTGGTTTGAGTTTGACTTGCGCAAGGCTAGAAGATGAAAAACTAATTGCGATATCTCGCGTAGTTGAAGAGGTGCTTAGTAAATGAGTCAAACGCATACTATGATTGGTTTAGAAACGCACGTTTACGTTAACACCAAATCCAAACTCTTTTGTCCGTGCTCTACGAGTGGCGAGGCGCCTAATGAAGCAACTTGTCCTATTTGTCTTGGTTTTCCGGGAAGTAAACCTAGTCTTAACTCTAAAGCGTTAGAATTAACAATTCAAACTGGAATTGCGCTAAACTCAAAAATTGCCGAGTGCGTAGAGTTTAGTCGTAAGATTTACTATTATCCCGATCTTGCTAAGAATTTTCAAATTACTCAGTATGATAATCCAATCGCGCTAGGTGGGTCGCTTCAAGTCGGAGACTTTACAGTAAAGATCACCCGGGCGCATTTGGAAGAGGACCCTGCTAAAATTGTACACAAAGGCGGCAGCATGTCTAACAGCAAAGCTAGCTTGCTTGATTTTAACCGTTCAGGTAGTCCTTTGATTGAAATTGTTACTGAACCTTGCTTTACTACGGGTAAGCAAGCACGTGAGTATTTAGGAGAATTGTTTAGGCTCCTTGCTTATCTTGAAATTGTAGACGCTAAGAGTGACGCGGTTATGAAAACCGACGTTAACGTATCTATTCCTGGCGGGACGCGAGTTGAGATTAAGAACGTTACTGGTTTTGCAAATGTAGAAAGAGCGGTAAACGGAGAGATAAACAGACAAACTGCCTTGGTAAACATGGGTTATACTGTTGAGAAGGAAACGCGTATGTTTGATGCGGAAACAGGCACAAGTACGTCCATTCGTAAAAAGGAAAGTGAGGAAGAGTACGCATACATTAATGAACCAGACATCCCCCGTATTGCACTTTCACAAGAATATATTGAATCAGTTAGAAA
>CAZERP010000058.1:0-2696 GCA_964514805.1 Microcaldota archaeon
ATCCATTGTGTATTGTGCAGTTGACATTTGTGCTTTTCCTTCAGTACATGTGTTTTCTGGTATATCGAATGTTTTTTGGACTAGTTCTGTGTTCATTACTATGTTTGATTCTGTGTTGCAGCTGAATTTTCTTCCATTTGTATCTACTGCATAAAATACAGTTACGCAAGTGCCACTAGTGACTAGTGTTGATCCTTTTGCACCGGGTTTTTCAGTTGTTTTGTCGTTTTGTATTAATAGTAATCCGCGTGGTTGTGCATCGCCTTGTGGTGTGATATCCCAAGTTAGTCTTTGTGGTTGTCCGCTAGTGCATTCTGAGGTTACCGTACAGGTTAGTGTGTTTCCTTGGAATCTTTTGTCTATTATTGTTACGGTGATTGCGTTTGAGTTTTCTTGTGGGCGGTTGAATTTGAGTACGTATCCGAAAGTTTCTATTGGTTTATCGTATGGTTGTGGGCTTGTTGAAGATATTGATTGCACGGGTGCGCCGGTTTTTTCGCTTTGAATGTTTAGTCGATATACATTGAATGTTACTCCTTTTTCGTTTACGTTTGTTAATTCTAATTGGTAAACCGGGAGGTTTTCGATTGGTGGTAGTATTAGTATGTTTGACGCGTGTGTTTTTGCGATTGCGGATGAGTATGCGAAGTTTGCAAGTGTGTTTGTAAATACGGGGGTATCTAAACCGTTTTCGTATCTACCTTGACTAGTGATTGTTGAAAGGTCTTGTGTGTATTCTGCGTTTGGTTCGTAGAATAGGTTGAATTCGCCTGGGCCTTCTATTCTGTAGTAGTTGGCAGATACTTTGAGTGGTAGTTGTTTGCCTTGGAAGGATACGGTGAATTGGTAGTCTCCGCTTGTGATTCCTTGTGGTGTTTGTAGTTTGATTACGTTTGATTTTAGTGGTTGTTCTTCATTTTGAGCGGTTAGTTTCTTTGACGTTGCTGCGTTGTTTGTTGATAGTTTGATTTGTACGTTTACGATACCGGTTTTTTGGTCGAATTGGTTTGAGAATTTGAGTTTGGATAGTATGTATTTTGGCGCGGAGAGAGTTAGTTCTAGTTTATCGTAGTTTACTTCTGTTTCGTATTCATATATACTTGCGCCTTGATCAATTGGTAGCACATATAGTTGTGTTCCTTGTAGTTTTAGTCCATCGACGTCATCTAATTTAGTTTTGTCGTAGTGAACTGCTTGTAGTACTTTTACTCCGTTTTTTGAAAATCCTTGTCCTAGAAATAGGTCGTCTAAATCAATTGATTTAAGTCCAACGGGCGTTTTAAAGCCTGCGCCGTTTGCGACTAAATATGAGTCGGAGTTTGCATTGTCTGCGAATGCTTGTCCTGAGTTTATGAATGCTATTCCCGGATTTGTTTTTAGTTCTGAGTCTATTATATCTAAAACAGTGTTTTCTGTTTCTCGATCGGTTTTGCGGAATTTTGTTATTACGACGTAGTAATCTGGGTCATTAACTCCGTTTTTCGCGTAACTTTTTGCAGTTGTTTCTACTTCTGGAGATTGTGCTAGGAATTTTAGTAGTTCTAGTTGAGTAGTTTCAAATTTTGCTTCATTGGCATCTTGGGCTTTTGTTGGGTAGAAGTAGTCGTTTAATTGGTCGAATATTGCTTGTTTTATTGCCACGCGAGAGTCTATTAGTTGAGTAGTTACTTGTTTTTTGTCTGGGTTTTTTAGTGTTTTTAATTTCTTGAGTACATTGTGATATGCGTAGTCGCTATCTATTTGTTCGCCCCATTTTTTAATTTCTTCAGATGAATCTTTTTCTGAGCTTTGTACTTCTGTGATTTTTTTGTGTATTGAAGTCATTAAGTCATAGTAGAACGCTATTTCGTCTTTTGGTTTGTCTTTTGAAAATGTTTTTTCGTCGATTACTTTGCGAATGGCCGCGCGTGTTTGCGAGTCTTTGAGTGCTTGCGATAGTATGTTTCTTTGTAGTACCCATGTTTCGTCTTTGTAACCTAGGTTGTTTCCAAGGACACGTACGAATTGCGAGTATAGAAAATCTGCGTCAACTGCGTCGCGTACAAAATTTTCGTTTAGTTTTTCTCCTTTTTTGTACGAAGCGTAGTTTTGTTTTAGTTCGTCATTGAAAGACATTAGTTCTTGTGAAACGTGAGTGTAAAAGTTTGAATTTTGTTTGTCGTCTAAGTATTTTGAGTATGATGTTTCTGTATCAAATATAGTTACACTGGGAGTTGTTGTGCCGCCATTAGTAGTTTTGTATATTATGTACGCTTCAAATGTCCCTTCAAAGTAACTTTTTAGGTCATTTTTTACATCCGCCGGATTTTGGAAGATGCTCCTGTATTGATCTGGGCTAACTGTGATTACTCCACCTAATAATTTAGCGGACGATAACGGGAGTAATATTATTACTAGTAATAAAATGAACAAGAATTTTTGGGCTTTCACAGGTACATCACTCGTATTTCTTTATGTTTAGTACGTTTATATAGGTGTTCGTAGTTATTTTTCTTGTATAAATAGTATGGACTTTTCAAGTATTTTGACGCATGCGTGGTTTGTTGTTCTTACTTCGTTAGTTGTGACTATTTTCGTATTTCCATTAGCACTTGTTTTTTCATTTCTTTATCGATACTTATGCAAACGTTATAAACAGGCCCCGTGGGTTTTATGGATGCTCGTGTGCGTGTTTTTAGGCGTAGTTGCTGGTTTAT
>CAZERP010000059.1:0-2637 GCA_964514805.1 Microcaldota archaeon
GGCGCAAATTCAACTGACTTAGGTGCTTCAACTGCTCAAATTAAACGTTATGGTGATAAGTCTACCGTATTGAATTTACTTATCGACAATTTAACTCAATACAATACGGTAATTATAGAAAATGGAAATGACGTGACTGTAAATGACTCTGAAGTTGTTGATTTCTTAAACAATGGCGGAACACTAGTTTATACAGGTAATGCCTCAAATTCTTTTGTGTCTAATTTAGGCGCGTCTTTTGCAACTAGTCAAAATGAAAACGGACAAATCATAAACTTCTCATATGTACTAAGAAATTTCAATTACACGCCCGTATTTTCTAATACTTTTTACTACGCGACTTTTAATTCAAATAACATTAACGTTTCTGGATTCAAAATGATTATTTCAAGAGAATTTAACTCTAATCAGTGCTTAGCGTGTCACTGGAAATACGGCGCGGGAAGTGTGTACTTCTTTTCTCAACTAAATAACTCATTTGCTAACCTTACTGGATCTAATATGTATAACTTAGTAGGCTGGCCTGCGACATTTGGTACTTCAATTCCACAAGACTCAATCAACGTTTTCGTATTAAACACACCGGTATTAATCCAATATCACAACCGCCGGCCAATAAGAGCAAAATTAATAGTGTGGAGTAACGTAAAGTGATTAACTTAATTTATGCTCTCAAAAAATACTAAAACTCGTGGATTTGCATTCAGCGTTGACGCAGTACTAGCACTTATGCTAGTAATCGGAATAATATCCGCAGTTTTTCTTTACTTTAACCAATCTACTTCATACTTATCTTCATCTAGGCCAGTACTACAAGGCGTGTCACAAGATGGCGTGAGTTTACTTTCTCACTTAAAAATTTCAGACATTCGCAGAGAACCAATAATCATTTCTTACTACGATTCTGGTTATCTATCTAGTTCACATTTGAACTTATCTGTGCTTGAAGTAATTGGAGAATTTTGGGCAAGTGGCAATTACACACAAGCATCTGATTTAGCAGATGCAATTGTACCTAAATTTGTACCAAGTAGCTTAAACTGGGCAATCGAATATGATGGTAATCTAGTAGCATCATCTGCTGCGCTGCCTTCAACTACGTCTTTATCTTCTAGTAAACGATTTGTAAGTGGACTAAACAACTCTGCTCCATCGACGGGTTGTATTGCTCGATCTTTTGTCGAGCGTATTAGGGGAAAACAAGAAGTTTCAACTAATTACTTCGGGGGCTTTTTAGGTCAAGGTAACTTTTCAGTAACTATAAATGACGTGCCAGCTGGGTCAAACGTTACTTCGTTTTTAATTCAAGCTAACTCTCCAGCTAATTTTTCATTTTCAGTCAATGGCTTTGAGTGTGCTAATTTAACTACGAATGGCGGAAACTTGAACGTTACGACCTGGAACATAACTTCATCAACGTGTATTTCTGAATTTGTAGCAGGAGGAAGTAATCAATTTGCATTTACTTTTAGTAACTCAAATGTTTCAGATAGCTATTTTGACGGTGGATTTTTACAAGTCTATTATCAAACAGACAACTTAGTTTATACTCCGACGGGTAGAGTAACTTTTCAATTGCCCCAAATAGACGGGCTAGTTAACTACTTCTCCTCATTCTACGTACCTGGCAATGTAACAAACGTTTCCGCATACATTCAATTTTTCAACAACTATACCACATACATGAACATTGGAAACAAAACTATCTTCAATACAACTGGATCTCCAGATGTTCAAATTGTTACTGTTTCAAACGCGTCATTTGCAACATTCTTCCCTAATTTAATGAGTTTAAGTAGCCAAACAATTCCATTCAAAATAACGGCGGTAGCAAACGCAACAGGACAAACAGGAAATGCGGACATCGTACTAATCACAGACCTTTCAGGTAGTATGGCATGGAGAATGGATTCAGATAGCGCGGGTAACACTGTAACTAATTGCAGCTCGGCTTCAATAAACAGTGCAAGTACTAATCGTATTAGCGTAGCTAAATGTGTTGACTCTGATTTCGTAGATGCGATATTTCAAGGGCCTGGAAACAGAATTGCACTCGTATCATTTAGTACTAATATCGTAAACTACACTTCACTTACAAATAACTCGGCTTACTTAAAATCAGTAATTAGCGCCTATTCTACTAATGGTGGTACTTGCATTTCATGTGCTATAAACAAAGCCCATGATTTATTAGCTAGCGAAAGTTCATCTGATCGTAAAAAATATGTAATCGTAATGACGGATGGAGTTGCTAACTACCGTGCGACTAACTTCTGCCCTAATTCAAGTCCATTTAATGAAATTGACGCTATAAACTCAACCGCGGGAATTATAGCTGGAAGAGAAGATGGTAGTTTATTTGACATTCGTGACCCGTATTTCGATGATGCGGGATTAGATCAAAGTTCAAGTTATGACTTTTACGCAATAGATTATGACACTTCAACAAGAGCATTTATGTCGGGAGATAATGGGCAAATATGGGAACTAAATGGTGGTTCCTGGTCTAGGACACTAAATGCGGGAAGTAACGCATTATATGGTATTTCGGTTATGGTTTCATTAAACAAAGGAGTTGCAGTAGGGGATAGTGGAAAAATATATAAGTGGAATGGCGCTACATGGAGCGCGGATATT
>CAZERP010000060.1:0-2388 GCA_964514805.1 Microcaldota archaeon
AAGGTTACTGGCCCTGTGATGAGAAAGCAATGCGCAGAGGCTATGAGAGAATGGCTAAAAAACACGAAGAGAAAAGTTTACTGAACTGTGTTTTTAAATTGTAAAGTTATAGTATTCTTTTAGTGATTTGTTTACTAAAATGTTAGTTGTTTCTCTTGGTGGTTCCTTGCTTTACAGGGACGGAAAATTGAATTCTGAAACTGTTGATACTCTTTCTGAAGTGCTTCATAAAGCGGCTGATGGCCAAAAGTTTGTTATTGTTGTTGGTGGCGGTGAGCTTGCCCGTAAATACGTACAAGAATCTAGAGATAAAAATGAGAGTGTTTACGATCAAGATATGGCCGGAATCAGAGCTACCCGTGAGAACGGTAAATTGATGGCTAAGGCTATGAAAACGCAATACGTGCAACGTATAAATGATATTGACGGCTCTTTTCCCATTACTGTTACTGGTGGCCAGATGGTTGGAATGACCACTGACGCAGTCGCCGTCTTAATCGCTGAGAAGCTTGGCATTAAGACTGTACTCAACTTATCTAAAGTTGACTATTTGTATGATGACGACCCTCGCAAGAATGCAAACGCGAAGCGTTACGAGAAATTGAATCATAAACAACTTACGGAGATTGCTGCTCATTTTGATAACAGAGAAGCGCGTACTAATTTTCCTTTTGATATCGTAGCATGTAAACTCGCACAACGAAGCAACATTACCGTTAAATTCGTAAACGGATTCGACAAACAAGAAGTACAAAAAGCACTACAAGACAAACCATTCAAAGGAACAATAGTTGAAAACTAAATGCGCGAAATTGTTTTTGCTTCGACTAATCAGGCTAAAGTTTTACAGATTAGCGGCGCTTTGAAAGGAGTAGCTAACGTCACCGGCGTTTCTAAAGATACCAAGCTGCCAGATGTTATTGAAGATGGAAAGACGGCAAGTGAAAACGCTCGTAAAAAAGCTTTGACGTATGCTTCGCATTTAAATAAAACTGTAATGTCAATGGACAACGCGCTCTACATCGACGGCCTACGCCCCGAAGAACAACCCGGTTTAACTGTACGAACTCCGTTCGGAACGAACCACCGGTTAAGCGATGATGAAATGATAAAATATTACTCGGCTTTAGTTGCGCGTCTTGGTGGCGCGGCTAGGGTTAGTTGGGATTTTGCTGTTTGCTTAGCTACGCCAGATGGAAATTTTCGAGAGGTTGTGATTAAGCAGTTTGCAAAGTTTACTAGTAATGCGTGTGTTGAAAGGCTTGCGGGTTATCCTTTGGATTCTCTTTTGATTAATCCTTTTACTGGTAAGTACGTAGCGGAAGAAACGCCTGAGGAAAGAGCTGAATTTTGGGAGAAGACAATGGGCCGTGAGCTTAAAGCGTTTGTGGAAAAATTAGAAGTTTAATTTTTATTTTTTTGAATATCCAAATTTTTCGTTGTAATCCTCGTGGTTTATTATGTCCAAAATGAAAACTATTACTTCTTTTGGATTTTCTGAATTTGTTATAGTATATAGCATTCGCCAGTAGCTTGCTAGTTCAACTCTGAAAAGATTAGATGCGCTATATTTAGTAGTATATTCTAAAGGAATTAAGTTTTTAGCAATTGGATTACCATAGTGAAAATCTGATTTTAATATGAATATTTTGTTTTTTACTGAGTTGAAAATAGAAGAGTTAATTTTATCTTGAGATTTTTCAAGCAAATCGTATTGACTAGTAGCCGTTTCGGAAAGTATTACGCGAATTATTTTCATTCAAGGGCTTATAATTCTCTGCCTCTTTTTAATTCGTTTCGCAACGCTTGGCTTCCGGTGAAAATCCAAGTTATTCCTTTTATTGAAACTGCGATTTTTCCACTTTCTTCAAGATATTCTAATATTGTTTTCAAAGTATAGTGGTTAACTTGTTTAGGTAATTTGCGTTTGAGTTCAGCTATTGAAACTATGCTATTATTTGATTTAATTAAAGCGTTTTCAACCATCTTAATAGTAGTTAAAGTAGGCGAAGCATAACTTTCATTTATGGTTGAATACATAAAAACTATTAGTTATGAACTAATATAAAAAGTTTACGAATAAATAACTTTAAATTACTTTTAAATAAACTAAGTTAGTAGTTGTTGTATTAGTGTTTTGTAGAATTTTTCGCATTGTTCTAGTTGTTTTATTGATATTTTTTCGTCTGGAGCGTGTAGTTCTTTCATTTCTCCTGCGCCGACATTGATTGTGCTTATGCCTGCTTTGGCGTAGTATCTAGCATCACTTGCACCAAGTTTATACATGGGCTTTGTATCGTAGCCATTCTGGCTTAGAATTTGAGACGCGGTTGTTACTAGTTTAGATGTGATTGGTTCGTCCCATCCGTTGTCGTTTGAAATAATCTC
>CAZERP010000061.1:0-2383 GCA_964514805.1 Microcaldota archaeon
TGGATGATATAGTGCAAAAAGCAGAAACCAAAGATGGTTTCAGTTTAATTCTAAACAAACTAGGCTTAGTCGATGAAAACCTACGAATAGCATACCTTGGAGTAGCAGTACTTGTAGTACCCAAACTTTACTTCAAACTACCACAAGATACACTAGACCAATACGCAAACAACAGATTACTTACCGTAACTGCAGAAAACGACGAACAAACTGTACAATTTACTTACGTAACTAAAATTGGCGAGGATGAAAAAGCAAAATACATATTCGCCGCGCCAGTAGATAGCTACTTAAGTGGTAGTTACAAACTTGCCGCGTACCCCGGAAAACCAAGAGAAGTAGAACAATTCTCTTCAAACCAATTCGGATTCTGCCCAGACTCAAACTTTGCTAACGTACTAGCAGATTTCTCGCCACTTGTAAAACAAAAACCAGTACCCGCCGACAAAAAACTCGAAAGCGACGTTTCTAACCTCCAAGAAATATTCGAACCTAAACCAATAGAACTAGGAAGCGGAGTCGAAGACCCATATAATGCAAATGAAGTCGAACAAGTAAAAGAACAAGAACGAGCAAACGCCGCATTCGACCCAACTGCAACTGGAACCAATATATGTAATAGACTAAACGTGCCAACTAATGGTCTAACATTAGATGAACTAATAGAAATCAATTTACGTTCATTCAAAGCGCATCACATCTACTTATGTACAAGCGAAAGTGCAGCGCCTATAGCTACATGGATTCCAGCTAAACTACCTGGCAAATTTGTACAATTCTGGAAAGACGGAGTAGACCATAAACCACTAAACAAACGAGGCGCACTAATAACAGTACAATTCCGCGACGAACAAGATAATGCTATATTCACTACATGTGGACGCCTAGCCAAATAGAACATAAGAGGTAATTGAAAAAATGAATCGAAATTACATTGCAATTATAATCGCCCTAATAATTCTAACTGGCGCGTACGTACTAACTCAAAACAACAACGCGCCAACAACGCCACAAAAAACTCAACAAGTAACTAATACGTCCGCACAAGAAAAATTAAGCGCCGCGGTATCAGTTGGCTTTTTAGACTTTGAAATAGTCCCCGTCCAACTAGACATTGCAGTAAACACTACGGTGAACTGGACTAACTATGGCGACAAACCACAAATAGTAAACGGAATAGGATTCAAATCACAAGTACTACAAAAAGGCGAGTCATACGCCCACACTTTTAACGAACCGGGCGTATACACTTACGTTTCTGACTTAAGAGACTTCGCAGTACTAAACGCCACAATAAACGTCAAATAAAAACTTTTTGAAACCTCTTTTTCCCTTTCGCCTTATTCTTTTTATTCTAAGCCTACATTCTAATTAACAGCTTTAATTTTTCATGGCCGACTTAATCGTAACATTACTGTTTTACGCATTCTGCTTAGCGGGAAGCGTAACTACTGGATACGTACTACTAAGATTAACCTACCCTGACGTACGTACAATGGAATACAACCAAAAACTAGGCGCAAGCGCAGCCGCCGGCGCAGCAATACTCATAATATCCCTTGCCGTCTGCGCACTCGCATTCGACGTCAACTCAATAATAGAACTAACCAGCCCACTCTTTCTAGTAACTTCAATAATATTCGCGCTGTCATTTGTAAGCCTAAAAGCATACTTTACATTCCTAAACCCACAAAAATACGTAACCGTAGCAGTACCAATGCCCACCCCAGTCACTAAAGGAAAAAGCAGTAACTCAATAAACGTAATCGCGTCAATCGAAGCACAAACCGCGCCAAAAACACAACTAGAAAAAATAGCAAGAAGCGCAACCGAAGGCAGCACAGTAATACAAGTACCAATAAGAAAAGAAGACACCACTCCCGAAGAGTTACCTAGCTTTGAAATGATAGTCCCACAAAAAGGCGATAAACCCATTGCTAAAGAAGAGAAAAAAAGCGAAACTACTAAACCACTCCCTGTGACTAGCACTCCCGAAAAGAAAGAAGAATACGTTTCAATGGCATCCCCAGATGCAAATAAAGATTCAACTCCATGGTGGAGACGCAAACGCGATACAAACCAAACTACTCCTTCCACTGTAACCCCAGCTACAAACAAAGAAACACCCGCTAAAACGCAACCAACTCCAGCCGTTAGTGGAGATTGGAAAAGACCACGAGAAGGCACGACTAAAAACGCGCCGGTTAGTAAACCAGTTGATGAAGTTGACGCAATACTAGCAGACGTAGTAAAAGACACAAAAGTAAAAGCACAAACACAACAAAGCGGATCGCCCGTACACAGAAGATACTTACTAGGAAAAGACTCAGTACAAGTAATCGCGCCAAAAACCGCCGCAAACAGCAGTGAATTCAACGAAATG
>CAZERP010000062.1:0-2366 GCA_964514805.1 Microcaldota archaeon
TAGGTAAATTAACGCCTAAGGATGGTAGCGCGATTTTTGAAATGTGCTACGAGATAAAATACGACGAAACGCCGGATTATAACAAGCATGACTTTGTATCTGCAGAATGGCTTGCTCCAAAAGAGCTTATGAAAAGAATTAAAGAAGGAGAAAAAGTTAAGTCAGATTTACCCGTAGTGCTTAAGCATTTCTATAAGGTGAAGTAATTATGAAGAGTGAGTTTGCGGTTTTTGGCGCTGGGTGTTTTTGGGGCGTACAAGCGGTTTTTGATGAGCAAAAAGGAGTTCTTCGTACCCTTGTTGGATATGAAGGTGGAAAAACAAAAAGCCCAACGTATGAGGATGTTTGCACGGATGAAACTGGTCATGCTGAAGTTGTTCAGGTTGAATTCAACCCAAAAGAAATAAGTTACAGAGAGTTAGTTGAGCTATTTTTTAGAATACATGATCCAACCACGTTAAACAAGCAAGGTCCTGACTACGGATCACAATACAGATCAGTTATTTTCTACTTTTCAGAAGAACAAAAGAAAACCGCACAAGAAGTAATCAAAAAAGCGCAGAGTAACTTCAAAAACAAGATCGTAACCGAAATAGTACCCCACAGTGTTTTTAACAAAGCAGAAGAATACCACCAAAAATACTTAGAAAAAACAGGAAGAAAAGTGTGCCATTAAAGAATAGCTTATATATTCGAATTTCGTAAGTTTGTCTAAGAGGATTTTTACGTTTTATGGTATTGAAAAAGAAAAGTTCAAGTAAATCAAAAAAGAGTTCAATGGTTAAAATGCCAAAGCCAAGTTACTACGGCAACCCAAACCTAGGCACGTATTATGGCGGTCGCTCGCTCAGTGGAAAGGATCACGATGTTCTAGTAACGTATTACACTACTTGGAGTAACGAAGCAGAACAAATGGCAAACAAAATCGCCACAAACTTAAGACCTGAATTTGAAGCGCTCGTAAAACCAATGTCACTAGTGACTCCAAGAGATTGGATGAACGCAGAACTAGTAGTAATTGGCGTTGAAAGTAACTACATGCGCAGTCCAAAACAAGCACTTGCTTTTGTTAACTCCTGGCACATGCGAAACAAAAAAGTAGCACTCTTCACAGTTCACCAAGAACCTCAAATACTCGGCTGGGTCTTCAATCGTTCTTTAAAGGAAATGCAAAAACTTCTCGAAAATAACGGCAACAAAGTTCTCGGCAAGTTTAACGCAGGTTCAATGTTCCTATTCGGACACGCACTCCACAGAACAAGACACTTAACCCACCACGTCAAAAAACACGCCAAGAAAAAGAAGTAAAACCTTTCCTTTCTCTTTTATTTATTTCTTCTTTGGGATTTTAAAGCGTGTAATTTGAAAAATACCATTGGATTTAAGTCAAAAGTACCATCAGATAGCTTCATGTTAGCTATTCCGTTTTTGTGTACGTTTTGTAGGTGTTCGTTAAGTTCAGCTAATGTACGATGTGCGGTAGGGTCCTTAACTGCTTTGGCTAAATGTTTAGCGATTAAAGCTAAACTTTGTTCTACGTCTTCGTGCATTGCAATGCTCATTGTTTGCATTCCAAGTGAAGAATTTACTGCGCCTTTAATTGCAGTGGCCGCAAGTAACTCATATTGAGGTTTACCATTTTCAAAGGGTATTTTTAGTCTAATTCCAGCTATACCTGGATTAACTACATGTTGTATTCGAGCAGTTGGTTTAGCGCCATTAAATACTTCTTGTCGCATAGCTTCGGGATAGTCTAATTGATAGTAAATTCCGGGCAAGTAGTGCGCTCGCGCGTCAATTACAGTTATTCTAAAAGGGCCTGTTTTAATTATGTGACTAGTAAAGTCCCCCTCTTTGGAGTCTTTGTGTTCGCTCCAACTTACGCTTAGTTTCTGATTAGGTTTTGCCATAGTAAATTATTCTTGAAAAAAGTAACTGCGGGGTTGTTTTTAAAGATCCTGGTTTATTCGTACTTAGACTTTAAAAAGTCGCGAATTCCTATATATTTTTACTGATATTATATGCCAAAGAGAACTAAAGTTGATCCTGAAATTTGCATCGGCTGTAGATTATGCACAAACATAGCGCCAGCTAGTTATGAAATGAATGATGATAACAAATCAGTAGCAAACGAAAGTCAACCTGATTCAGAAGATACTTTAAAAGAGACAATCGAAGCTTGTCCAGTAACTGCTATTTCATGGAAGAACGATTAAACGGTTAGTTTTTCCACTTTTTTCTCTACTTTTACAGCGTCTAGATATTTTTGGAATTCTTTTTGGGTTAGTGCAAGCGTTGCAGTGTTTATGTTTGGGTGAAACTGCACGTGCTCGCTTTGCGCGATGGTTTCATCTATGAGTAATTTG
>CAZERP010000063.1:0-2339 GCA_964514805.1 Microcaldota archaeon
GGAACTGCTGGAACTCAATATGATTCAGAAGTTACAATCACATACACAAACATCAAAAGTGGAGTTGCTGGAAAAACTTCAAGCGGAACACTCAAAGGAAGCTGCGCATAAATTCTAAGAGGACATTGAACTATCATGAAACAATTAAAAGGACAATCAGCTCTTGAATATCTCGTAACTTACGGTTGGGCAATTCTTGCCATCGTAGTAGTAGCTGCAGTTCTTTGGTACTTTGGAGTATTCAATCCAGGTAACTTTGCATCACAAGCATCAAGTGCAAGAGGATTTGGAGACGTTTCAGTACTCGACCAAAGATACAACTCAACTACACTATCACTTGTATTAGGTAACAGCGTAGGTCAAAACATCTACGTAACTGACATAAGTGTAGCCGGAACTTCGGGAACTGTCGGAGATGCTAACATCGCCGCAGGTGGCCAAACAACATTCACAGTAACTGCAGTAGGTGACTGTGGAGTTGCAGGAAGTTCATATGATACCGCGGTAACCATTACTTACACAAACAACAAGACTGGTTTAGCTGGAAAAACAAGTTCTGGAACATTAAAAGGAACTTGCGCATAAGACAACTTTCCCCTTTTTTTCCCTTTTCTTCTTTCTTATTTTGCGTTTTTGATATTTTCTATTAATTAAACTAATGATACTAATAGTAAATATGTCTGAATTTCAATCTCAGTTTACTAATCGTTATGCTACGCCTGAAATGCGCTTGATTTTTTCCGATTATAATTATCGGCTGCAAATGCGGCGGGTTTGGCTGGCATTGGCAAGTGCGCAGAGTGTATTTGGCGTTGTTTCTAATGATGAGTTAAGTGATATTAAAGCAAATTTTGCTCGTGTTGATATCGAAAAATCGCTTGCTATTGAAAAAGAGACCGGTCATGATGTTGTGGCTGAGCTTAAGTGTTTTTCTGGGCAGTGTCTTGTTGGTGGAGGTAAACTTCACTTGGGGGCTACTAGTGAGGATATAATTGGAAATGCGCAAGTTTTGCAGCAAAAGCAAGCTCTACTCGTAATTGAAACTAAACTGGTAACTGTATTAAATGAGCTTAAGCGGTTAATGTCGGCTAATGCTAATGTCGCGTGTATGGGTTATACTCACTTGCAGCCGGCTGAGCCTACTACGTTAGGTTATCGTTTTGCTTTTTACGCGCAGGATTTATTGTGTGATTATCGTCGGTTACAAGAATTAAAGCGAGAGTTACGGGGCAAGGGCTTTAAGGGTGCGGTTGGAACTTACGCGTCTTATCTTACTATATTGCAACGTCCGGTGGACGTGTTAAGTATGGAAGAAAATGCGATGCGTCAACTTGAGTTGCCTTGTTTTGAAGTTAGTAATCAAGTTTTTCCGCGTAAGCAAGATTATGATGTATTGTGCCTTTTGGCGCAGGTCTCGCAGTCAGTTGCTAAGATTGCTTTTGATATTCGTGTTTTACAAAGTCCTTTTATTGGCGAGTTATCTGAACCTTTTGGGAGTAAGCAAGTGGGTTCTAGTGCTATGCCTTTCAAGCGTAATCCGGTAACTTGTGAAAAGATTTGTTCGCTTTCTCGTTTGGTTCAAAGTTATCCGCAGGTTGCTGCTCAAAATTCATCGGTGTCTTTACTTGAGCGTACGTTGGATGATTCTGCTAATCGTAGGTTTTTGATTGCTGACTCATTTTTGGGTGTTGATGAAATCTTACGTTCGATGATTAAGGTTCTTACGGGTTTGCAAGTTGATTATAAGAAGATTGATAAGAATTTATCTGATTTTGGCGTGTTTAGTGCGACTGAAATTCTTCTTGTTAAGCTTGTTGAGAAGGGTTTTAATCGGCAGGATGCGCATGAGTTGATTCGTAATCTTTGTATGTCTTCTTGGGAGTCGATGAAAAACACGGGAGTAAATCCGTTGTTACAATTGATGTTAAGTGAGAAAGAAGTTAGTTCTCGTTTGGAAGAGAGCGAAATACGAAGTGTGTTGCAAAGTTACAAAACTCATACTGGTCTTGCGGGGCAGAAAACGCAAAAAATTATATTAGAAATAGAAAAAGCGCTTTCAAATTAGGTATTATAAAACTAAACGCGCCTAATCAATTTATCTAATTTTTTAGCAGGGATAGCAAAGCCTGGTCAAACGCGGCAGACTCAAAATCTGCTCCTCTAGAAAAAAAGGAGCTTAGAATTTAAGCACTCATAGGCTCGTTTTGACTTCCTTTTTTGGAGAAAGGTTCGGGGGTTCAAATCCCTCTCCCTGCACTATATTTAATTTGGTTTAGCGTTAGCTGTGTTTTTTATAAGGTTGTGTTGAGTTATTTGATTATGGTTAAGTCATTGTCATC
>CAZERP010000064.1:0-2241 GCA_964514805.1 Microcaldota archaeon
TGGCGGATTGTAGTCCGTTTCTAATTCCTCCACTTGCGATGAGTGGTAGTTTGGATACTTTGTTAACTTCTTGTAACGCTACGGGGGTTGGTATGCCAAAGTCCCAGAATGTGTTTCCTGCTTCTGCTCCTTTTCGGTGTATTTCAACTGCCGCCCAGCTTGTGCCGCCAGTTCCTGAGACGTCAATTGCAGAGGCGCCTGCTGCTTCAACTTCAAGCGCAATGTCTTGGTTTATACCTGCGCCGACTTCTTTTACTATTACGGGCACATCTAGTTCGTCTATTGTGTTTTCAATAGCGTGTAAAACGCCGCTCCAGTCAGAGTCCCCTTCAGGTTGCACTATTTCCTGTAGGGGATTCAAATGAATACATAGTGCGTTAGCTTCAATTGAGTTCACCGCATCAGTAATTTGGCGTGGCGTGTATTTTTTGAGTTGATATGCTCCGATGTTTCCTGCAACGAAGACGTTTGGCGCAGCTTTTCGGATATTAAAAGTACTAGTCAAAGCAGGGTTTTCAATCATAGCTCTTTGAGACCCTACTGCGAATACAATGTTCTTTTCTTCACATGCTAGTGCAATGTCTTCGTTAATTTTTTTTGTTAATTCATGTCCACCCGTCATGGAAATTACCATGAATGGCAAGTCAAATTCCCGTCCTAAGAACTTCGTTTTAGTGTTAATTTCCGCATAATTCATTTCAGGTAACGCGTAGTGGGTGAAATGATAATCATCAAAAGAACTTCTAATGACTTTTGCTTGCACGTCTTTTTCCAAGACGATTTTTACATGTTGAATTTTACGATTAGCAGTTTGAGCATCTTCTTTCATAAATAATTACTAATAATACTTATCTCAACCGACCTTTTTTAATCATTAATATCTAATTCTACTCCCTTCGACGCACATCGGGACAAGTAGCATACGTGTCTTATTTAATAGCGCCGCGTGCGTATGTTTTTTTATGAATTATTCTTTATTGTTCGTAGTGTTTGGCGCGTGTATCTTAGTTGGGTTGATTTTGCTATTTGCAACTAATGCTTTTGGAAAACAAGACTACGCTTCAGTTGGCGCTTTTATGAAAAACAAAGACCAAGACTACTACGGAGTTTAAAAAGTCACAAGCGACTCAACTACTACTCCTTTAGGTAAGTTTAGTTGTGCTTACTATGAAACAAACACTCTCATGTATTCTGCTGAAGGCTACGCGGGCGTAAGTAGCGCGTACAGTCAAAACTCTTTTACTGTTGTAATTGATGATAAATATTCATTTAACGTAACGCCAAGCGCAGTTTTACAACTATTCACTGCGCCATCTTACGAAAAAACTCTCGCGCTTAATTCAGGTGAATTTAGTGAAGTTTTTACTCGCAACCCTAATATATCCAGCATCAAGTACAGGGAATTTTGCCTCTCCAAAGATAAGGTTTACTATGTTTTAGTTCAAAGAAAAGAAATGCAATACGGCGCTCCGACACCAGATGGGCAGCGTAATAGCAAGACGCGTATCTACATAAAAATTTCAGACAAACCATTCACAAACGGAAAACCTGCAGTAGAACAAACCCAAACAATGCAGCCAATCGTAGGATAAAACTAAGTGCGGCTACTTTTTAGGTCTAAGTCTTATGTAGCCGGCTAATTTTTGATTAAAATGATCAACTATTGCAAGGGCAGCTGGATTACGAGTAGGTTCAATTTCTGCATAATGGCGCGCAGCTTCCACTATCAAGGGTAATTTATCTGCTTTAACTCCAAATCTCTTAGTAATTTCTTTATCTGAAAGTTTTGCATGAGTAACTGTGCCCATTGAGTGCAGCGCGGCTAATGCAAACTCGTCGCCAATTAACGCCAGTTTATGTAAATTAGTTAATTTACTTTCGGGGGTTGCGTTGTTTGTTGTATTAAGTAAAGGTAGTTTTACTACTGTTGAGTCAGTTAAATTTTCTCTTAGATGCTCGCGAATTTCTTCTATTTCTAATTCAGAAATATTTGGTGGTCGGGGTAATAATCCTACTAGGTGTCCGGCTATTGAAATGCGTTTATAGTCTAATGGAATTGAGTATTTTCTAACGCGAATATCTTCTGCTTTAAAGCGGGCAGTGTGCTCTTCGTCTTTACCGTTTAGGTGTAATTCGTGTAGTACTCCTAATTGACGTAGGTAAGTTGAGTCATTATGTCCAGTTGCAAGTTTGATTAGTTTAGCTATTCCGGGTTTGTCTAATTGGTTTTCTTCAATCCAT
>CAZERP010000065.1:0-2200 GCA_964514805.1 Microcaldota archaeon
ATCAAAAAGAATTACAATTTCATCTTTTTTTCTTTTATGTTCTATAAGAAAATCTAACAATGTTATAGTTTCATAATATTCATTACAACATATAACAGCATATGATATAGAAGGTGTTTTAGACATATTAATCATTTTTTTCAAATAAAGGACTAGTTATATTTTCTAGTTTATTCCAGCCTATTTGTGGAGTTCGAACTACTTGAAATTTCTCAACTTTTCCTTTAATGACTCCTAAACCTTTTGCGCCTGGACTTTCCTTGCTTTCATAGAGTAAAACTTGCATTCCCGCGCAAATTCCAAGAAAAGGCTTTTTGTAGTTTCGCAAAAATGGCGCAAGTGGTGAGATAGATTGCATTACAGTGCTAAATTCGCCTACTCCTGGTAAAACTAACGCGTCGCACGCTGAAAGCGTTTGTTGATCTAAACTTACAGCTGTTTGAATGTTTAGTTTTTTGAAAGCATTTGCTACGCTTTGATAATTTCCAATTTGGATTATGCCAATCATAGGATTACACGCTCTAGTTTGTTTACTAGGATGTCTTTTGCTCCTGCTTTTGAAATTGTTCTAATAGTTTGACTTAATGTAATTCGATCTACTACTGAGTGTATTGCATATTCTCCATCTTTAGCGAGTTTAATTACCGTGGGACTTTCAAGGCAAGGTAAAACTTTGACTACTTTTTCAAGCGTAGCTTGAGTTTTGACATTTAGCATAAGGTAGGCTTTTCTTCTTGCTAGTATTACGCTTTCAAGTGCCATTTTAATTTCTTCAATTTCATCCGAATTTGCTTTTGTGATTAGACACGCTTTTGATTCGAATAAAGTTTGTAGTATTTCTAGGCTATTTTCTTTGAGTGTATCTCCAGTTGAAACTTGATCTATTATCGCATTGGCAATGCCTGCTTGTGGCGCTATTTCAAGTGCGCCAGAAAGAGGAATAACTTGTATTTTTAGTTTGTTTTCTTTTACCCAGTTGTTTGCAATGTTTGTCATTTTTGCAGCGATTTTTTCTATTTCATTTAACTTAGTGTCAGTTGGAGCTGCTAGTGCTATAATCGTTTTTCCAAAGTCTAGTTCTAGTACTTTGTTTACTTGAAGGCCACTTTCGATTACCATATCCCAGCCAGTGATGCCTAGTTCTACTGCGCCAGTTGATACATACCATGGTATATCTTGAGCCCGAGTTAGAACTATTTTTACATTGGGTTGGTTTGTTGAGATGTAAAGTTTTCTGCCATTACATGGAAATGTTATTCCTATAGCTGCTAGTTCTTTTATTGTTTCTTCAAATAATCTTCCTTTGTTTGGAATTGCAATTCTAATCATAATTTGTCACCTAAATTGTTCCTTTTGTTGAAGGTATTTCTCCTTTTGAACTCTCGTCAATTTCTACTGCGACTTTTAGTGCTTTTGCGAATGCTTTGAAAATTGCTTCACTTTTGTGGTGGTTGTTTTTTCCGGTTACTTTTATTTGCAAGTTCATTTTAGCGTTTTGTGAAATTGCTTGAAAGAAGTGTTCTATCATTTCGGTGCTTAGTTCGCCTAGTTTTTCCCTTTCGAAAGTAGCATCGTAGACTAGGTAACTTCTTCCGGATAGATCTAAAGCTACGGTCGCTTGTGATTCGTCCATTGGTAGTATGAAAAACCCGTATCGGTTGATTCCTTTCTTTTCTCCTAAAGCTTGCTCTATGGCAAGGCCTATGCATATGCCGATGTCTTCGACTGTGTGGTGATCGCAAATTTCTAAATCGCCTTTTGCAGTTACGCTTAGGTCTATTTGCGAGTGTTTGGAGAATAGTGTTAACATGTGGTCTAAAAATCCAACTCCTGTAGTTACTTGTGATTTTCCGGTTCCATCTAGGTTTAGTTCAACTTTGATGTTGGTTTCTTTTGTTTTTCGTTCAATTTTTGCACTTCTCATAGTTTTTCACTTAAAATTTGTTTTATAATCGAGTTTACGTCGTTATTTTTACTTGCTTCTAGATAGGTAATTTTTGCTTTTTGTGCAGCTAGTCGATCGTTTATCGTATCTCCCACGTAAATGGCGTTTGACACTTTCATTTTTTGAATTAGTAAATTGATTGGTTTAGGCGATGGTTTTTCTTCATTGCAATCTTCTTGCGCTATTACAAAATCTAAGTTAATACGCGTAATTCGATTTAATGCGTAAAGCGCTTCTACACGTGGTCTTGAAGTT
>CAZERP010000066.1:0-2199 GCA_964514805.1 Microcaldota archaeon
TTATGAAAGAAGATGCTCAAACTGCCAATCGTAAAATTCAACACGTAAAAATCGTCTTGGAAAAAGACGTACAAGCAAAAGTCATTCGTAGCTCCTTTGATGACTATCACTTTACTCACTACGCGTTGCCTGAAATGAATTACGCGGAAATTAACACTAAAACGAAGTTTTTAGGTCGCGAATTTGACTTGCCATTCATGGTAATTTCCATGACCGGCGGCCACGAACTTACAAAGAAAATTAATGAAGATATTGCAGTAGCTTGTGAAGAAAAGAACATAGTATTCGCAGTAGGCTCTCAAAGAGCCATGATAGAAAACCCTGCTTTGACTAGCACATTTAATGTAAGGAAAGCTGCGCCAAACGTCTTCGTAGCAGGTAACATCGGCGCATATCAACTCAAAAAATATACTCCAAGACAAATTACAGACGCAGTAAACGCTATTGAAGCTAACTCGCTTTGCATTCACCTTAATCCACTTCAAGAGATTGTTCAACCTGAAGGTGACTCTGACTGGAGCGGCGTCTTGCATGCTATTGAAAACACTATTGACGAACTAGATGTACCCGTAATAGTAAAAGAAGTCGGCGCAGGTATAAACCAAGACATTGCACTCGAAGTTGAAGCAGCAGGCGCCGCTGCAATTGATGTTTCAGGAACTGGCGGCACTAGTTGGGCCGCAGTTGAAATTCATCGTAAAGGAGCAGAAGCAGGAAACACATTCTGGGACTTTGGCATACCAACTCCAGTAGCGTTGCAAGAGGTTAGCAAAGTTTCCAAACTACCACTCATCGCAAGTGGAGGAATTAGAAACGGACTACAATCCGCCAAAGCAATTAGACTCGGCGCAACTATTACAGGAGCAGCGCAACCTTTCCTAGTCGCACAAAACAAAAACGGACAAAAAGGAGCCTTGGAAGAAATTAACAAGTGGGAAAAGGAACTCAAAATCGCAATGTTTCTCACTCGAAGTAAGAACTTAAAACAACTAAAAGAAGCAAAACTAGCGTGAAAAAAGTGTTAACTCATTTTGAAACACTACACAAACTAAACAAGCTATTACAAGCCCACGCAGACGTTACGTGCAACGTTAATTTACAAAACGATAAAATAACTTTAGGTATTCCACATCCACACTTAGCTGTACTTGAGAAACTTAAAAGAAGCATAGACAAACAGCACGGAATTAAATGCCGAATAGTAACTTTTCGCACTAAAACGGGAAGAGAAATGTGGCTAACGGGAGACATACCCGTAAATCAACACTCGATAAATTACGCGCGTTTAAAACTAATTAAAAACGAACACCGTGAAAAAGAAGCCCAAGCAATACTAGACCACATGGTTAAACTAGATGAACTAGAACACCAAAAAATACAAATAGAAACAATAATATAAAAAAAAGAGAAGGAAAATTATTTTCTTGTTACGCCTTGTTCGGTTGCTTTTTCTGATACTTTTTTGGCGACTTTTTTGGCTACTTTTTTGTTGAATGGGCTTGGTATTACTGTTCCTTGTGCGATTTCTTCTTTGGTTACTAGGCTTGCAATGGCTTTGGCGGCTGCGATTTTCATTTCTTGAGTTATTTTAGTAGCTTTAACGTCAAATGCGCCTCTAAATATTCCCGGGAATGCTAAAACATTATTGACTTGGTTTGGAAAATCACTTCTACCCGTGCAAACTATACGCGCGCCTGCTTGTTTTGCAACGTCTGGCATTATTTCTGGGTTCGGGTTAGATAATGCGAGGATTATCGCGTCGGTGTTCATGCTGCGTACGTGTTCTGGTTTTAGTCTGTCTGCTTGGCTTGTTCCGATGTAAATGTCGGCTGCTTTAATTGCTTCATCAAGGCCAACAACGCCGACGTCAAGCGTTAGTGGAAGGAGGGCTTCTTTGTACGTGCCTTTAAGCTCTGCTCTTTTGTCGGATAGGGTTCCTTTGCTATCGATTGCTAGTATATGGCGAGCGCCGCTTAAGTGAAGTAGTTTTAGTATGGATGAGCCTGCTGCGCCTACTCCATCTACTACTATTTTTACTTGTTTTAAGTTCTTACCCGTAGCTTTGCATGCGTTCATTACTGCGGCGAGTGCGACGATTGCAGTTCCGTGCTGGTCATCGTGAAAAACTGGAATGTCAAGTTCATTTATGAGTTTATCTTCAATGTAAAAACAATCAGGAGATCTAATGTCTTCTAGGTT
>CAZERP010000067.1:0-2155 GCA_964514805.1 Microcaldota archaeon
ATTTTCATATTTAAGGAATTAAGAAAAGTGCTTTATTTTAACTCTTTTTACGTCTGAGTAGGTAATGTTTTTATTGTGGTTTGGTTTTCTTTTTATCATCCCACTAAAAAAAAAGATTTTTACAGGTTGTTGTTTAGTTTTACGACTGATTTTGACTTTGGTTCTAGTAACCACAATAAGAAGCCGCGTATAGTCCGCATTGCTAAAAGTATTGCTAGCATCGTAAAGCCAAAGAAAGAATTATCTCTTTGGGAAATGAAACAACGAGATTCACTATACGGCGCGGGAAACAGCATGACTAGCATAGGTAAAAGTGCAGGTCAACTGTTTTTAGATCATGAGGTTAAAATGCTCTTACTTTGGAGCATACTTTCCCCATCTGCAGCGCTCGCGTATATTATTTGGGTGCGTTATCCGCAACTAAAATTCCTCGCAGTAATACTATTCATAGTGTCAATCTTTCAATTCGCAGGACAATGGGCAGGAGTATTCACCATCCTACAAAAAATGGGACTAATCGCAAGATAAATTTACTGATAACGCTACGCGTAGAGTAAAAAAATAATTAATAGAAATTACCTGTTTTTAGTCCATTGTTGTTTGGCGAAGTCTAGTGTTAGTGTCGATAGTAGAAAGCCTAGTGTTGGTATTAATGCATTGAACATGGCGTTTGGCACATTTGCAGTTGTAAAAATTAAGACCATTACGATGTAGGTTAACGCGGCTATTAGTAGTTTTCTTTCTAGAGAGGTCTCCCATTTTTTGTCAAGTTCTACTTTTTTGTTGCGTTCTTTTATCGCTTGAATTTCACTTTCAACATCCATATTTATTTCACAAGTCTAGTTTTTGTTTTCTTATTATTCCTGAGGAGATTAGTTTTTTGGTTGGTTCTCCTTGTATGAATATTTCGTGGCATTCTTTGGCTAGTACGCCGGTTGTAAATTCTACGGTGAATTTATCTTGTTTAAAAAGTACGGGTAAATTTTCGCGGAAGTAGCAGGCTCCGCTTTGGTCTAAGTCTATTCCACACACTACTCTTTTAATACGAGATAGAATTGCGGCGCCGAAGCACATTGGGCATGGTTCGTAAGTTGTGTAGAGAGTTGCTTGTTTTGGATTGTCTATTAGTATTTGTTGTACTTGTTTTAGTGCGAGCATTTCTGCGTGTGCAAGTTTGTCATTAGTAGAGTATACTTGGTTGTGAGTAGATGCTATGATTTTTCCGTTGAGTTCGATTATGCAACCGATTGGCCAGTTTCCTTCTTGTAATGCGACTGTGGCTTGTTTGATTGCTTCGCGCATGTAGCGCTCATCGTCAGACATAAAAAAAATTTATCTTTTTAGTGTTGGGTCTTCTTTCATTACGAATTTGACTGTTATGAAAACGACAAATGCTATGATTAGGAAGTCTATTAGTACCCCTAGGAAGTCTCCGGTTAGGAATTTTGCTGGGCCGATTTGAAATATTGCAGTTCTCCATTCTCCACCGGGAATTAGTACGGATACTATTGGCATTACTATGTCTGCTACGAACGCGCTTACTAGTTTGGTTGCGGCGGTTCCGATTATGAATGCTACGGCGAGGCCGATTACTTGGTATTTTTTGATGAATTCTAGAAATTCTCTTACGAATTGCATAGTTGGCTAAAACTCCGTTTTTGTTAGAAAGAAGGAAAAAGAAAAAGTTTTGAGCGAGCGAGGTGGGATTTGAACCCACGACCTTCAGCTTGCTTCCATTTAAACTTTTCATTTAGACTAGTGTTTAGATAGTTTTGTTGTGAAAAGTTGGTTAGAAGGCTGTCGCTCTGTCCAGGCTGAGCTACAAGCCCAAAGTTTTTCTTATATTTCTTTTGGAGTTTTTAGGTTTTTAAATGTGTGGAAAAACGGTTTATTTTAGCATTTTTTTAAGTTGTTCTACCATTTCTACTTTTTCTGGGTCGATTTTGTATTTGAGTGCTAAGTAGTAAGTAGCCCAGTCGAGTAGGTATAGCGCGTAGAGGGCGCGTTCTATCCATGTGTTGCCGGGTAGTTCGATGGTTTGGCAGGTGACTGTTTTTTCGGTGTAGAGTTTGCTTGTGGCGTTGATGCTTTTTCTTGTTTGGGCGTGCAGTGCTTTGTGTGAGGGGAATATTGCAGTGAATCGTCTTGCTTGGTT
>CAZERP010000068.1:0-2076 GCA_964514805.1 Microcaldota archaeon
GCGGCGCGGCGGTGGTTTTTGTATGCTTCTCTTAGGGATATTTTAGCCGCTAGGGCTTCTTTTTGTATGGCTTGTTTGCCGAATATTTTTCCCGGGGAGAATTCTGACATGATCATTATTAATGCGCATTTGTTTTTTTAGAATTCGGTCATCTTTTTTTGTGTGGGTGGTTTGATTGTGAATGTGTCGCCTGTTGAGTCTAGTTGTAGTGTGTGTTCGGGTTTATCGGTATGTGTTTGTTGTTTTGTATTTTCTTGTTTTTGTTTTGTGAATTTGTCTTTTAACTCGTTTACGTTTTCTTGCATTTCACGTTCTTTTCTGCGTGAGGACCAAAACATTGCTTCGTCTTTTGTGCCTTTGGCGATTAATACGATTACTTTGCCTTCTTTGGATCTTCCTGCTCTTCCTCGGCGCTGTATTAGTCGTATTTCGCTAGGGACTGGTTCGTAGAATAGTACGAGGTCGACGTTTGTTAGGTCTAGTCCTTCTTCTCCTACGCTTGTGCAGACTAGGACTTTGAATTCGTTGTTACGAAAAGAATTGACGATGGCGTCTTGTTTTTTGCGGGTCATTCCGCCTACCCCTTTGCCGGTGAGTGCGTTTGCGCTGATGTTGTTTTCGTTTAGTATTTTGGTTAGTCGTTCGACTGTGTTTTTGTAGTGTGCGAATAGTATTGCTGTACTGTCTTTTTTCAAATCCGTATTTAGTATTTGTAGGACTGTGGCTTCTTTTGGGTGGTTTTCTCCTTCTTTTATGAATTTTTCTGCGAGGAATATTGTTTTTTGTATGCGAAAGTCGCTTGCGAGTGATTGGGCTGCTTTGCTTTCTCCGTCTTTTAGTTTTGAGAGGAATTCATGTAGTGGTATTAAGCCTTGGCTTTCGAGTAGGTCGTTTGCGTGGAGTAGGTTCATTAGTTTGGCTTGTAGTGACATTGCTTGGTATGCGCTTTTGTCTACTTTCATGTTTTCTAGTATGCGTGAGCGTGTTTGGAGTAGTATTCTTTTGTTGACTTTGTTTACATCTGCGGTTTCTAGGTAGTTTAGTGTTTTGAGTGCTTGGGCGGTTTCTCGGATTAGGTCAGTTAGTTGTTTTTTTATTTCAGGTAGCCAAGATGGCGAGTCGATATGTAGCCATTCTAGTTTGACGTCCTTTTTGTACCGGGTGACTTCGTAGGTTGTTGTTGTTTCTACGTTTTCGATTTTTAAGTTTTTACAAATCTCTTGCACTTTTTCATCGTCGCTTGAAGGTGATGCAGTTAGACCTAGGAGTTTGCATTTGGCGTTTCTTGCTATGAATGAGTACGCGTATTCTCCTACTACTCTGTGACATTCGTCAAAAACTATTAAAGAAAAATCGTTTAGGTCGCATTTACGGGAGAGTATGTCGCTTTCTATTGTTTGTGGCGTTGCGCAGATTATGTTTGCCGTAAGATATACTGGAAGTCGTTTGTCTGGTGTTTGATCTCCAGTTAAAAGCGCGATTTTTTCGTTTGGAATGTCTAAATATGAAGAGAGGTTTTGTTGTAGTTGCGCGGCGAGTGGTTTGGTTGGAGCGAGGAATAGAAATTTTGAGTTTGGGTTTGTTTGTAGTATGCGTGATATTACTAGTGTTGCGATTAAGGTTTTGCCCATCCCCGTGGGTAGTACTACTAATGTATTTCCTTTAGTTAGGGCACCGAGTGCGATTTTTATTTGGTAGTCTCTTGGAGTTACATCTAGGTTTTCTTTTAGCGCAAGTTGACCAAGTGGGGGAATTGATTTCATTTTTAGTGTATTAGTATTACAATCAGTTAGAGTGGTTGTTTTTATATTTTAGTAATCACTTCAATTTGTATAAGTAATTAGTAATTTAACGCCTCTTTTTTGAATTTAGAGGCTTGTGGTGATTTAGAATGGCTAGTAAAGTTGCAGATCTTCCTTTGGCTCCAATTGAACGTTTAATTAGAAAAGCGGGCGCTGAGCGTGTTAGTGAAGATGCTAGTGAAGCACTTGCAGATGTACTTGAAGAAGTTGCAGTTGACATTGCACAGAAGGCGTCACAATTAGCGCACCACGCAGGTCGTAAAACAGTAACTGC
>CAZERP010000069.1:0-2068 GCA_964514805.1 Microcaldota archaeon
CCCTGAAACAAAAATTGACAATTTTCAAAAAATAGCGCCATTCTTTGACTCGGTACTAATAATGTCAGTACACCCAGGCAAAGGCGGACAAAAATTCATACCCTCAACTGCAAGCAAAATAAAAAAACTCGCAGACAAATTCCCTCAAACAGAAATAGCCGTTGACGGCGGAATAGACTCAAAAACCGTGCCATTACTCAAAACACTCGGCGCCAAAAAAATAGTCGTAGGATCTGCGATCCTTAAACACAAAAACCCATTCGAAGCTGCATACAAAATAAAAAAAGCCCTACTTTGAAAGGCGGCTTTTTCTTCTTCGTACTATTACTTTAGGCGCTTCACGTTCAGTTGGCAATCCGTAAAATTCTTTTCGTACTTCTGGATTTTCGTTTAAATCAGAAATTTTTCTCATTCGCTTTCTATATTCATCTTCATTGATGAACCCAAATTCATGTAATGCGGAAGTAGCCGCGGCTAAATGGGTGCTACGTTTTTTATTATCAACATCGCTTTGTATGTCTTCAATTAAATTAAGCAACTTAACTTTAATCGCGGGTAGTGGTAGTAGTTTATGACGCGCGGCAAACCTTAAACCGGCAACATACGTACGATCGGGTTTAGTACGTTCAGCGTAATCTAATACGCGATTAAAAGACTTAATGACTTTAGGCGCGCGAGTAACATTAACGCCGGTAGTTTTAATTACATCACTAATTAAGTCTAATTCACGTGGCATATTATGTTCTAGTGCAATTCGCGCCGTGGTTAAATAAAGCGGAATAGTTTTTTCATTACGCGTGCCTACGTAGTGAGATAATCGTAGTAATTCTGCTGCGCGATAAGGCCAAGGACCGGTTTTATCTACTGTTGCTCTTTTAGCCAGCTCATATAGCGTATTTTCGTGCCGGGCATCTAATGCGCCGCAGTTAACTCCGTTGCTAGCAATGTGGTGCGCAACACTATAACCTAATTTTGGGGATATTCTAAGTAAGTGTTCAAAAGCAGGTCTAACTCGATCTACATCAAACACGTCATAGTTTACTCCGTGCATTAAAATTGAAGATGCGTGTCCAAGTTCATTAGCTTGATATAGGTGATTCACAATTTTTTCAAGATATTCTGCGTCTTCTTTAGTAAACGCGCCAACTTTAAGTCCAGCTAAAACAGCATGAGGCAAAACATGCAATCTGCCTCGATCTGAATTTAATTCATTTTTTACTATCGCTTTAATCAGCGCGCCATCTTTTGCTTTAAAAACATTATAACGATTACCTATACTAAGAACTTCAGATAAATCCTCCGTAGCGGTCAAAAAACTTCTAAGCTTAGGTAATTCACGATATAAATTTCGCGCGTTGTAATCGTTTGAACTTGAAAACCAACCATCTATATTGGCGAAATGTTCTGAATGACGAATATCCGATACGTGTTTAAATGCCGTATTTGAAGTGCGTAAATCGGGTTCAGGAGTTTCTTGAGGTGAAATAGCAGGTTTAATTAATTCAACATTCACATCTGGTGTTTTTTCCGGAGGCCTTAATTCTTGACGCTTAAGCGCACCTGCTCCGGATACTTCACCTAATGACCTACGAAACTTACTACTGTCCGCAATTCTTGCGCGTGTAGCGCTAGAAACTTCTTTGCTTAATGGCTCTTCATCTAAAAAATCGCGTTCTTCAACCTCTGGACTAGGCGTGGGGTCTATGCGTTTTGCTAGTCGTTTAAGTGCAGCGCCAATAATATTACGTAAAGTACGGGGCCCTTGTTGAACCATTGTTAAACAAAAATTAACATGTCCATAGTTTTAAATTTAGTTGTTAACACTAAAGCTAAACGCTTTTATGTGCGGTTTTCATTCTTTTTACTAGTCTTCTTGTTTATGAAAAAAGTCACTAAAATTAAAGAATTGAAATTAATCGCTAATCAAATACGCCAAGATCTACTAGTAGCACTATGTGAAGCCAAAAGCGGACACTCCGCGGGTCCCTTGGGAATGACAGACATATTCACCGTGCTATACTTTAACGTTGCAAACATCAACCCCAAAAACGCACAAGATGATAAAAGA
>CAZERP010000070.1:0-2051 GCA_964514805.1 Microcaldota archaeon
AACCAGACATCCCCCGTATTGCACTTTCACAAGAATATATTGAATCAGTTAGAAACATGATGCCTGTGATGCCAAAGGAACGTATTAGATTACTTATTGCAAATTATCAACTCAACGCGCAAATTGCAAAATCAATAGTTGATTTTCCCGGCATGGCAACTTACTTCGAATCTCTAGCCGTACGCTTTACAGATAAACAGTTACTTGCGCGTTGGCTTGCAAATGATGTCGCCAAGTCTTTGAACTATCAGGGAATAGAAAAATTAACGGTAAACGTATTACCATCTGAAGTATTCCTGAAATTTCTTACAGAAATTTCTACAGGAAGAATGCAAGAACGGCAAGGTAAAGAGGAAATCAAAAAACTAATCGCCGGTGAAAAACTAACCGTAGCTTCGCACGTAAATGAGGATGAAGTAATTGATGAAGTCGTACGTGATAATGCAAAAGCAGTTAGTGATTTTAAAGCTGGAAACGAAAAGGTTCTTGAGTTTTTAATTGGTCAAGTGATGAAAAAATCAAACGCGCAAATAAGAGTAGAGATTGCAAGGGAAAAACTAAAAGGAAAAATGAAGTGATATTAGTATGAATGAATTGAATTTGCAGTCTACTTTAACTCTTAACAATGGCGTTAAGGTTCCTCGTTTGGGTTTTGGTACGTATCAGATTACTCCTGGTGAGGAGACGCAAGAATGTGTTGAATATGCACTCAAGTGTGGTTATCGTCATATAGATACTGCTGCATATTATGAGAATGAAGCTAGCGTAGGCGAAGCAATTAGAAATTCTGGCGTTAGCCGCGGAGAAGTTTTTGTTACTACGAAGTTGAAGAATAGTGATCATGCTGATCCTCTGAAAGCTTTCGACGTAAGTTACAGTAAATTGGATTTGGATTATGTTGATTTGTATTTAATTCACTGGCCCGTTCCTGGATTGAGAGTTAATTCTTGGAAAGTACTAGAGGAGATCTACGATTCAGGACGAGTTAAAGCGATTGGAGTTAGTAATTTTACAGTTAAGCATTTGGATGAGTTAATCGCGCAGACTAATATTATTCCAGCAGTTAACCAAGTCGAGTTTAGCCCGTATCTATATCAAAAAGATTTGCTCGACTACTGCGTAGAGAAGGGTATTCAGTTGGAAGCGTATTGTCCTTTGACAAGAGCCCAGAAACTTAGCGACCCTATATTAGTTAAAATCGCGCAAGCGTACGGTAAATCGCCTGCTCAAATTCTCATAAGATGGAGTTTGCAGCATGATTTAGTTGTGCTTCCGAAGAGTAGTCGTTTTGTTAAAATTAAGGAGAATAGTGAAGTATTCGACTTTGAATTGTCCGTAGATGACATGTGTTTACTTGATTTGATGAATGAGGATCTTCATACGACTTGGGATCCTAGTTCTGTTGTTTAGTTTATTCTAACTTTCAAAAATCCCGGCACACGTGTGGCTTCGTGCGCGGCTTGAAAGTCCATGTCATTTACACTTCTCGTTAACGGTTTGAATGCTATATCCGTTTTGAATAATGCGAGTAAGTCGTCCATTTTACCCGTCCAGCCTGCTTTTAGTGCTTCTATTGTCCGCCGTTGTTTTTCAGGGAGTGACGCTAATGGTATTCGTTGTACTAGTACTTCTTTGCCGTCTATTTCCTCTAATCTTGCGTTGAGATCTAGTTGTTTAGCTGCTTTGAGTACTTTGGATAATCCTAATCGGTGCGCGTCGGTTAGTGGTATTTCGTGGTGCACTATAACGTGATCTTCGGTTACGTCTACTAGTGATGAGTCGAAATCGTGCTTAACTTTAAGAGCAGTGAATGCCGTTTGTAAGCCTGTTCGGATTTGCCTTACTTGAGTGTGCACTACTGCAGGTGCTTCGTATGGGGCCATGTAAATATTTACAAAGTGGCGTTTTTATTAGTTACAGTACGTTTTTGTACTTTTCTAGTACTGCGGGTAGTTGTGAGTGTACATTGGAAGGTAGTTTGTCGAGTTTGAACCATTTGATTTCATCCATTTTGTGCGGCTCACCGATCTTAACTTTGGCCGGGTCGATTA
>CAZERP010000071.1:0-2046 GCA_964514805.1 Microcaldota archaeon
TTACTAGTTTAGATGTGATTGGTTCGTCCCATCCGTTGTCGTTTGAAATAATCTCAAAATTTAATTCGCTGTATTCGGCCTTTAAGTCTGAAATGAATTTGTCTCGGTTGGTTTTAGGCGGTAATCTAAAATCTAGTGTTGCGCTGCATTGGTCTGGAACTACGTTTATTGCACTGCCACCTTGGATCATTCCTACGTTAAGCGTAGGTACGGAAAAAAGTTTTTCATCGTATTCTTTACTTGTTACTCGAAATTGTTCGTGTAGCTTCGCTAAAGCAGGAACTAATGTCATTATCGCATTAGAACCGTTTGTTGGGAATGCTGCGTGGGCGGCTTTTCCTGTGGCGCTAACTTGTAATTGTACGAGTGATTTGTGTCCGACTGCTAGGCGCATTCCGGTTGGTTCTCCTATTACTGCGTAGTCTGCTGTGACTTGTTTTTCTATTGTGTGTTTTGTTCCGTTTGCGCCGCCTAGTTCTTCGTCTCCTACTGCGACGATTATTACTTCTCCGCGTAAGTTTTTAGAAGCGATAGCTACAGATAACATTGCGGCTAGGTTGCATTTCATGTCTACTGCGCCTAGTCCGTAGAGTGTGTCTTTTTCTATTTTTGCTGCGAATGGATCGCACGTCCAAGCTGAGCTTGGTGGTACGGTGTCATAGTGCCCATTGAAGATTAGTTTTTTCGTATTTTCTTTGCGTCCTTTGGTTGACGCGACTAGGTTTTTGACTCCTTTGCTTTCAAAAACTTCAACGTGTAAGTCGTTTTTTTCGAGCGTTTCTTTTAGGAAATTAAAAACCGCGGTTTTGTCTTGTTGGTGTGATTGTTGTTGGATTAAGGCGCGTGATAAGTCTAGTGTGTTCATTTGTTTTTCACTTGGATTAGTTCTTTGAGTTTTTGCTCTAGTTCTTTTTCAGAGGCAGAGTTTTCGATTTTTTCGTTGGCCATTTTCATTACGTCGTAGATTCTTTGGCCGTTTGGGTCTAGTGTTTTTAGTTCTAGTTCTTCGCTTGCTTTGAATTCTTCAAATGTTAGTTGGTCTTCTTTGCCGCGGTTTCGCGTTTTAGTTCTTTCGTATCTTGTTTTTATTGGCGCATCGATTGCAATTAATGTGAAGTCTTTTCCGTAAAATTTCTTTAAGGCGTCTACTTCGGCTGGGTTTCGTAATGCGTCGACTAGCGCGTAGTTTGGGTTTCGTTCGTTTATTGCTTTTACTGCTAGTTTTCCTGCGTATCCTGCGCCGTGTGTTTTGCGCATTTCGTTAGCAAAAGTTCTAAGTGTTTCTCTATCCGTACTCAAACCTTTTTTTCTTAGTTCTGCGCGAAACAAATCACTCGTAGAAAAAGAATACACCGCACCTTTCTCCAATAGAATACGCGTAAAAATTTCAATAGCAGTACCCTTACCCGCACCAAAAGTACCACAAAAACCAAAGACTTGCATATAGTTAGTATTATGTTAAAATATTTTTAATAGGGGCGCTTTTCCTTCTTTTTTGTGATAGTCTGGGTCGAGTTTTGCGCCGCCGAAGAAGTCGTTGAATCTGTTTTCGTCTTTTTCGCCGTCTATTAGGCGAAGTTTAGCGCTGATGGGTTGTAGATCTAAGTCGTTTAATTCAGGTGTGGTTTTGAATGTTGCAAGGTGGCCTTCTACGTGTGCACCGGCGTAGAATCCTAAGTTGTCGTCTCGTTCTTGTCCGAATTGTCCTGCCCAGTCTAGTGCTTTTCTGTATAGTATTGGTATTGATCGGTATTGTGGTGCTAAGTCGATTGAGTTTAGTATTACTGCGGGCCTTGGTTTTGTTTCGCCTGGTTCTGTTACTTCTCCTAAGTATAGTCGTATTTGTCCGATTTTAGATAGTTTATCTCCTCGTTTTACGAATATACTGTGTTCTGCATATGCAGCGTTTTTTGCTAGTGCCGGGCGCATGCTTGCTTTTGGCGCGTTGTGGGCGTCGCATACTCCTGTTTTGCTTGATGCGGGTAGGAAGTGTATTGGATCTTTTGGTTCTGAGAGTATTACGAATTCTGCTGCGTTGAGGGGGTG
>CAZERP010000072.1:0-1911 GCA_964514805.1 Microcaldota archaeon
TGAAGATGTTTGAGTTGCATTTCGACTGCTTTGTCAATGTATTCCTTTTCAGTCATTTTTACGCCATACTTGTATCGCCATTTTGTGACTTTATCTGGCATTGATAAGTGAATGTCTTCTTCTAATTCCTTTAGTGAAATGTTCGCGCCAAAATGCTTTAACGCTGCTTGGTGTCCTTTCAAGTTAGGCGTAAGTGAGTCAATTAGCACTCCATCCATGTCAAAAATAGCGGCAAAAGTCATTTTTTACTCACGTTTTCGTAACTTTCGAATTTATTTTCATTGAAGGTTAACTTGCCGAGGTATTCGTGGGATATGAACTCGTGGCTTTTAGCTTTGATTAATTCAGTTTGCAGAGGCCATTGATTGTAATAAGATAAAATGCATTGAATTGGGCGCAAATGCGTGACGATTATGATTGTTTTGCCTTGGTTTTCTTTTACGATTTTTCTAAAAACAGAGTTTACTCGCTCGTATAATTCTTGGTAACTTTCGCCGCCTGGAATTTTATCCTTCGGGTCTTTATCGTGATATTGTGGAACTAACTTTTTAGCCTTATGTACTGGCATTCCTTCTAAATCGCCGTAGTTGATTTCACGTAATTTTTTTTCTTTTTGAATTGACTTTTCAAAACCAATTTCCTGAACTATAATTTCTGCCGTAGTACTAGCGCGCTTCAAATCACTAGCGTATACTGCGTCAGGTTTTACTTGAGTTGCCTTTAATTTTTCGCCTACGTGTTTAGCGTTCTTTTTACCCTGCGCGTCAAGCAAAATATCACTTGTACCCATGACTATCTCTAGTTTATTGGCTTTAGTCTCGCCATGTCTAACAAGGTAAATTGTAGTGTTCATTTCTTTTCTATTAGTTTAGGCTTTACGACTTTTTTAAGAAGATCTGGAACTTCGTGGTGAAAATCGGCAACTAACGCTCCCGCGTCTCTAAGCGCTTTAATCTTAGCGGCTGGACTTCCAGTGCCGCCTTGTATGATTGCTCCTGCGTGTCCTAGTTGCATTCCTTGAGGCATATGATCTGCTGAGGTTCCTGCTATGAATGCTATTACTGGCTTAGTTACTTTCTTACTTTTGATAAGTTCGGCGGCTTGTTCTTCGTATGACCCGCCAAGTTCTCCGAATAGTACGATTGCTTCGGTTTCTTTATCTTTTTCTAAGTCTAGTAACGCGTCTGGAAAAGCGTAACCTGCTAGTAGGTCTCCGCCTACTCCCATTGCTATGCTTTGACCAAAGCCAGCTTGGCGAATAAGCCAACTAGTTTCATTAGTCATGCTTCCGCTTTTAGAAATTACTGCAATGTTACCCTTTGCAAAAACTCGATCTGGGTTGTTTCCACCAATTGGTCCAAGTTTACACTTGCCGGGGTTGATAATTCCAACACTTGTTGGCCCTACAACTTTAATTTTCTTCTCTTTAGCTTTGTGTAAAACCTTAGCTGTATCTAATACGGGGATACGTTCCGTGATTATGTTTACTAGTGGAATGCCTGCTTCAATAGCTTCCAATGCAGCGTCTCTTGACGCAAAAGGAGGAGTGTAAACAACAGTAGCGTTTATCTCCGGATGCGCTTTCAAAGCCTCTTTAACTGTGTCATATACTGGTACTCCTAGGACTTCTTGTCCACCTTTTCCGGGAGTTACTCCTGCTACTACTTTAGTTCCATAGCTTTGCATTTCTTCGCATACTTTACTTGCTTCTCTTCCGGTAATTCCTTGAATTAAAACTCTAGTCTTTTCATCAATCAACATAAAACATTTCACCTTTTACTTTTTGTGTTTCTTTGCATATTCAGCGGCTTTTTTAACCATGATTTCCGCAGTTGCAGTCATACGCATATCCGCGCCATAAACTTCGATGTCAAGTCCAAGTTCTTTGGCTAAGTCCCTCATGATTTGAAG
>CAZERP010000073.1:0-1745 GCA_964514805.1 Microcaldota archaeon
TCAACTTGCAAACGAATTCAGTTCAGAACACGTAGAAGTATTCGCGTTAAATGCACAAGAAATAGCAAGTAAAATAGTAAATGCAGGTGCAGTTTTTGTAAATACCGCAGAAGTATTTGGAGATTACGGCTTTGACTCTAGTAATCACATTCTACCTACTGGAAAGTCTGCTCGGTTTTCAAGTGGGGTCAGTGTCCAAACTTTTCTCAAAAGGCAATACGTGAAAACTGCAACCTTAAACTCTCAAAAGAAATGGGCTCAAAAATGTGCCGACTTTGCAAGAATAGAAAAACTAGAAGCGCACGCGAAAAGCGCAGAAGCAAGAAAGTGATAATTATGAACGTAAATGAATTAGCAAGACTAGAAGTAAGCACATTCGAAGAATACCAACGGCCACCAGTTTTAGAAATAAATGTTAAGTTGAACCAAAACGAGTCACCCTTTGACGTACCTAGTGAAATTAAACAAAAGATTGCAAATAAACTTCAAAAAACAAGTTTCAACCGCTACCCGGATGGTTCTTGCGAAAACCTACGAAATTTAATTGCACAAAAATACTTACTTACCCCGGATAATGTAATCTTAGGTGCAGGAATTGATGAACTATTTTACTACCTAATGCTCACGTTTGTAAACAAACGCGACAAACTCGTACGGCCAGTTCCAAGCTTTGGAATGTACGAAATATGTGCAAAACTATTTAGTACGACCGATGTTGCGGTTGCTTTAAGTGAAACATTTGACTTAACTGATGACTTTATACGAGAAAGTAAAAATGCAAAAATAGTATTCATTTGTAATCCAAACAATCCAACGGGTAACCTACTAAGCAAAGAAAAAATTGAAACTGTTATAAAAAATACTACTGGAATAGTTTGCATTGACGAAGCGTACGCAGAGTTTTCAAGCGAGAATTGTTTAGACTTACTCAAATACCCAAATGTAGTAATCGCTCGTACGTTTTCAAAAGCATACTCAATAGCCGGAATACGCTTAGGGTATTTACTTGCAAGTAAAGAAGTAATCGCGCTAGTAAATAGAGTTAGATTACCTTGGAATATTGGTATACAAACTCAAATTATAGGCGAAACTTTACTTGAAAACGAAAAGCTATTTGAAAAACAAATTAAAGAAATTAAGAAAAACAAAATTGAACTACAAAATGAGTTAAGCAAGTTAACTAAAGTTTTCCCAAGTGACTCTAATTTCTTATTATTTGAAACTGCAAATCCAACGTTAGTTTACGAAAAATTAATTAAAAAAAGCGTTTTAATTCGAAACATTAGCAAGTGTAAATTTTTAGAAAAATGCCTACGCGTAAACACCGGAACACAAGAAGAAAACCAATCGTTCCTCAAAGCATTCAAAGAGGTAACTAGTGAGCTTGACGCGGTTATTTTTGACATAGATGGCGTGTTAGTAGATGTTTCAAAATCTTATCGCGAAGCTATTAAAAAAACAGTTGAAAAATACGCAGGAATACGTCCATCGGATGAAGAAATTGAAAAAGTAAAACAAAAACCCTACTCAAATAACGACTGGGTTGTAACTTACGCGCTTGCCACAAATTACGCGGGCGATCTTTCCAAAATAAATACGGTTAGTGAAGAGTTTTTAAAAATGAAGCAAACTTTTCAAGATTTTTACTTAGGTGGACTAATTGACAACGAACCAATACTAATTGACTCGCAATACTTACAACAACTTGCTAGTAACGGAATTAATGTTGGCGTTGTAACTTCAAG
>CAZERP010000074.1:0-1729 GCA_964514805.1 Microcaldota archaeon
TACCACTAACCGAAGCACATCGATTAGGATTATCCACCGTACTCAAAGCAGCTAAACGACTAGACCTCAACGTAAGACTAGATGAAATAGACGGCAAAGAAGTACTAGTACAAAGAATACCCTTAACTGCATTGCCAGAAAAACAGCGAAGGACAATAGAAGCACTAAAAGCAGGCTGGAAAGGCAAAATGGACGACTTACTTTCTGTATTCAAAACGGATATTGCATTCAAACCCTTAACTAGAAGCGTAAATGATATGGACTTCCAAGCTGCACACGAAGTCACACGCGTGCCCGGAGTTTTAAAAGTTAGAATAAACTAAACAACATCTGATGGATTCCAAGTAGTGTGAAGATCCTCATTCATCAAATCTAAAAGAAGCATATCCTCATTACTAAGTTCAAAATCAAACACTTCACTATTCTCCTTAATTTTAACAAAACGACTACTCTTTGGAAGCACAACTAAATCATGCTGCAAACTCCATCTTATGAGAACTTGAGCCGTCGATTTACCGTATCGCTTCGCGACTTCAACTAAAACAGGATCACTAAGTTTCTGGGCTCTTGTCAAAGGACAATACGCTTCCAACTGAATACCCTTCTCTACGCAGTAGTCGAGCAAATCTTTTTGATATAGATACGGGCTAAACTCGACCTGGTTAACTGCCGGAATAATATTCGTCTGCGCGATTAACTCATCCAAATGCTTAACCGTAAAATTACTAACTCCAATCGCTCTTGCTCTGCCGCTATCGTGAATTTCCTCTAAAACCTTCCACGAATTAACCCGCAATCCAGGAACGGGCCAGTGAATTAAATACAAATCAACATAATCCAAATTCAACTTATCATAACTTACGTCAAAAGCTTTCAACGGGTCAACATGATCATCATTCTTAAGCTTCGTAGTTATGAAAATATCTTTACGATCAACACCTGAATTCCTAACCGCTTCACCAACATCAGCTTCATTTCTATAATACGCAGCAGTATCAATATGACGATAGCCACACTTCAAAGCGTATTCAACACATTCCTGGGTTTCTTCTCCAGGAGTAATCTGATACGTACCAAAACCAAGTCTAGGAATTTTAACTCCATTATTAAGAGTTAAAGTAGATTGCAAGTTCAATTTATTCATAATAATATCACTTCATTTTTCCTTTTAGTTTTTCTCTTGCAATTTCTACCCTTATTTGAGCATTTGATTTTTTCATCACTTGACCAATTAAAAACTCAAGAACCTTTTCATTTCCAGCTTTAAAATCACTAACTGCTTTTGCATTATCGCGTACGACTTCGTCAATTACGGCGTCTTCATTTACGTGCGAAGCTACGGTTAATTTCTCGCCTGCGATTAGTTTTTTGATTTCTTCTTTAGCTTGTCTTTCTTGCATGTTTTTGTTAGCAATTTCCTCTAGGAATTGCAAGAACACTTCCCTGGGCAAGGTTGCTTCGGTTAGTTTTTCTATTCCCTGATAGTTCAAAGATTTAGCTACATCATTTGCAAGCCAACGCGCAAGTAACTGTTTATCCACAAATCGCACAGCTAAAGATTCGAAGTAAGTTGCCATGCCGGGAAAATCTACAATACTTTTTGCAATTTGTGCGTTGAGTTGATAATTTGCAATAAGTAATCTAATACGTTCCTTTGGCATTACCGGCATCATTTTTCTAACTGATTCAATATATTCTTGTGAAAGTGCAATACGGGGGATGTCTGGTT
>CAZERP010000075.1:0-1609 GCA_964514805.1 Microcaldota archaeon
AGGTATCACCATTAAACGTTACGAAAATTGAGTATAAAAAGACCCCCGTTTAATGACGTAAAATCTCCTCATGTACTCCAAGCACTAATTTACGCAACGCATCTTTGTTTGCTTTGGTCTTAGCTAATGACCAATCAGCAGTTGCTTTTCTAGATTCTGCTACATCATGAATTGCAACGAATAAAGCATAATGACCTAAACTACCATCTTGTTTAGAATACGTAACGTGTAGCATTTCTCCATCTATTCCACTAATATGCCCTGTTTTGCCACGTAAATCAACCACGCCAGGCAAACCGTCATGTAAATTTGATGTGTTATACGCGCCCATTGCGTGAGAAATGCGACTAAGAAAAGCAGGTGCAACTGCGCTTCCTTTACCCAAGTAAGTTGTATGATTTGTGTGAAGCATTCCTAAAAATTTAATAGCATCAACCGCAGTTAATGAATTACCCGTGACGCGGTCATTTCCGGGAATACTTTCTGTAACGCGAATACCTTCAAAACCATATTCACGTAGTGTTTTTTGCGCTTTAGCGGCGCCGCCGGCCGTTTTGAGTAGCGCATTTGCCGCGCGGTTATCGCTTACTACAATAGCTTCTCGTACATTTGCTTCAATTCCCGACTGAAATGGAGTTTTAGCTGCCTTTTCATGATATGCGGCAAGTGCCCAAAAGGGTTTAATTAAACTCGCCGCGACAACCGGCTGGTTTTCATTATGCTTAACTAAATACTCCTCATTATCTAAATCATAGACTGCAAAAGATACGTCTCCGGTAATTTTGCCTTTAACTTTACTTAGCGTTTTTTCGAAAGCTTTTGAAACATCTTCTGCAATACTCTTACGATTTTCAGCGCTATTAGCAGTTTGAACTGGAATAGACGCCGGCGCGCTAGACGCTACTTCTACGACTGCTGGTAGTTTTTCTTCTTTTGTAGCAACTGGCCTTCCAAATTGTAACCCGCCACCAATTGCAGCGCCAATTACGCCACCTAAAACAAAACTTTTAAGCGAAAAACGCCCGGGCTTCTTACGCGTAGACCTATAAGGCTCTACATCAACTCGTTTTGCTCCTTTCGTTACCATGACTTTTAATTGATTACGATAGTTTGGATTTTTAACTTATCGCAAACTAAAGAAAATATGAAGATAATAGTAGGGTCAAAAAACCCAGTCAAAATAAACGCAGTAAAAAACACGATAAAAGACTACCCTTTATTTGCTAATGCAATTGTTGAAGGAGTAGAAGTTAACAGCAAAGTCAGCAGCCAACCTAATACACTTGAAGCCATAATAGATGGCGCTATGAATCGCGCTAAAGCCGCGTTCGATAAAGGCGCAGACTTAGGATTCGGAATCGAATCAGGAATATTCAAAGTACCCCACACTAAAACCAACTACATGAATTTAGAATTTTGCGCGATATACGACGGCAAAGAATACCATTTAGGAACTACAAGTGCTTTTGAATACCCTAAAAAGTTAATGAAATGCGTATTAACCGAAGGAATAGAAGTAAGTGAAGCTGCAAAGAAATGCGGATTTGAAAGCCAAAACAAAGGCGCAAGATTAGGTAACAATGAAGGCATGATTGGCTTACTAACTAAA
>CAZERP010000076.1:0-1590 GCA_964514805.1 Microcaldota archaeon
TTACTAAAAAATTTCCTGCTTCATTTGACGTTATTTTTAGCCACGAGTTAATGAAATTTTTAACTCAAAACGAGCAATTAGCCACTCTTATGAATTCATTTAACGCACTCAACTCTAATGGAATTTCAATGCATATCGTTCACGAACCTTCAATAAAAGGAACAAGTGAGCTTAGAGCTTGGCAAAATAGAGTAAACCCAGATGAACTAATTAGTGAATTAAAAAAAGAAGGAGTAAATGCAATTAAACTAGTGTTTAATAGTGAAAGTAATGTCAAGTGGCTAAAAGAAACCACTGTCATATTAATTAAAAAATAAAAGGGGAAAAAAAGGGTTTATTTTATTTTTCTTTGTTTGACGCCGGTGTATTCTACTTGTTCGTCTGGTATTGCTCTGAAGATTGTTGGGTTTTCTGATTCTTCTGCTAAGTGTGCGAAGATTCCTGCGCAGCGTGCGAAGGCAAAGAGTCCTTTTCCAATTTTATAATTCATACCCATTTCGCAAAGAACTGCCGCAGTTGCGCCGTCCACATTCATGCAAAGTTTTTTGCCTTTGGCTTTTTCAATTGCCTTTTCAAATGCTAATGCGAATTTCATGTACTTGCCATCAATGCCGTGTTTTTTGGCAATTTCGTAGAGTTTAACTGTACGTAAATCTGTAGTGTATAGTTTATGCCCGTATCCTGCGAATCTTCCTTTCTTTTCAATTATTTCTTTAGCTAATTTCTCAGGGTCTTTGTCAACATTATCATAGAAGAATTTCATGGCGTTATCAATTGCCCCACCGTGATGGTCTCCAATACCAAGAAGGCCGGCTGCCATTGCGGTGTTCATAGTATTTCCCGCAGAGTATGAATACATCGCTGCAGCAACTGATGGTACGTTGATTCTGTGTTCGCTGCATGCAATTAGAATCGCGTTTAGTAACTCTTCTTGTCCTTTAGTTGGTAGTTCTCCTTTCAAAAGAAGCCATATTTGTTGTGTAAAGTTAACTTTGCCCATTAACTCAGTAATATCATAACCTCGAATATAGGTAGTTTCTTCATTGTTTTGAGATATTGCTGTCTTGAAACTTGCTTCTGTCATTTTTGTTTATTCACCATTTTCTTTTAATTATAATTCACTTTGTTTTTTGATTAGTTCTACTAGTTTTTGATAATTAATTTCTTTAAATTCTTTTATTATTACGTCTGCGTGTTTTAGTTCTTCTTTTGAGTTGTATTCTGTTAAAACGCCGATTGCTTTCATGCGGGCAGTTTTAGCTGCGAGTACGCCTGTTCCTGCGTCTTCGAAGACCACGCAGTGGTTTTCTTTAACGCTTAGCTTTGAAGCTGCGAGTATAAACATTTCCGGGTCAGGTTTTCTGTGAGTAACGTCATCTCCAGTTATTATGGTGCTAAAGTATTTGCGTAGGCCTACTTTTTCTAGTATAGGCTCTGCTTTAGCACGAGGCGAGTTAGTCGCTACTGCGAGTTTTACTTTGTTTTCTTTTAAGGAACGCAACAAGTGTACTAATTCGATTTTAACTTCTAAATCGTGAAGATGTTTGAGTTGCATTTCGACTGCTTTGTCAATGTATTCCTTTTCAGTCA